>CALWCR010000071.1 GCA_944376445.1 uncultured Clostridia bacterium | reverse complement strand
ATAAAAAATACGGGCGCATACCTTTTTGCGGTATTCGCCCGTATTTTTTACGCCTGTTCAAACTGATCTTTGCCTACGCCGCAGAGAGGGCAGGTAAATTCTTCGGGAATGTCCTCCCATTTCGTGCCGGGTGCGATGCCGTTATCGGGATCGCCCGTCGCTTCGTCATACTCATATCCGCACACGGTGCAAACATACTTTGCCATAACTGTTCTCCTTTTATGATCGATTTATTATTTTCCGAAGCGCAAAACGCGCCGCGGCCAACAACCTTGCCTGCAAAAAAAGCCGCTCACTTGCCCGTGGAACCGAAGCCGCCCTCGCCCCGCTCGGTGTCGCTCAAAACGTCCGTTTCGATAAATTCCGCCATGGCATAGGGCATGACCACGAGCTGCGCCACCCGCTCGAACGGGTCTATGCTCTGTTCGTATTTGGTGTGATTGTGCAAGGCGACGCGGATCTCGCCGCGGTAATCGCTGTCGATGACGCCGACCTTGTTGGCGGGCGCGAGCCCCTTCCTCGTGGCGAGCCCGCTGCGCGCGAAAATGAGCCCGACGTATCCTTCGGGGATCTCCAAAGCGATACCCGTATGGATGACCGCCGTGTCGTGCGCAGCGATGCGCACGGGCGCTTCCGCAAGGGCGAACAAGTCCGCTCCCGCCGCGTTCGCACTGCCGTACACGGGCAGTTTCGCCTCGGGCATCAGTTTTTTGATTTTCAAAGGGATGGTCTGCATAAAAATTACCTCCTTATCTTTCGGGAACGGGAAAAAAGGCGCTCAATAGCAGCCCTCCTTCCAGAGCCGCACCTCGCCCGCGGCGAGCGTGCGGGGCACGTCGATGATGCGCTGGTTGGAAGAGCCGCGGAAGCGGAGCTTCAGATCTTTCTGCGCCTCGACAAATTCGCCGTCCACGGCGACGTCAAGAAGGGAAAGCATCTCCTCCGTCGCCTCGCAATACGCCCTTCCGCCCGGGCGCAGATCTTTATCCAGCGTGTATCCCGTATAGCACCAGACGTCTTTTTGCGGAAAACGGGCGCGGAATTTGCGCAAAAGAGGCAAAAGCGCGCGCTGGTTCTGCGGTTCAAACGGTTCTCCGCCCAAGAGGGAAAGCCCCGCGATATAGCTCTTATCCGCCGCCTCGAGCACTTCCCGCTCGGTCTCTTCCGTATACGGGCTGCCGTAGGAAAAATCCCACGCTTCGGCATTGAAACAGCCCTTGCAGCGGTGGGTGCAGCCGCTGACGAACAGCGAAACGCGCACGCCGACGCCGTTCGCCACGTCATGTTTTTTGATGGTCGCGTAATACATGGAGCGCCCCTTGAACGAGTTTTATTGTAACACACTTTGCGCGGGTATGCAACCCCCGTGCAAAATTTTTTCCCGAAAAAAGCCTCTAAAACCTTCCGCCGCCCTTTTATCGGCGCCTTTATAGGTGCAGGACGCGCGCCTTGATCTCCTTCGTCTTGCCGAGATTCCAGAAGTTTTCCCCGAGGTACCCGCAGGTGCGGCGGGTGACGTTCATCTTGCGGTGGTCCTTATTGTGGCAGTTGGGGCATTCCCATTCATTGTCGTCGTTGATGACGATCTCCCCGTCGTAGCCGCAGACATGGCAGTAGTCGCTCTTGGTGTTGAACTCCGCATACTGGATATTGTCGTAGATAAACTTGACGATCTCCTGCATCGCCTCGAGATTGTTCTGCATATTGGGGATCTCGACATAGGAGATGCAGCCGCCCGACGAGATGCGCTGGAATTGCGCTTCAAAGGAAAATTTGGAGAAAGCGTCGATATGTTCGCGCACATCGACGTGATAGGAGTTGGTATAATACCCCTTGTCGGTGACGTCTTCGATGGTGCCGAAGCGCTCCTTGTCTATGCGCGCAAAGCGGTAGCAGAGGGATTCTGCGGGCGTGCCGTAGAGCGCGAAGCCGAGCCCCGTCTCCTTTTTCCAGGCGTCCGTCTTGTCCCGCATATGCTGCATGACGCGGAGGGCGAACGCCTCCCCGTCTGGATGGGTCTGCGGGACGCCCTTCATGAGTTTTGTCACCTCATACAGCCCGATATAGCCGAGAGAGAGGGTGGAATAACCGTTCATGAGCAGTTTGTCGATCGTCTCCCCCTTTTCGAGGCGGGCGATGGCGCCGTACTGCCAGTGGATGGGCGAAACGTCGCTCTTGGTGCCGAGCAGGGCGCGGTGGCGGCACATGAGCGCTTCGCGGCACAGCTCCAGCCGCTCGTCGAACAACTTCCAGAACTTCTCCTCATCCCCCGCGGCGAGAATGCCGATCTGCGGAAGGTTGATGGAGACGACCCTCTGGTTGAAGCGGCCTTCAAACTTATAGTTGCCGTTTTCGTCCTTCCAGGGAGAAAGGAAGGAGCGGCAGCCCATCGGGCTGAACACGTTGCCCTCGTAGATCTCGCGCATCTTTTTGGCGGAAATATAGTCGGGATACAGCCGCTTGGACGAGCACTTGACGGCAAGTTCGGTCACATAGTCGTATTTGCCGCCTTTGAGGCAGTTGATCTCGTCGAGCACATACACGAGTTTGGGGAAGGCGGGCGTGATGTAGACCCCCTTCTCGTTCTTGATCCCTTCATACCGCTGGCGGAGGATCTCGGTGACGATCTCGGCGTTCTCTTCGAGGTATTCGTCCTCCTTGTCGAGATACAAAAAGAGGGTGACGAACGGCGACTGCCCGTTGGTGGTCATGAGGGTGTTGATCTGGTACTGGATGGTCTGCACGCCGCTCTTGAGTTCGTCTTTTATGCGGTCGTCCACAAGTTTTTTGATCTCGTCTTCCGTAAGTTCGGGGCAAGCCGTGCGGAAATGATCTTCAAATTTTTTGCGGCTGATGCGGAGGTATTTGCCGAGATGGCGCATATCCACCGACTGCCCGCCGTACTGGGAGCAGGCGACGGCGGCGATGATCTGGGTGACGACGGTGCAGGCGACCTGAAAACTTTTGGGGCTTTCGATCATCTTCCCGTTCATGACGGTGCCGTTGTCGAGCATATCTTCGATGTTGATGAGGCAGCAGTTGAAGATGGGCTGGACGAAATAGTCGGCGTCGTGGAAATGCAAAATGCCCTCGTCGTGCGCCTTGGAGATCTTTTCGGGCAGCAAAATGCGGCGGGTGAGGTCTTTGGACACTTCCCCCGCGATCAGATCGCGCTGCGTCGCCGCGGCGAGCGCGTTTTTGTTGGAGTTCTCCTCCATGACGTCTTTATTGGAATTGCTGATGAGGCTCAGGATCGCCTCGTCCGTCGTGTTCGCCTTTCTGACGAGCGCGCGGTTATAGCGGTAGAGGATATACGTCTTGGCGAGCGCATAGTGCCCCTTTTCCATGAGCTTTTGCTCGATGATGTCCTGAATGTCCTCCACGAGCATCCTCTTCTTCTTTTTGCCCTCGATAAAGGCGAGGATCTCGCCCACTTCCGCATCGGAAGCGCGCTCTTTGCTCTCCATTTCCGCATTTGCTTTTCCGATCGCGACGGCGATCTTGTTCCTGTCGTACCCGACGACGGAACCGTCCCTTTTGATGACCTGCATGATGTGACCTTCCCTTTTTTGAGATTCCTATATATTATAGCAGTTTTATGAAAAAAAACTGTCGCTTTTGCAACAGTTTGGCGATATACACTATATATTGTGTATTTTTCATAAATTTATCCTAAATATGGTTTTCCTCAAAGAACGCCGAAGGGCTTGACCTTTTCCGCCTCGGCATAGACGGTGATGACGATCTTGCCCTTTTTCTCCACTTTCAGGGCGATGTCTCCCGCAAGCTCGAAAAACTCGGAGAGGGTGCGCGCCACGTCGCGCGCGGCGATCTTTTCGCATTCGGCGGAAAGGACGGCGTTTTCCCGCTCCAAAACGTCGAGCGCGCGCTGCGCGCTGTCTGCAAGTCTTCTCATCCCCTTTTATCCTCCTTTCAGAGATTCTTTTTTAGGCTCCTGCGGATGCTGCCGAAAAACCCGCCGTATCTGCCCGCGGCGTTATAAATGCGCCGCGTGCCCTTCATCACGTTGCCCGCGAGCATACGGAACGCCTTTTTGCCGCCGCCCGCAAAGCGCTCCCCTAAAAAGATGCCGTCGTCTTGCGGGATGACGCCGAGAAGGGGGGTTTTCAAAATGTTTGCGATCTCGGGCGGAGAAAGCACTTCCCCGTCCGCGACCATATCCCCGCGCACCATGTTGACGATCAGCTCCACGCTTTTGAGGCGGTAACTTTTGAGTACGGAGATCGTCCTGTCCGCGTCGCGGAGGGCGGAAACGTGCGGCGTCGTCACCACGACCGCCTCGTCCGCCGAGGCGACGGCGCGGTGGAAGCCCCCTTCGATCCCCGCGGGGCAGTCGATGAGGATATAATCGAAGGCGTGCGACAGCCCGTCCAGAACGAGGCGGACCGCCTGCGGCGAGATGTATTTCTGCGGGTCGGAATGGTTGGAAGCGAGTATGTAGAGGTTATGCCAGAGCGGGTGCATGACGAGCGCCTGTTTGGCGCGGCAGCGCCCCTCTATGACGTCGACGATGTCGTAATGGATGCGCTCCACCCCGCAGACGACGTCGATGTTGTTGAGCCCGAAATCGGTGTCGGCAAGCAGCACCTTCTCCCCCGCAAGGGAGAGGCAGACGCCGAGATCGACGGCGACGGTCGTCTTGCCGACGCCGCCCTTTCCGGATGTAAAGACGATCTTCCTTGCCACGGGCATACCTCACGCGCGTTTGTTTTCCGTTACAGTATACAGCGCGGCGACGCGAAAAAAATGATACGTCTGCGCGAAAAAGCGCACTTTTCGGCGAAACGCAAAAGCGCGGGGCGCGGCAAACGCCGCGCCCCGCGCCGAAAGGAACGATCAATAGGCAAAGCGCAGGAAATTCCAGCTCATGCCCGCAAGTTTGACGTCGGCAATGCTGCCGCCCTTGACGGGCACGGGCTCGCGCTCTTCGGGGAGCACCGCCTCGGGGCGGGCGAAGGTATTCGCCGCGTCGAGATCGTTGCTCGTGATGGAGACGAACTGCTTGCAGGTGAGATCGCCGAACGAGCGCAGCTCCAGTTCGACCTCCTCCGCCTTTTGCGAATAGTTGCAGAGGAAGACGCAGACTTCGCGCTTTGCGGGGTCGTGCGTGACCGCCTCGTTGATGAAGCGCGCCTTGCCGCGCTCCGTATCGAACTCCCCGCTCGTGGAGATGGAACGGATGGTCTCCCCTCTGCCGTTCTGAGAGACGTAGCGGAAGGGATAGAAGGTGGTCTGGCGGATGGCGGGGCCGCCCTTTTGCGTGACGATGGGCGCGATGACGTTGACCAGCTGCGCCAGGCACGCCGCTTTGACGACGTCCGCATTGTTCAAAAGCGCGTTCATCATGCCGCCGAAAACGAGCATATCGCGGAAGGTATAGACGTCTTCGAGGATGTGCGGCGCCTTGATCCAGTCGGGTTCGGTGCGCTCGGCGCTCTGCGTCCAGATGTTCCATTCGTCAAAGCTGATATAGACCTTGCGCCTGGAACGCTTCTTCGCGCGCACATAATTGATGGTGGAACGGACGGTATCGATAAAGTCGCTCATGCTGTCCGCGCAGCCGAGAAAATCTTCGAGCGGATTTTTTGAATCGGGCTTATATTCGTAATACTGGTGCATGGAGATGAAATCCGTCTCTTCGTAGGTGTGTTCGAGGACGATCCTGTCCCATTCGGGATAGGTCTTCATGCCCGCGTTGCAGCTGCCGCAGACGACGAATTTGACCGCGCCCGCTTCGTCCGCCTTCTTCGCGTCCGCCCAGCGCAGCATACGCATGGTCTGCAGCGCTTTCTTGCCGTATTCGTCCGCGTCCAGCCCGCAGATCTGCCACGGCCCGTCCATCTCGTTGCCGATGCACCAGTATTTGACGCCGTAAGGCTTTTCGGAGGCGTTCTTGCGGCGAAGGTCGGAATAGTATGTCCCCGAAGGGTGATTGCAGTATTCAAAGAGTTCGAGCGCGTCTTTGGGCGTGCCCGTGCCCATATTGACCGCGAGCATGGGAGAAATGCCCGCCTTTTGGCACCACTTCATAAATTCGTCCGTGCCGAATTCGTTGCTCTCCACGCTCGTCCAAGCAAGATCCAGCCGCGCCTTGCGCTCCGAACGTTTGCCGATGCCGTCCCGCCAGTCATAGCCGGAGACGAAGTTGCCGCCCGGATAGCGCACGAGCGGAACGCCCAGCTCGCGGATGAGCGCGATGACGTCTTCGCGGAAGCCGTCTTTGTCGGCGGCGGGGTGCCCCGGTTCATAAATACCCTCATAGATCGCCCTGCCGAGATGTTCCAAAAAGGAACCGTAGATATTTTGGTCGATGTCCCCTATTTTCAGGTTTTTGTCTGCAAAGATCTTGATTTTTGCCATATCGTCCCTCGAGGTTTTTTCTTCCATTATAACCGCCCGCCGCCCTTCTGTCAACGGTTATAAAAATCTTCTTGCCGCAAAAAAAATTTCCCCGCGCGGGGCGGGGGAAAGGGGGCCGAAAGGCATGGCGGCGTCAGTACTCCGCTTCGCGGCTGCCGTCGCGCTCCCCCGTATAGAGGGAAAATTCGCGTTCGAGGTCAAAGTCGTCCGCACTGTCGAACGCGGCGAGTTTGGAGATGGAGACTTCGTAAGCCGTCATCGTTTTGACCTCCGTTTCGGAGAGCTTTTTCTGATATTCGCGGCTCTGGATGCGCCCCGAGAGGGCGATCTTGTCGCCGACCTGTAAATTTTTGACGAACCGTGCATTCCTGCCCCAGGCGATGCAGGGGATATAGTCGGACTTGTTGTAGGCGCGGTTGACCGCGACGAGGAGGTCGGCGATCTCGCGGTTGAACGGGGTCGTGCGGTAGACGGGCGGCTTGCAGATATAGCCGCTCAGAACGATGCTGTTGGGGTTTTTCGCGGGCGCGGCGTCCACGAGCTCGCGCACGAACACGGTGAGCATCAGGCGGGACCTGCCGTTTTCCAGCTTGTTGTAGGAGCGGAACTGCCCGAACGCGCACAGCCGCGCCCCTCTTTCCAGCCCGCCGTCGGCGATGAGCCGCTCGGACACCGTGACGGGCAAAACGTCCGCCTGCCCCGAAAGGCGCATGACTTTGACTTTCAGTTCGTAAAAGCCCTCGCCGTACACTTCGTGAGAGAAGACGGCTTCGCTCACGATCTCGCCCATGATGAACACTTTGTTGTTCTTCTCGGTACTGTTCATAATATACATCCTCCATAAGGTTTTTCCCGCGATCGGACGCCCGCTCAGAGGGCGGGGTGCTGCCTGCCGTTCACATCCATCGTGTAATTTTCGCGGTAGATGAGCTCGCCGACGGGCACGAAGGTATAGCCGCTGTTTTTCAGTGTATCCAAAATGACGGGCAGCGCCTCGGCGGTGTGCGCGCCGTTGTTGTGGCAGAGGATGATGCTCCCCTTCTGCACGCGGCCGATGACGCGCATGGCGATCTCTTGGGCGGAAAGGTCTTTCCAGTCCAGGCTGTCCACGTCCCACTGGATGGTATACAGCCCCGCCTCTTCCGCCGTTTGGATGAGCCTGTCGTTATAGTCCCCGAAGGGCGGGCGGAACAGCTCGGGCCGCCTGCCCGCGATCTTTTCGATCGCCGAACAGGAACTCTCCAGCTCCGCGCGCATTTTTTCCGCCGAAAGGGCGCTCATGTGCGGATGGGTCGCGCTGTGCGTGCCGATCTCGTGCCCCGCTTCGCCGATCTTTTTGACGTATTCCGGGTATTTTTCCGCCCAGAACTGCACCATGAAGAAGGTCGCGCGCACCTTCTCCCTCTCCAAAACCTGCAAAAGGGCGTCCGTGTGCTCCGTTCCCCAGGCGCAGTCGAAAGTGATGGCGATCTTTTTCTCCCGCGTCTCCACCGAATAGACGGGGAGCCTGCGCACCGTGCCGCCCGTAAAGACGGCATAGGCGCCCGTCGCCGAAAGTATGACGGACAACGCCGCCGCGATGAGCGCGGCAAACGCAAAAAAGATCAAGCTGCGCCGCCGCATAAACAGGACTTTCATGCCTTCCCCTCCATTCTAAAAGAAACGCGCCCGCAAAATTTATCTTCTTCTGACGAAAAGGCGCGTCCTTTGTAAAAAATCTCTTTTTATCTTCTCATTATATATATTTCCGCTGCCGCCGCGATATACGCAAGGCGAAAAAAACGCCGCGGCATGACCTACCGCGGCAAAGCATAGGCAAAAGAGCGCAGAAATCGCAAAAAAAGGCGTAAAAAAAGCGCAAACGTATATAAAAAATGAGCGCCCGCGCGGAAAGACCGCGCGGGCGCCGGAACCGGCTCCGCATTTTCGGAGCCCTGTTTTTCTCTGTTTACATTCTCTGGAATACGTTTTTGAGGGCGGGATACAGGAGGGTGAACGTCCTGTATTTTTCTTCATAGAGGGAGGCGGTCTCTTTATCGGGGAGCACCGTCTCTTTGACCTTGACGATCGCTTCCGCCGCCTCTTTGACCGCCGCGTATTCGCCGCAGCCGACCATTGCCAGCATCGCCGCGCCGTAAGAAGGCCCCTGCTCGGTCTGCGGGATGTCGACGGGCATATTCATGACGTTCGCGACGATCTTGCGCCAGAGCGGGCTCTTCGCCCCGCCGCCGCAAAGTTTTGTGCGCTCCGGCAAAACGCCGTTCTTTTTCGCAGCTTCCATGCAGTCCCTGAGCGCAAACGCGACCCCTTCGAGCACGGAAAGGGTCATCTCCCCGCGCGAAGTATCGGGGCGCATACCGATAAAGGCGCTGCGCGCGTTCACGTCGTTGTGCGGGCTGCGCTCCCCCATGAGATAGGGAAGGAAATACACTTCGTTCCTGCCGAGCAGGCCTTCGAGCCCGCCTTGCTCTTTGGCATAGTCCGCCGTGCACAAGATCTTATCCGACCACCAGGCATTGCAGGAAGCCGCCGAGAGGATGCATCCCATCAGGTGCCAGCCGCCGTCCGCATGGCAAAAGCTGTGCAGGGCGTTGATCTTGTCCTCTTTATAATTTTCGCTGGAAACGAACACGGTGCCGCTCGTGCCGAGGGAAATATTGCAGCCCCCCTCTCCCACGACGCCCGTGCCGACGGCGGCGGCGGCGTTGTCGCCCGCCCCCGCGATCACTTTGACTTCGCGCGAAAGGCCGAGCTCATCCGCGATCTCCCCTTTCAGCGTGCCGACCGCCTCGTAACTTTCATACAGCCGCGGGAGCATCTTTTCGGTGATATGGCAAAGCTCGCACATCTTTTCCGACCAGCGGCGGTTTTTCACGTCCAGAAGGAGCATACCGCTCGCGTCCGAATAGTCGGTGCAAAAACACCCGGAAAGTTTATAAGCGAGGTAATCTTTCGGCAGCATGATCTTGGCGATCTTCGCGAAATTTTCCGGTTCGTTTTCCCGCAGCCACATGATCTAGGGCGCGGTAAAGCCCGCGAAGGCGATGTTGCCCGTATATGCCGCCAGTTTCTGCCTGCCGATGATCTCGTTGAAATAGGCGGTCTGCTTTTCCGTCCTGCCGTCGTTCCACAAGATGGCGGGGCGGATGACGTTGTCGTCCTTGTCGAGCGCGACGAGCCCGTGCATCTGCCCGCCGAAGGAGATGCCCTTGACCGCGCCCGCGTCCTGCCCGCGAAGGAGGGTCTTCAGCCCCCGCTTTGCCGCCGCGAGCCAGTCCTCGGGGCGCTGTTCGCTCCAGCCGCTTTCGGGATACATGACGTCATACGTCTCCGTGTTTTCGGCGAGAATGGTCCCGTCCGCCGCGACGAGCAGAAATTTCGTGCCGCTCGTGCCAAGGTCGATGCCGATATATGCATTCATGATGAAAAATCCCCTTTTTGCCTTTATCCTGTCTTTATTGTATCATTTCGGCGAGCCCTTCGCAAGCGTTTGCCGCCGCTTTGCACGTTTTTGCAATATCTTCTTCGGAATGCGCCGCCGAAACGAACATCCCCTCGAACTGCGAAGGCGCGACGTAGATCCCCGCTTCCAGCATACGCGAAAAATAGCGGGAAAAGAGGGCAAGGTCACACTTTTTGACCTCCTCATAACATGAAGGCGCGTTCTTTGCGAAAAAGGGAGTAAGGAGCGACCCGACGCGGTTGACGGAAACGCCCGCCGCGCGGTACGCTGCCGCAAGTTTTTCCCCCGCTCTGTCGAGGGCGGGATCGAGGGCATCTTTTCCTTCGCGCAAAATACGCAGCGTCGCCAGCCCCGCCGCCGTCGCCGCGGGATTGCCCGAAAGTGTGCCCGCCTGATACACTTTGCCGACGGGCGCGACGAAGCGCATGATCTCCCGCCGCCCCGCATACGCCGCCAGCGGCATCCCGCGGCCCAGGATCTTGCCGAAGGCGAAAAGGTCGGGCGTGCCTGGGTACAGCGCCGCCGCCCCGCCGTAGGCGACGCGGAAGCCCGTGATCACTTCGTCAAAGACGAGCAGCGCCCCCTCGCGGTCGCAGATGGCGCGCAGCGCCTCCAAAAACCCTTCCGCGGGCGGGATGACGCCCATGTTCGCGGCGACGGGCTCGACGATGACGCAGGCGATCTTGCCCGCGTTTGCCGCAAAGAGAGCGCGCACGCTGTCCGCGTCGTTGTAACGGGCGACAAGCGTCTCCCCCGCGTATGCCGCGGGAACGCCCGCGCTGTCGGGGAGCCCGCCCGTGAGGCAGCCCGAGCCCGCCTTGACGAGGAGCCCGTCCGAATGCCCGTGATAGCAGCCTTCAAATTTGACGATCTTATCCCTGCCCGTATAGCCGCGGGCGAGGCGGACGGCGGACATACACGCTTCCGTGCCCGAATTGACGAAGCGCACCATCTCCGCGCCCGTCGCCGCCGCGATCTCTTCCGCAAGTTCCGTCTCCGCGCCCGTCGGCGCGCCGAAGGAGAGCCCGCGCGACACCGCTTTTGTGACTGCGGAAACGACTTCCTCCCGCGCGTGGCCCAAAATGAGCGGGCCCCAGCTCATGACGTAGTCGATGTACCGCCTGCCGTCCGCGTCTTCGATATATGCCCCCTTTCCCGAAGAGATGAAGAGGGGCTCCCGCCCGACGCTTTGAAAGGCGCGCACGGGCGAAGAGACCCCGCCCGGCATCACTTTACACGCCTGTTTATACATCTTTGAAGAGCGGCTCATACTTCCCCCTCCCGCAGCCAGGCGGCATAATCGAGGGCGTGATAGGTGATGACGATGTCCGCCCCCGCGCGGAAGAAAGCGGTCATGATCTCTGCGACCGTCTTTTTCTCGTCCAGCCACCCCGCCTGCGCCGCCGCCTTGACCATGGCGTATTCCCCGCTCACGTTATAGACGGCGAGGGGGCGGCAGGTGCGCGCCCGCGCGCGGGAAACGAGGTCGAGATAGGCGAGCGCGGGCTTGACCATGAGGATGTCCGCGCCCTCTTTTTCATCCGCGTCCAGCTCCAGCATCGCCTCCCGTCCGTTGCGCGGGTCCATCTGATACCCCTTTCTGTCGCCGAACTGCGGAGAGGAATCCGCCGCGTCGCGGAAAGGGCCGTAAAATGCGGAAGCGAACTTGGCGCTGTAGCCCATGACGGGAAGGGAGGTATACCCCGCCCCGTCCAGCGCGGCGCGGATGGCGCCGACGGCGCCGTCCGCCATCGAAGAAGGCGCGACCATATCCGCGCCCGCCTCCGCCGCCGTAAGCGCCGCCTTGGCGTACAGCGGCAGGGAGCGGTCGTTGTCTATGCTGCCTTCGCCCGTCACGCCGCAATGCCCGTGCGAAGTGTATTCGCAAAGGCATATATCCGCGATGAGGAGAAAAGACCTCCCCTTTTCGGCAAAATATTGTTTCAGAAAACGGATGGCGCGCGGCACAGGGCCTTCCCTGTCATAGGCGCCGCTGCCCGCTTCGTCTTTATGTTCGGGGATGCCGAAGAGCATGATCCCCGCAATCCCCGCGGCAAAGACTTCTTCCGCCAAAGAAGCGAGCCCGTCCGCCGCATAGCGGTATACCCCCGGCATGGAAGGCACCTCTTGCCTGCCCCCTTCCCCGAAGGTGACAAAGACGGGGTAGATCAATTTTTTTACGTCGGTATGCGTCTCTGCGGCAAGTTCCCGCAGCGCCGCGCTCGCGCGCAGCCTCCTTAATCTGATCATGGTTCCTCCTTGAATCGTGCGGCGGCCTCGGCAAGGCTTTGGGCGCAGGCGCTCTTTGCTACGATCGCCTTGACGCCGAACGCCGCCGCGGCGCGCGCCGTCTCTTGACCGATCGCAGCCACCCGCACGCCCGCGGGCAGGGCGTATCTTTGCAGGAACGCCCGCGCGCCAGCCGCGGAAGAAAAGGTAATGCCGTCCGCCTGCCCGAGCGCCGCATATGCCGCGGCAAGCAGCGCTTCGTCTGTCTGCGTGCGGTAAAGATCCGCCTGTTCGCCCGCCTCCGCGAGGACGGGATCCCCCTCCGCCGAGCGCAGAAGCAGCGCCTCTTCCCGCGGAACACCCGCTTCCCGCAAGCCCGCCGCCAGCGCCGCGCAAGTGTATTCGCGCGGCATGAAGTCGGCGCGAAAACCGAAATTTTTCAGCGCGCTTGCCGTGGCGGGCCCGATGACCGCGAATTTTTTATCCGCGAACGCCCGAAAGTCCGCCTCCTCTTTCGCCCGCGAAAAGAAAATTTCCACGCCGTTTGCCGACGTAAAGACGAGCCAGCGTTTTTTTTGCACCCGCGCGAAAATATCCGCGATAGGCAAAGGGATGAGGCGCATATAGGGAAAGGCGTCCGCGCGCACGCCGAGCGCCGCGAAGGCGGCCGAAAGCCTGTCCGTATGCCCCTTTGTGCCCGTGACGATCATCCTGCCCGCGCAGGGCGCGCGAAGATCGAGCGCGCACACGCTCCCGACGGCAAAAACGAGGGGCGCCTCCAGCGCCGCCGCCATTTGCGGCAGCTCTCTCAACTTGCCGCGCAGCGCCTGCATCTTCGCCGAGCCCGCCGCGGAAACGGCGGCTGCGGGCGTTTCCGGGTCCATGCCGCCCGCGATGAGCCCCTCCGCCGCCGCGGCGGCGTTCGCCTTCCCCATCAGAAAAACGAGGGTATCCCTCTCCTTGGCGAGCGCCGCAAAATCGGGCATTTTATCCGCCGTGTGCGCCGTGACGATATGCACCCCGCGTGAGAGCCCCCTGTGGGTGACGGGAATGCCCGCCAATTCCGCCGCAGCGACCGCGCTCGTGACGCCGGGCACGCTTTCCGCCCATACGCCCGCGCTTTTCAGCGCCGCCATCTCTTCTCCGCCCCTGCCAAAGACATAGGGGTCTCCCCCCTTGAGCCGCACGGTGAGCGGATATTTTCTGCCGCATTGCACCAGCAGGGCGGAGATCTCTTCCTGCCGCATGGCGTGTTCGCCCGCCCGCTTGCCCGCAAAAATTTTCACGCAGCCGGGCTTGACGAGCGAGAGTATCTCCTCGTTTAACAAACTGTCATAGACGATACAGTCGCATTCTTTTACGAGCGCCGCCCCGCGCAGGGTGATAAGCCCCGCGCCCACGCCCGCGCCGACCAGACAGACCCTGTTCATCCCAGCTCCTTTATGAGCGCCGCCACGCTCTCTTCCCCGCAATAAGGAAGATGCGCGCTGCGCCCTTCCTTTTGCACATAGAGCACGCCGCCGCAAAGATATGCGCCCGCGCCGCCCGTGCAGTCACCGCCGAGCGCGCGCTGCGCCGCCCGTTCCGCCATGGCGGCAAGGCGCGTCTCTTCGTCGTTGACGAGCGCGCCCGCCTTCCCCTCTATCGCGATGATCCCCTGGCACGCCGCGGGGACGCATTCTTCGGGGGAAAGAAAGCGCACTCTTGCCTCCTTCCCTTCAAAAAACAGGCGCTCTCCCCGCAGCAGGGCGAGCCGTTTCAACCCCGCCGCCGCCAGGACGAGGGCGTCGAACTCCCCCGCAAAGAGCTTTTTCAGCCGCGTATCCACGTTGCCGCGCACGGGCAAAACTTCCGCCTGCGGGTACAGCTTTTTGACCGCCGCGGCACGCCGCGGCGAACCGGTGCCGACCCTGCAAAGCGCGCGCCCCTCCGCCATGACGAGCACGTCGCGCGCGTCCTCGCGCGCAAGGCAATAAAACCCGTCCTTCTCCGCACCCGTCGGCAGATCTTTTGCCGAATGCACGGCGGCGTCGATCTCCCCACTTTCGATCATTGCGGAAAAGACGTCGGTGAACGCCCCCCGCCCGATCACGGAAAGGGAAGAAGAAAGGTCGGCATCGCCGCGGGTGCGGACGGTGACGATCTCCGCCGCATACCCCGCGCGGGCAAATGCCGCCGCGGCGAGCGACGCCTGCGCGAGCGCGAGGCGGGAAGCGCGGGTGCCGAGCTTAATCGTTTTCATCTTTATCCCCCTTGAAGGCGCTTTCGATAAAGGGCGCATACCCCTGCGTTCCTCTTAGGGCGGCCGCCCGCCCTGCGATTTCGTCCAGATCGCGCGGCAAAAGCGCCTCGATACGGGCACGCAGCGCCGCCGCCAGCGCGGGCGACGCGCCGCCCGTCGATAACCCGACAGCCACGGTAACGCGCGAGATGAGCGCCGGAAAAAAGAAATCGCAGTTTTCCCTGTCGTCCGCGCAGTTTACGAGGATACCGCGGGCGCGGCAGTCCTCCGCCACGCGCGCGTTGAGCGCGCCGTCGTCCGTCGCCGCGACGACGAACGCCGCCCCGTTCAGCAGCGACGGCAGATATTCGCGGTATTTATGAAAAGGCGCGAGCGCCGCGCAGGCCGTATGCGCGCACACTTCGAGCCTGACGCCGAAGGGGAGCAGCTTCTCTGCCTTGCGCCGCGCGACTTCGCCGCCGCCGACGAGGAGGCAGCGCCGCCCTTCGATATCGATCATGAAAGGAAAACACTTCATTTTCCGCCCTCCAACCGTTCGCAATAGCGCAAAAACCGTGCGGGATCCGCCTTGCGGAGGGCAAACGCCGCCCTCTTCTCCCCTTCGGGCAGCCGCAAAAGCCGCGGCAGCAGCCGCCGCGCCGCCTCATCCGCAAGATATTCCGCCAAACACTCCGCCACGATCTTTTCCGCCGCTTCCGCCGCCGCCCGCTTTTTGCGGTTATTTTCCTTTGCGGCGGCAAAAAAACCGTCCACATCCACGAGACTGCAGCCGCGCATACCGCCCACGCGCGGGTCGATGTCGGGCGGAACGGCGAGGTCGATAAAGAGGCGTTCCTTCTCGCCGTGCAGCGCCGCCGCCGTCTTTTCCGCCTCGAAGACGATATGCTGCGACGCCGTGCAGGAGATCACCGCGTCCGCCCCGTCCAACAGCTTGTATCTGTCCTCATAATCTGCCCGCTCCGCCCCTTCCGCCGCGGCGCAAAAGCCGTGCCTTCTCGAAGTGGCGACGACGCGCACGTCCTTCTTGGCGAGCAGATTTTTTAAAACGGAAGTGCCGATCTTGCCCGTCGCGCCGACGAGGAGCACCCGCTTTTCCCCGCTTTTGAAGCGGAACACCTCGTTTGCCGCCAGCGTCGCCAAAGAGGATGCGAAGGAAGAGATCTTCGTTTCGCCGCGCACCCGCCTGCCGCAGGCGAGCGCCGCCTGAAAGGGCGCGTGCAGCCCCTCCGCCCCGCCCGCAAGGCGCGACTCCTCATAGGCGTTTTTCAGCTGGCCGAGGATCTCGTCTTCGCCGACGAGCATGGATTCGAGCCCCGCCGCCAGGCGGAAAAGGTGCTCTTCGGCGCCCTCGATCGGGGAAAAAAGGGCGCGCTCCGCCCTGCCGAACCCGAGAAGGGACGCAGCCTCTTCTTCGGAACAGGCAAAATAAAACTCCGTCCTGTTGCAGGTGACGAGCGCGACGCAGCCCCCTTTGCCCGCAAACCGCCTGACGGCGGCGGCGCGTTCCGCCGCAGAAAAAGCGAAGGCCCGCCTGACGGCGACCCCCGCCCTATGATGATCGAGAGACAGACAACGCATATACGCCCCCGCCGCGCAGACGGCTGCGCGCACCGTAAAAAGAGGAGCCCCGCAAGGCTCCTCCGTCTTTTTCAGCCCAAAAGCCTCTTTTCCACCTCTTCAAACCCGAGGCGGGCGACCGTATCGGCGAACCGCTCGCCGTCCACGCCCTCGTCGCGGAAAAGCGCGATGGCGCGCTCGATGATCTCCATGACCTCCTCTTCGGAAGTGAATATCCTGCTCATGGCGCGGCCCTGCGCGACACGCTTGCCCCATCTGCCGCCGAGATAGATCTTATACCCGTCGCGATAGTCCGTGACCGCGCCGAACGGGCACATATTTTTGCATCTGCCGCAGTGGTTGCACGCTTCGGGAGAGATGACGATCTTCCCCTCTTCCAGATGGGCGATCTTGATCGGGCAAGCCGCCTCCACGCGGCATTTTTTACAGCCGCGGCATTTATCGAGATAGACGGTGGGTACCCTCTGCCCGATCACGCCGAGGTCGTTGAGGTCGGGCTTGACGCAGTTGTTCGGGCAACCGCCGACCGCGATCTTGAACTTGTGCGGCAAAGTGAGCCCGCGCATCCCCTCGTAAAAGCGCTTATGGATCTTTTCGGAAAGAGCGAAAGTGTCAATGAGCCCGTACTGGCAGGTCGTCCCCTTGCAGGAAACGACGGGGCGCACCTTTTTGCCCGTGCCGCCCGTGTGCAGGCCGAATTCCGCGAGATAGGCGCAAAACGGCTCGATGTTTTCATATTTGATGCCCTGCACTTCGATGGTCAGGCGCACCGTCATGGCGACGCAGCCCGAACCGAACTTTTCCGCCGCGTCGGCGATAGCGCGCGCCTGCTGCGCGGTGATCTTGCCGTTCGTCGTGATGACGCGCGCGTTAAAAACGTCGGGATAGCGTTTGTCCTGCAAAAAACCGAGCCCTTTGACCCGCTTGATCTCGTCTGCCGATACCGTATATTCCATGATGACCTGCCTTTCGCCGCGCACGGCATTTTTTGATGTTTTTATTGTAACACGGATACGGGAAATTGTCAATATTTCCCCGAAATTCATGCGCTGCCGAAAGCCGCCGAAATCCGCACACAGCCCCCGACCCCGGCATAGAGGCGAAATTTAACGCATTTCCAGCAAAATATCGCCGAGCGCGGCAAAATTTTCGGCAAAGCGTTCCGCCCCCGCCGCCGCAAGTTCGCCGCGGGTACGATAGCCCCAAAGGACGCTCACCGAGCGCATCCCCGCGTTTTTCGCCGTCTGCACGTCGGTATCCCCGTCGCCGACGAACGCCGCCTCTTCCGCCCCGACGCCGAGCGAGGACAGGGCGAGGCGCGCCCCCGCGGGGTCGGGCTTTACGGGCATCCCGTCGCGGTTGCCGATGACGACGGAAAAACCGAACGGCTGCAAAAGGGTCTTTGCGAGCGCGTCCGCCGCCGTCTGCGATTTGTTGGTGACGACGGCGAGCCGTATGCCCGCTTCCCTAAGCCGCAAAAGGCACTCCGCCTCCCCGGGGAAGGGCTTCGTCAGTTGATTTTTGCAGGCGAAATGGATGGGGCAGTAGATATTTTTATAGAAGTACTCCGCTTCGCCGCGCCGCTCCAAAGGCAGCGCGAGCTGCGCGAATTGCAGCCCCCCGTGGCCGATATAGCGGCGCGTCTCCTCCGCCGAAAGGGGCGGACAGCCGAATTTTTGCAGCGCCGCGTTCATGCAGGCGTTGAGATCGGGCAGGGTGTCGAGCACCGTCCCGTCCAGATCGAAAAGTACCGCTTTGAGCATAGCGCGCTCCTTTTGCAGGCGTCACATCTTTTCGGGCACGCCGATCCCGAGAAGGGAAAGGGCGTTTTTGAGGGTGATGAGCGTCGCTTCCGTCAGGGCGAGGCGGAAATTCTTTTCCCCTTCCGCCGCGCCGAGGATCTTACAGTCGAAATAAAATTTATTGTATTTCTGCGCGAGGTCGACGGCGTAGCGGGCGATATAGCTCGGCTCGTACTTTTCGAGCGCCTCGTGCAGGACGGCGGGGAAATCGGAGAGCTGTTTTATGACTTCAAACTCCTGCGGGAGCACTTCCTGCGCGGCATATCCGCGGGCGCTGCCCCCCTTCATGAGCACGCTGTTCGCGCGGGCGCAGGTGTACTGCACGTAACAGCTCGTCTCCCCTTCAAAATTCAGCACCTTGTCGTAGGAGAATGTGATGTCTTTGATCTTGCTGTTATAGAGGGCGCCGAAGATGACCGCGCCGACGCCGACCGTCTTGGCGATCTCGTCTTTGTTTTCGAGGGAAGGATTCTTTTCGGCGATGATCGCGCGCGCCTTTTCGATACAGCGGGCGATGACGTCTTCAAGATACACCACCCTCCCTTTGCGGGTGGACATGGCCCCTTCCTCCAAAGAGACCATGCCGTAGGCGACGTGGATGAGGTCTTTCGCCCATTCCTTGCCCATCAGTTCCAGCACTTTGAAAAACTGCTTGAAGTGCAGGTTCTGCTGGTAGGCGACGACATACAGGCATTTATAAAAATCGTATGTGTCTTTGCGGTAGATGGCGGCGGCGATGTCGCGGGTGGCGTAGAGGGAAGCGCCGTCCGAACGCAGGATGATGCAGGGCGGCATACCGTATGCCTCGAGGTCGACGATCTGCGCGCCGTCGCTCTCTTTGAGCAGCCCCTTTTCGCGCAGTTCGTCCACGACGGGCTGCATCTTGTCGTTATAAAAGCTCTCCCCCGCCCAGCTGTCGAAATGTACGTCGAGAAGGTCGTAGATCCTGCCCACGTCTTTGAGGGTGAGCTCTTTGAACCACTCAAAGAGCGCCACGCTCTCCGCGTCCTTGTCTTCGATCTTTTTGAAGAAGGCGCGCGCCTCGTCTTCGAGGGCGGGGTCTTTTTCCGCCTCTTCGTGGAAGCGCACATACAGCGCGTTGAGGGCGCGCAGGCCTCCTTTTTCGATCTCTTCGCGGCTGCCCCAGCGCTTATAGGCGGAGATGAGCTTGCCGAACTGGGTGCCGTAGTCGCCGAGATGATTGATGCCGACGGGTTCGTATCCGAGGAATTTATGCAGTTTATAGAGCGCGCTGCCGAGCACGGTGGTGGAAAGGTGCCCGATATGGAAGGGTTTGGCGATATTGACGGAAGAATAGTCGATACAGACCACCTTGCCCGCCCCTTCCGATGAAGCGCCGTAGCGTTCCCGCTTTTTGAGCACTTCGCCGAGCGTCTCCTGCGCCCAGAAAGCGCGGTCGATCTTGAAATTGACGTAGCCGTTGACCGCCGTCACCTCTTTGACGAGCGCGTCGTCTGCGGGATAGCCGTCGCGTATCTCTTCCGCGATGCGCACGGGCGGCTTGCGCAGCGTTTTGGCGAGCCTGAAACAGGGCAGCGCGAAATCACCCATCTCCGTGTTGGGAGGCAGGGCGAGCTTAGAGTACAGTTCGTCTTCGGAAAGTCCTTCCGCGCCGATCCTTGCGGCGATGTGCCTTTTGAAATCCATAACGACCTCTCTTTGATTACTGACGTTAAGTGTAGCACATTTTGCGCATTTTGACAACTTTTTCGCGTTTTTCCCGCCATTTATTTTGACTATTTCGGAAATTGTATTATAATATGCGGTGAAAAATAACCGCAAAGGACTTTACCCATCATGAAACTCGGAGTAGTCGGCCTGCCCAACGTAGGCAAATCCACCCTCTTCAACGCCATCACGCACGCGGGCGCGGAAGCGGCGAATTACCCCTTCTGCACCATCGAACCCAACGTCGGCGTCGTGGCGGTGCCCGACGAGCGGCTGGATAAGCTCGCCGCCCTGTATGACAGCAAAAAGATCACCCCCGCCGTCATCGAATTCGTCGACATCGCGGGGCTCGTTAAGGGCGCGTCCAAGGGAGAAGGGCTCGGCAATAAATTCCTCTCGCATATCCGCGAAGTGGACGCCATCGTGCACGTGGTGCGCTGCTTCGACGACGAAAACGTGACCCACGTCGAAAACACGGTCGATCCCGTGCGCGACATCACGACCATCAACCTCGAACTCATCCTCGCCGACATGGAAACGGTGCAAAAGCGGCTGGACCGCGCCAAAAACTCTGCCAAGGGCGGGGATAAAAAATTCCTCGCGGAGGCGGAATTTTTGCAGAAGGTGCTCGATCATCTCGGCAAAGAGGAATGCGCGCGCACGATGCAGCTTTCGGATGAGGAAAAGGAAGAAATGCGCGATCTCTTCCTCTTGACTTCCAAACCCGTCATTTATGCCGCGAACATCTCCGAAAAGGACATGGGCAAAGCGGACGCGGCTCTGCCGTATGTGAAGGCGGTGGAAGAATTTGCCGCCAAAGAGGGCTCCGAAGTGCTCGTCATCTGCGCCAAGACGGAGGAAGAACTTTCCGCCCTGCCCGCAGAGGAAGCGCAGATGTTTTTGGAAGAGCTCGGGCTCAAAGAGAGCGGGCTTTCCCGCCTCATCAAAAAATCCTATTCCCTGCTCGGGCTCATCAGCTATCTGACCGCGGGCGAAAAGGAGACGCGCGCCTGGACCATCACCAAAGGCACCAAAGCGCCGCAGGCGGCGGGCAAGAGCCACACCGACTTTGAAAAGGGCTTTATCCGCGCCGAAGTCGTCGATTACGCGACCCTCCTCGAATGCGGCAGCTACAACGCCGCCAAGGAAAAGGGCAAAGTGCGTTCGGAAGGCAAGGAATATGTCATGAAGGACGGCGACGTCGTTCTCTTCCGCTTCAACGTATAAAAAAAGCGCCCGTGCGGCGCTCAAAAAACGGCTATAAACGGCGCCCGCGCGGCGCACAAAAAAACGGCAAAAAACGGCGCCCGTGCGGCGCTCAAAAAACGACTATAAATAAAGGTCTCCCCCGAACGTTCCGAGGGAGACTTTTTCTACCGCGGATAAACGCCCGATGAGGACCTTATAAAGCCGCTGCGGCTTTTTAACGCGCTGCGGCTGCCGCATATACCGTGCGGCTGTTCGACAGGATAAACACCGTCGCTGCCGCCACCAACAAGAACAACGCGCTCAAAATAACGATCGCCAAATTATACAACTTACTTTTCATATATTTTCCTCCTTTTTATTTACGATCAAGCACCGCTTATTCCATAGCTCAAGTCTGCCCAAGCGATAAATTCCATACTATTCAGCTGTATGAGTGCGTCCGCAACCTCTTTGAGCCCGGGGTTTGCCAAGCGCAATCGATATTGAACAAATTTATGCCCACTCATATCAAGATCGACCTCTCTGATTTCGACAGGCAAAAAATCTTCGGGCCGAAACTGCACATCGGCATTTTCTCTCAAAATATAGACACAGACGCTTTTAATCCAATAAGACTTTTTTTCAGACATCCAATCTATTTCCGATATTTTCTTTAACTTAAGCTGCAAGGCCGCTAACTGCTCTAAAGTCATGGCGTTTTCCTCTTCGAGGGCGGAGAACATTTCCTGCAGCTGCGCAAGATCGCCGGAAAGATCCCCCTTTTCGCCTGCAAGCTGCTCGTTTTCCTCTGCCAGTTTGTCTTTTTCCTCCGTCAATTGCTCGAGCTGCTGCTGCAGCCTGTCCACTTGCGAACGCAAATCGTCTTTACCGCACCCCACGGCAAAGAGCGCTACAAGCACAAGGCATATTGCCGCAAGCACGGCAAACATTTTTCTTTTCATATCGATTTCTCCCGTTTTATTATTTGAAAATACACGGCACTTTGTCAAAGCATGGCGCTCCCCTCCTTTTCGCGCGCCGCGCTTTTGGGCACGGCGCATGACTTTATTACATTTTTATTCTACCATCGATATGCAAAGCTGTCAATCGTTCGGCCGATTTTCTCAGCAAAGGGCGCGCCGCGCGATGCCACCCCTTCGGCACGTCTATTCTTGCCCCGAGGGCGCATCGCGCGAGTCATGTACCACCGGCTGAGCCGGTGGCTTGATTAGGCGCTTCAAGCGCATGGTACCGGCGGCACTACTCGTGCTCGAATTTTCCGGCAATCGCAACAAATTTTCAGCGGCCACCTCTCGGTGGCTGCTTTTACTTGCTCTTTTGTACCGGCTCTCCCGTAAACGGGTCTATATATTCTTTCATACTT
>CALWCR010000070.1 GCA_944376445.1 uncultured Clostridia bacterium | reverse complement strand
AATTTTTCCCGCGGGCTGCGCCCTTTGCCTGCGAAGAACTTTTTGTCTGCGACCTCCGTATCTGCGCGCCCTTTGCCTGCGCGCCCGCGGCGAGCGGGGGCGGGCAAACGCGCCGCGGCGCGAAAAGGTTTCGGCGAGAGGGGCGCGCCCGCCCGTAAATGCTGAAAAGCGGCGGAAGTTGCCGAAAGATCACACGAACAGCGTCCTGCCGCCGCGGGCGGGCGAAGCGGTGACAAAGGCGTAGACGTCTTCGGCGAGGCGGTCCTTTTCATAGCATTCCGCCGCGGCGCGGGAAAGGGCGTTTTCGTCGCCCGCCCGCACGAGGAGGGGGAAGCCTGCGTGCCTGAGCTCGGAAAGGAGCGCGCCCGCCCGTTCTTTATTGACGGCGAGGATGTTGAGATACAGCTTGTTTTTCAGGCTCTTTTGCACGAGGGCGTTTTCGATGCCGAGCACGGACGCGGCGAGGATGCGGCGGATGCGGGAGGAGATATACCGCCTGGTCGTCGTCTTTTCGATGAGAAGGTCGTATTCGGGATTGCCCTTCGCGAGCGCCTTGATGCGGTTTTCCAGCCCTTCCGTGCAGTCCGTGATGCGCTTCATCTCCGCGGCGGGGCGGGTGAGGGCAGAAAAGACGGCGATCTCTTTATAGCGGGAAAGATCGGGCGCGCACTTCAAGTCTTCAAACACAAAACCGGGGACGCATTTTTTCACGGCGCGCGGCCTGCCTTCGCGCAAAGCGGCGCGGATGGCGGTGGAGGAAGAGAGCGCGCCGCCGATCTTTTCGTCCGCGTGCGCGCCGCCCTTGCGCAAAACGGGCAAAACGTCTGCCGCACAGCCTTCCTGCAGGAGCGCCTTGGTGTATTCCACGCCGAGGACGTTGTTCGGCGTGGCGAGCATGGGGGCGGGAAGTTCTCCCGTTTCCGCCGCGGCTTCATGGCGGGCGCGGATAAGGCTCATCCCTTTTTTGAGTTTCTCGCGGATCGCGCCGCGCATTTTTTCGCTCTCGGCGGCGCACGCCGAAGCCGCAGAGGCAAAATCCTCCCGCGTTCCGCTTTCGCAGCCGAAGGCGAGGCAGGAAAAAGAGGGGATCGCGCTCAAAAGGTGAACCGCACCTTTGGCGAAGAGCTCCGCGGGCGCCGTGGCGAAGACGGCGGGAAGTTCGATGACCGCGTCCGCCCCCGCGAGCACGGCGTGCCTTGCGCGCAGATGTTTTTCAAGGACGGCGGGTTCGCCGCGCTGGGTGAAATTCCCGCTCATCACGCAGACGAGCGCGTCGCAGCCGCTTTCTTTTTTCGCCTGCGAGATGAGGTAGGCGTGCCCGTTGTGAAAGGGGTTGTATTCGGAGATAATGGCGCAAATTTTCATTTTTTCGATCAAAACCTTTACTTTTGAGATTTTATATTATATAATGATATGCAGAAGTGCCGCGGTACGGCGGGATCGGAGGGCTTTGCCGCCTTCTATCCGAATTATACACCAAAAACGGCAAAAAATAAAGCGATAAGAGGTTTGGATTTTATGGCAGGTTTTTTTGACAAGATCAAAGAAAAGATCTCTTCTTTAACGGAAGAAGAGGACGGCAAGTTCCTTGCGGGCGTGAAAAAGCGCGCCGCCGCTTTGAACAAGCACATCGTCTTACCCGAAGGGGAAGATCCCCGCGCGGTGAAGGCGGCTTCGGAAGCCGCGAAGCAGAAGATCGCCAAGATCACGCTGCTCGGCTCACGCGACGAGATCGAAAAGGCGAATCCCGGGGTGGACCTTACGGGGGTCAATATCGTCGATCCCGCCAAGAGCGAAAAGCGTGCGGAGTACGCCGCTCTCCTTTATGCGCTGCGCAAGGCGAAGGGGATGAGCGAGGAAGAAGCGGACAAACTCTCTTACGATAATACCTATTTCGGCGTTCTCATGGTCAAAGCGGGCGACGCGGACGGGCTCGTTTCGGGCGCCTGCCATTCCACCGCCAATACGCTGCGCCCCGGGCTGCAGATTGTCAAAGCCGCGCCCGGCGTGCCCCTCGTATCCAGCTGCTTTCTGATGGTGGCGCCGCCCGAAGGCAACCAATATTGCGAAGACGGCGTGTTCATTTATTCCGACTGCGGGCTCAACGAAAACCCGACGAGCGAACAGCTTTCGGACATTGCAATCATCTCCGCCAAGACCGCCAAGACGATCGCGGGGATCGAGCCGCGCGTGGCGATGCTTTCCTTCTCGACCAAAGGGAGCGCCAAGCACGCCGACATCGACAAAGTGACCGCCGCGCTCACCCTCGCCAAGGAAAAAGCGCCCGATCTGAATATCGACGGCGAATTGCAGCTGGACGCGGCGATCGTGCCGACCGTCGCCAAATCCAAGGCGCCCGCCTCCAAAGTCGCGGGGCACGCGAACGTGCTCATTTTCCCCGATCTCGACGCGGGCAACATCGGCTATAAACTGACCGAGCGTTTGGGCGGCTTCCAGGCGATCGGGCCCGTCTGCCAGGGCTTTGCCAAGCCGATCAACGACCTTTCGCGCGGCTGCAAATGGCAGGACATCGTGGCGACCATCGCCATCACGGCGCTGCAGACGCAGATGTGACGGATAAAAGACAAAAAGTATAAAATCAAGCAAAGGGGTAAACAAACAATGAAGATTCTGGTCGTGAACGCGGGGAGCTCTTCCCTCAAATATCAGCTGTTCGATATGGACACCGAAAAGGTCATCGTCAAAGGCGGGTGCGAACGCATCGGCATCCGCGGTTCCAAACTTACGCATAAGACGGAAAAGGGCGAGACGGACATCGAACAGGATATGCCCAACCACAAGGTCGCCATGCAGCTCGTCCTGCAGGCGCTCGTCCATCCCGAATACGGCGTGATCAAGTCCATGTCCGAGATCGACGCGGTCGGGCACAGGGTGCTCCACAGCGGCGGCGATTTTGACGGGTCCGTCCTTTTGACGGACGAAGTTCTGGCGATCTGCAAAAAGAACGCGGAGCTCGGGCCTCTGCATATGCCCGCCAACATCCTCGGCATCGAAGCGTGCAGGGAAGTCATGCCCGAAACGCCGATGGCGCTCGTCTTTGACACGGCGTTCCACGCCACCATGCCGCCGCACGCCTATATGTACGCGATCGATTACGAAGACTATAAAAACTTCAAGATCCGCAAATACGGCTTCCACGGCACCAGCCATAAATATGTGTCCCAGGAAGCGATCAAATATCTCGGCGTTCCCGCGGAAAAGACCAAGATCGTCACCTGCCATCTCGGCGGCGGCTCTTCCATCAGCGCCGTGAAGGGGGGCAAGTGCGTGGATACGAGCATGGGCTTTACGCCGCTCGCGGGCGTGCCCATGGGCACCCGCTCGGGCGACATCGACCCCGCCGTGCTCGAATATCTCGCGGCGAAGAAAAATTATTCGGTGCTCGACTGCGTCAATTATCTCAATAAACAGTGCGGCGTCGCGGGCGTTTCGGGCGTTTCCAGCGACTTCCGCGATCTGACCAAAGCGGCGGCGGAGGGCAACGAACGCGCCAAGCTCGCACTCGATATGTTCGCTTATTGCGTGAAGAAATATATCGGCTCCTATGCGGCCGCAATGGACGGGCTGGATTGCCTCGTGTTCACCGCGGGCATCGGCGAAAATACCTGGCAAGTGCGCAAAGCGGTCTGCGAAGAGATGGATTTCTTCGGCATTTCCATCGACGAAGAGCGCAACAGGCAGAAAAACGACGGCAACATCCACGAGATCACGGGCAAGGATTCCAAGGTGCGCGTGCTCGTCATCCCGACCAACGAAGAGCTCGTCATCGCGCGCGAGACGAAGGAACTTGTGCACTGATGGTACGAGAAGAAGGATTTGTCTATCTGAACGCCGCGGGCGCGGCTAAGGTGCGGAAGGCGACGTGGATCGCCTTCGGCTGCCTTCTGGCGGTGCCCGCGGTGCTCGCGGTCATGATGTTCGTGTCGTCGGGCTTTTGGGACGTCTTTCTCGTTCTGACCGTCGCCGCGCTCGCCGCGGACGGAGTCTTTGTGCTCGCGAACGGGCTTTGCTACGCTTCCCGCTACGCCTTTTCCGTTTCAGAGAACGCCATCCGCGTGCGCTGCGGTCTCTGCTGCCGCAAACTCGCCGTCATCCGCTATTCGGACGCGCTGACCGTGCGCGTCAAGCGGTATTTCAACAAGAAAAATGTGGGCGGCAGGGTGCAGGAATACGAAGGCAGCGGCGCTTCCGCAATCCGCTTTTTGTCGGACGCGGACGCCGTATACGACATCCGCATCCTCTGCGGTTCGGGAAAATTCACGCTGCGCCGTCTTTCCCGCGAAGCCGCGGCGGCGGCGCTTTCTTACTTTGAGGATCTTCATGACGAACGAAAACTTACCGACGCAAACCAATAAAATTTTCAATCTGAGCCGTCACAGGGTCGTCTTTTATACGCTGGGGGTGTTCCTGCTCTCCCTCCTTGTCGCTTTCTGGGCGGACAATTTGATGGTCGGCGGGATCTGGGACATGACCGCCGCGGAAATTGCGGCAGTGTTTGCGATCGCACTGGGCGTGTCCGCCATCTTTTTCGTCTTTTTCAAACTGACGGAAAAAAAGCCCGTCGTCGCCGTTACGGAGGACGGGCTGCTGTTTCGCTACGGGAAGGGGATGCGCCGCGTGCGTTTTTCCGAGATCACGAGCGTGCGCGAACACGAAGGGGCGCTCAGCCGCATCGTCAAGACGCATAAGATCTTGCTGGAAACGCGCAGCGGAAGTTTTGCCGTCTATCTGTCCGCTTCGGACGCGCGCGAATTTTTAGACGCGCTGCCCGTCGTGGAAGAGCCGTCGCCCGTGCGCATCCGTATCGTCTCGGGAAAGGACAAATACGTCTGCTTTGCGGCGTACATCGCGCGCATCGCCGTTTTGTTTTTGCTCGCCTCGGCGGCTACGCTGCCCGCCGTCTTTCATCTTTTGGGCAAAGACGGCGCCTATTTCCTCTACGGGCTCGCGGCGCTGTTCGGCGTGCTTCTCATCGCGGGGATCGGGCGCTGCGTCTATCTTCTCATCCGCTATGCGGGGCATACGGTAAAGATCGAAGCGGACAAATTCAATATCTCTTACGGAAAACTTTCCCGCACCAGCCAGTCCCTCTATTTCAGCAGTATCCTCGCCGTCAACGTGCGCCAGAGCTTTATCGAAAAGCTGTTCGGCGTCTGCCGCGTGCGCGCGGAGTCGCGGCAAAAGGCGAAAGGGGTCTCTGACGTCAATTATTTTCCCTTCCTCATGCCGCGGGCGTGCGCCGAAGCGATCGTGGGGTCGGTGTTTCCCGACAGGCAGTTCACGGGCAAAGGCAGATACGGCGGAATGCGCGGCATCCTGCCGTATACGGAATATCTCCTTTGGTATGTTGCCGCCGTCGTCATCCTCGCCGTCTTTTTGACGCCCTTCATGCTCTTTTTGCTCCTCATCCCCGCCGCGGCGCTTTTGTGCCTCTTTCTTCGCGGAAGATATGCGCTCGGCGATACGCTCGCCGTTTTTGTGTACGGCGTGACGGCGGAAAATACACTCTTTGTGCGCTATGCGGATATCCAGGGCGCCGTCGCGGGGCGGAATTTTATCTCTTCCCGCCTGAAAAACTGTTCTCTCGACATCTGCGTGGGGGAATATGCCAAAGTCTTTTCCGTCGGCTTCGTCGATGAAACGGTTTTTTGCGAATTGACGGAAAAGATGGAAAAAAAAGTTGACAAAGCGCATTAAATATTATATACTTTATAAGTCGATTTAAGCGCAAAATCAAATTACGGAAAAGAGGTGTATAGAAGATGGCGGTACCTAAGTCCAAACAGTCCAAGCAGAGGACGAATACGAGATATGCGAACTTCAAGGCTGCGGCGCCTACGCTCGTCGAATGCCCGCATTGCCACGAACTCAAAGAAGCGCATAAGGTCTGCAAAAAATGCGGCTATTATGACGGCAAAGAGGTCATCAATACCGAAGAATCCAAGTAAAAACAGACAGAAAAGCCCGCGGCTCGTGCCGCGGGCTTTTGTCATCGTATTGCCGCGAAGCGGAAAGCATTTTTCCTTGCGGCGCATGATAAAACGTGCTGCACCGTGCGGAGCGCGGCGCAAAAAAACGGCGCTTTTCGGGCGCAAAAAAGTGCGCGCCGCGTTGTGCAAAAAAGTGCGCGCCGGGCGGCGCAAAAAATATGCCCCGCACAAATGCTCCGCTTTTTGCGCGGCGCAAAACGGGCGCGGGGAAGACGTTCGGTGTTTTCGGCGCTTTGCGGGGGGGGGCGGGCAGCCGTTTACCATTCGTTGGGGAAGGGCGGGCGCTCTTCGTTCCACCAATCCTCATAGTATTTGACATAGAGGGAGCAGTTTTGGCTCACGTCGTCGCACAGCGGCAGCGCGGTTTGCGCCTTGAACGCCTGCACGAAAGCGTCGCATTTTTCGGGCGTGATCTCTTTGAGGAAGGCGGCGCCGAGCTTGAGGATGTCGGCGGGGCGCTTTTTGCACTTTGCCACCGTCTCTTCCAGCCGCCTGTTGCAGGGGAAAAGTTCCCTGTTTTCCGCGAGGATGAGCCTGTACACGCTGTATACGATCTCCTGCGCGAGATGGGCGCGCATATAGGCGTTGTCTTCGGGCACGCAGCGGAGAAAATAGCCGTAATTGAGCTGCAGATCGGCGTTGAAACATTCGACCTTGGCGGCAAGTTCGTGTTCGGGATAGGCGGCGATCTTGGCGACAAGGGGCGCGATGGCGGGGTCTGAAGAAAAGAGGACCTGCGCCTTGACATAGGCGTTGCGGGTGGGCTCGCTCGCGTGTTTTGCGGCGGCGCAAAGCTGCGCTTTGGTCTTGTATTTGATGTCGAAATAGCCGCCCTCATAGGTGCAGTGTCCCGTGATGACTTCCGCGAGTCTGTTTTCCGCGGCAAGCTCGGCGTATTTTTCGGGGGTGACGACGATGATCGCGTCGACGTCGGAATCCGGCCGTTCGTTGCCTTTGACGATGGAACCGTCCAAAACGGCGGCGATGACGCCTTCCTTGCCTTGAAAATATTCTTTGAGTTTCTCAATGGATGCGATATGATGCGGATACATGGCTGCGTCACGGTTTTTTTTCTTATTATAGCCGAATGCGCGGGCGAAAGCAAGCGGCGGGCGGCTTTTTTCCGAAGAAAAAATACCGATACAAAAGCCGCGCCGCTTTTTTGTACGGGAGCCGTTGACAGGAGGCGCATATCTATATTATAATAATTGCAACCTTATAAGTAGAGATTTCGGTGTTATATGGAGCAGAAGTTCAAAGTCACGGGGATGACCTGCGCAGCCTGTTCGGCGGGCATCCAAAAGACGGTCAATAAATTGGAAGGGGTGCGCCGCGCGGAGGTCAGTCTGATGGGCGAATGCATGACGGTGGATTACGACGAAAAGACGGTCTCCGCCGATACCGTCGTTTCCGCGGTCAAAGCGCTCGGCTACGGCGCGGAGCCCGATGACGGGAAGGCGGCGTCTGCGCCCGCGGAGGAAAAGAAGGCGAACTCCTTCGGCGAAGAGGCAAAAAAACTCAAAACGCGCTTTTTAGTCTCTCTCTGCTTTTTGCTGCCCCTCATGTATTTTACGATGGCGCACCATATGGCGGGCGCGCCGCTGCCCTTTTTTTGGGATATGCACGAAAGCCCCGTCAACTTTGCGCTCATGCAGCTGCTTTTGACGACGCCCGTGCTCTTTATCAATTTCGCCTTTTTCAAAAGCGGCGTGCGAGCGCTTTTCAAGCGGGTCCCCAATATGGATACGCTCGTGAGCCTCGGTTCCGCCGTTTCGTACCTATACAGCGTCGTGGTCATGTTTATCATGCCCTTTGCCGACGCGCACGAACTTGCCGAAAACGACCTCTTTTTTGAATCGGCGGCGATGGTGTTGACCCTCGTCACCCTCGGCAAATGGCTGGAAGCGCGTTCCAAACGCAAGACGGGCGAAGAAGTGGAAAAACTTTTAAAGCTCGCGCCCGACACCGTCACGGTGGAGCGGGACGGCATAAAGAGGCGGCTGCGCCTTGCGGAAGTCGCCGTCGGCGACGTCGTGCTCGTGCGGCAGGGAGACAGTATCCCCGTGGACGGCGTCGTCCTTTCGGGCAACTCCTTTATCGACAGATCTGCCGTCACGGGGGAGAGCGTGCCCGTCGAAGTGTGCGAAGGGGACAGCGTCACCAGCGCCTGTATCAATAAAGGGAACGTCCTGCGCGTGCGCGCGGAAAAGGTGGGGCAGGACACCGTCCTGTCCAAGATCGTCCGCATGGTGCGCGAGGCGGGCGCTTCCAAAGCTCCCATCGAAAAGACGGTGGATAAGATCGCGGGGATCTTCGTGCCCGCCGTGCTCGGCATCGCCGCGCTCACCTTCGCCGTCTGGATGATCCTTTGGGGAACGGGCGCCGCGGTGGTGAGCATCCCCGAGATCCTCAGTATGTCTATCAGCGTGCTCGTCATTTCTTGCCCCTGCGCGCTCGGGCTGGCGACGCCCGTCGCGGTCATGGCGGCGACGGGCAGGGGTGCGGCGATGGGCGTCCTGTTCAAAGACGCGGAAGCGCTGCAAAAGGCGAAAAATATCGGCAGGGCGCTGCTGGACAAGACGGCGACGCTCACCGAAGGCAAGCCGCAGATCACGGATATTCTCGTCTATAACGGCTTTGAACGCGCAGGCGTTTTGGCAAAGGCGGCTGCGGCGGAGGCGGGCTCCAACCACCCGCTGGCGGCGTGTATCATCGAAAAGGCGGAAAAGGAAGGGGCAAACGCGCCGCGCGCGGAAGAATTTTCCTACCTTCCCGGGCAGGGCGCGCGCGCCGTGGCTGTGGGAGAGCTCCTTTTGATCGGCAATCTTCGGCTGATGCGCGAAAACGGCGTCGACGCGGCGTGCGCGCAAGACGACGCGGAAAAACTCGCCGCGGACGGCAAGACGGTGCTGTACTTTGCCGTCAAAGACAAGCTCGCGGCGCTGTTTGCGGCGGCGGATACCCTCAAAGAGGGGAGCGCGGAGGCAGTCGCAGGGCTTTTCGCCCGCGGGATCGAGCCCGTCATGCTCACGGGAGACGGGGCGGGCGCCGCCAACGCGGTCGCGGCGCGGGTCGGTATCGCAAAGGTGATCTCCGAAGTTTTGCCCGAAGACAAGCTGAACGCCGTCATCGAAAGCAAAAATACGGCTGTGACCGCTATGGTCGGCGACGGGATCAACGATTCGCCCGCTTTGAAGGAGGCGGACGTCGGCATCGCCATGGGGAACGGGACGGACGTCGCCATCGGCTCGGCGGACATCGTGCTCGTCGGGGGCGACCTCAGGGCGGTCAACGCCGCCGTCGATTTAAGCAAAGCGGCGGTGCGCAATATCAAAGAAAATCTGTTTTGGGCTTTCATCTACAATCTGCTGTGCATCCCGGTCGCGGCGGGCGTCCTCTATCCTCTTGGCGTCGTGCTCAGCCCCATGTTCGGCGCGTTGGCGATGAGCATAAGCTCGGTTTTCGTCGTCACGAACGCCTTGCGGCTCATGCGCTTCAAGCCCAAGCAAAATATCAGATCCGCCTTAAACGGCAAAGGAGAAGGAAAAATGCAAAAGATCATGACCATTGAAGGGATGAGCTGTATGCACTGCGCCGCGCGCGTGGAGAATGCGCTCAATGCGCTCGAAGGTGTCAAGGCGCGCGTCGAACTGAAAAAGAAGCGTGCGATCGTCGAGACGGAAGCGGCGGACGAAGTGCTCGTCAAAGCGGTCGAGGACGCGGGCTATACGGTCAAAAAGATCGTCTGATTTGTTCGGCGGGCGGGGGCGCTTCGCATTATGCGAAGCGCCCCCGCCCGCACATTTTTTGTAAAAAGAGGCGCGGGACATCGGTGAAAGTACAAAATCTTCAAAATACGGCAAAAGTGGTGCTTTTTCGCCAAAACTTCCGATATGGCAGATATTGACATATGCGCGTATGCGGCTTATACTGTAATGCGGGAAGGGAAAAGCGCCGCATTTTTACGGGCATACGGCGGCGCGTATCCCTTGACTTCGGCAGAGAGGGCGGCGGAAACGCCGCGGGGAGGGATCATGACGGAATCGTTGCTTTTGGACGGGAGAACGCGCTCTCTCGTGGAAGAGTATGTGCCGCAGGGGGAGATACTCGAAGGGCTCGTCGACTTTTTTTCCATCTTTGCGGACGGGACGCGCCTTCGCATCCTGTCGGCGCTGGCGATCTCCGAACTTTGCGTGACGGATATTTCCCGCGTGCTCGGAATCAATCAGACGACCGTATCTCATCAGCTCAGGTATCTGAAAAACGTGGGGATCGTCAAGGCGGAGCGGCTGGGCAAAGTCATCTTTTACAGTTTGAAGAACGAGACTGTGAACGACGTGCTGTTGAAAGGGGTGGAGTTTTTGGGATATTGAAAAAGGGCGGCGGCGACGGTGCTCTTTTTTATTGCAAAAAACGCGCAAATATTGTATAATAAATACAGGCGTGCAGCCACGGCGGACGGTTATGAACGAGATACAGGAAAAGCTCAGGCTTCTGCCCGACGATCCGGGCGTATATATCATGCTCGACGCAGACAAAAACGTCATTTACGTCGGCAAGGCGCGCAACCTGAAAAACAGGGTGCGGCAGTATTTTCACGCCTCCGCAAAGACGGACAAAGTGATGGCGATGGTCTCCAACATCGCGGATTTTTATTATATCATCACCAAGTCCGAGATCGACGCGCTCGCGCTCGAAAACAACCTCATCAAAAAATATACACCAAAATATAACATCCTCTTAAAAGACGACAAGACGTATCCCTATATCCGCGTCGGCATTTCCGAAAAATATCCCGCCTTTTCCGTTTCGCGCAAGCTGCGAAAGGGCAGCAAATATTTCGGCCCGTATATGGGCGGAGTGCGGGTGAAGGACGTTTTGGAGATCGTCAACATGGCGTTCGGCGTGCGTACCTGCTCGGTCTCGATCGGGGCAAAGCCGAAAAAGCCCTGTCTCAATTATCATATCGGGCGCTGCCCCGCTCCCTGTGCGCATCTGTGCAGCGAAGAAGAATACGGCGAGCGGGTCAGACGGGCGATGCGCTTTCTCGACGGGGAGGAAGGAGAGGTCGAAAAACTTCTGCAAGAAAAAATGAGCGCCTATGCCGAGGCGGAAGAATTTGAGCTGGCGCTCGACTGCAAGAACAAGCTCGCTATGCTCGATAAGATCAGACTCAAGCGCATCACTTCCCTCAACCGCGACCTCAATGCGGACGTCGTCGCCTATGTCAGCAACAATATGTACGCGGCGATCAACATCCTCATCATCCGCCGCGGCATCATGCAGGGGGCGAGCACCTTCCCCGCGGAGAGCGCCTCATCGGACGGGGAGGCGGTCTCGGGCTTTCTCCTGCAATATTATGCGCAGCACGGGCTGCCCGACGAGATCGTGGCGCAGGACTTTGTGGAAGACAGGCTGCTGGAAGAGTACTTTGCCGAGAAGTTCATGAAGAGGGTCACCGTCACGCTGCCCAAACAGGGGATACGCAGGCAGCTGGTGTCGATGGCGGAGAACAACGCGCGCGAATATTTGGAAAAGTCGCTCGACAAGATCCGCCACAAAGAGGACATGACCAAAAACGCCTGCGCACGGCTCAAAGAAGTGCTGGGGCTTTCCCGCTATCCGCGGCGGATGGAGTGTTACGATATTTCCAACATCAGCGGCGTCGACAAAGTCGGTTCGATGGTCGTATTCATAGACGGAGAGGCGGACAGGGCGAGTTACCGCCGCTTCCGCATCCGCACGGTGGAGGGCGCCAACGACTTTGCGAGTTTGCAGGAAGTTTTAAAGCGCCGCCTGGCAAAGCTGGGGAGCGAAGAGGAAGAGCGCTTTGCAAAGCCCGATCTTATCATCATCGACGGCGGCAAGGGCCAGCTTTCTGCGGTCAAGGAGATCTTTGACGAGGCTGGCGTAAGGGATATAGACCTAATCTTTCTTGACACGGCGGACGCCGAGATCTTCACCCTCTCTTCCAAGGAAGGTGTGCTGCTCGGCAAGCGGGATTACTGCCTGCAAATGCTCCAGCGCATCCGCGACGAGGCGCACCGCTTTGCCATCACCTATTTTCGGAACATCCACAGCAAAAACGCGCTCGCTTCCGTCCTTACGGAGATCGAAGGGATCGGGAAAGCCAAGAGGCGCGCGCTCATGGATAAGTTCGGCACGCTGGACAAGATCATGCGCGCGGACGAGGCGGCGCTCGCTTCGGTGGAGGGCATCAGCCCGTCGCTCGCCGCCAGGATCAAAAATTATTTCGAGGAAAAATTATAATGAGCCTTTCATACGGACTGATCGTATCCGATTTTGACGGCACGCTCAGAAGGAGCGAGGGCGGCATTTCCGAAGGGAATATCCGCGCCGTCAAAGAATATATCGCCGCGGGCGGCATTTTCGCCTTCTGCACGGGGCGTATGCTCTCTTCCATTTTGCCGTATGCCAAAAAGCTCGGGCTTTCCGGGCTGGTGGCGGCGTATCAAGGGGCGGTCATCGCCGACATCGAGAGCGGAAAGATATTGCGCGACGTGCGCATCGAAAACGGCGACGCCGTCGGGATCTGCCGCTATTTTCAGGATCTTGAGCGTCATATCCACGTCTATGACGGCGACAACGTGTATATGAACCGCGACGACGAATATAAGCGGATGTATGAATCCATTTGCGGGGTGAGTGGCATCGTCACGGGCGAGGACATCGCGTCGTTCGTTTTGGAAAAGAATATCTGCCCGCAGAAAGTTTTGGCGATGAACGCGGCGGAAGACAACGCGCGGGTGTACGGCGCGGCGGCGGAAAAGTTCAAAGGCCGCTTCGACGTCACGTCCAGCTCTGATTTTCTCGTGGAGGTGACTTCCTTTGACTGCAATAAAGGGGGCGCGCTCGCATTTTTATCCGATTATTATCGCATTCCGCTTGACAAAACGGCGGCAATAGGCGACAATTACAATGATATACCGATGATCCGCAAAGCGGGGCTGGGGGTCGCCGTGTCCAACGGCGTGCCCGCCATCAAGGAGGCGGCGGATTTTGTCACGCGCAGCTGCGATGAGGACGGCGTCGGTTATGTCATTAGGAAATTCGGTCTGGGGGAAAATATATGAACGAGAAGGAAGTTGTCTTACTGGAAAAATTTTGCAGCGACCTCGAATTGGAGATCGTCTACGCGGGGCGGGGAAGGGTCACCCTCTCTTCCTACAGCGTGACGCGCCCGGGGCTGCAGCTGGCAGGGTTCTTCAAGTATTTCGATTCTTCGCGCATCCTCATTTTCGGCAATCTCGAATACGAATATCTGCGCTCGCTGCCCTGCGAACTGAGGCAGGAGCGGATCAAGGAACTGCTTTCCTATCCGGAGATCCCGTGCATCATCCTTTCGCGCGACCTTCCCGTCTTACATGAACTCATCGAAGAGGCGCGCCTGACGGGCTGTCCCATCCTCCGCACGGACAAAGTGACGACCGTCGTCATGAACGACCTCTTCTTTTATCTGAACAAGCGGCTCTCTCCGCAGACGAGCATGCACGGCGTTCTGATGGACGTTTCGGGCGTCGGCATCCTCCTCACGGGGCACAGCGGTATCGGCAAGAGCGAGACGGCGATCGAACTCATCAAGCGCGGACACCGCCTCGTTGCGGACGACAGCGTCATCATCAAGCGGGTCGGCGACAAGCTCTTCGGCTCTTCGCCCGAAATGATCCGCTACTTCATGGAGCTTCGCGGCATCGGTATCATCAATATCAAGAATATGTACGGCTCCGGTTCCATCCTCAA
>CALWCR010000069.1 GCA_944376445.1 uncultured Clostridia bacterium | reverse complement strand
AGTGCCCGCGCACCGCCATGCCGTGCTCTTCGGCAAATTCGACCATGTTGTCCGCCACGTTGAAGGTGAACTCCCCTTCTTCGGGCTCGAGCGCCTCCCACTTCATCTCGTTTTCGCAGGTCATGGAGTTGAACTCGCTCGCAATGTCGTCATACGACGGCTGCATACCGTAGTTCATCGTACAGCCGACCTTGAAATAGTCGGCATAGTAGTCTTTGAGCTTCTTTTCGCCGCTGTCGCAGCCCGCGAGCGCCAGCGCGCCCGCGCCGAGCACGGCAGCCAAAGAGAGCGAAAGGATACGTTTGAATCTCATGATTGATTCCCCTCTTGATAAATTTATTCTTTTCCGCCGCCGATCGCGATGCCGTTGATGATGACACGCGAGAAGATGGCGTAAATGACGAGCAGCGGCACGATGGTCATGAAGACACCGAGCGCCATTGCCCCGAGGTCGGTATTGTAGCGGTCCGTCTTTAAGAGCTGTACGATCATCGGGAAAGTGAATTTTTCCGTCGAAGAGATCAACATCAACGGGCCCATGTAGTTGTTCCAGGAACCGACGATGCCGAAGATCGCCTGCGTCGCGATGGCGGGGACGATGCTCGGGATGACCATCGTATTGTAGATGCGGAACTCGCCCGCCCCGTCGATACGCGCCGCTTCGACGACGTCTTTGGAGAAATTCGCGTTGAAATACTGCTTGAAGAAGAACACCGAGCCGGGGCCCGCGATGGCGGGAATGATGAGCGGCACATAAGTGTCGTAGATGTTCAGATCGACGACGAGCTTATAAAAGCCGATCATGGACAGCTGCCCGGGGATCATCATCAGCATGAGGATGATGGAGTACAAGACGTTCTGCCCTTTATACCTATAGGCGACGAAGGCATACGCCGTCAGCGCCGAAAAGTACAGGCTAAGGCCCGTGGAACAGAAACTGATGATCACGCTGTTGAAGAACGCGCTCACGATCGGGAAATCGTGATCCATCAGCGTCTTCCAGTTCATGCCGAAATAGCGGCTGGGCAAAAGGGACATACCCTGGTTGATCTGCGTGGTCGAACGGGTCGCGTCGACGAAGAGCAGCCAGATAGGCATCACGCAGACGAGGAGCATGACCGAGCAGAAAATATAGATGAGCGTCTGCACGACGGTATGCTTCACCCGCTGCGAAAGGGGCACTACGCGGCGCGCCTGACGCCGGATCTCGGCTTCTTTATTCATGCGCGCTCACCTCCCCAGATCCTCTTTTCCGCGCGTTTCGCCTGTTTTTCCTCGTTGACGTTGGTCAGGCGGAACAAGAGCACGCTCACGACCATGCAGACGATAAACAGATACACGCTCGCCGCCGACGCGACGTTGTACTTCATCTCGCCGCCCGTATCGAACGCCATCTTATAGATATAGACGGCGATCGTCTCGGTCGCGTTCCTGCCGCCCGAAAGGGAAGGCCCGCCGCCGAGGAAGAGGTAGGCGATGTCGAAGCCCTGCAGGCCGCCAATGGTGGATGTGACGACGCAATAGACCACGATCGGGCGGATGATGGGCAAGGTGATGCGGAAAAACACGTCGCGCTGGTTCGCCCCGTCCAGTTCCGCCGCTTCATATACGGCGGGATTGATGCCGAGGATACCCGCGGAGAGGGTGACCATCGTGCTGCCGAACCACTGCCAGAAAGAGATGAACGCCACCAGGATGCGGGAAGGCCATTCATGCAGGTAGAGGTTGTAGCCGTCTTCGATGATGCCGAGCTGGATAAGGACCCGCCACATACCGCCGCTGCTCTGTTGGAACAGGGTGTAGAACATGACCGCGACGGAAGTCGCCGTGATGATGTTCGGCAGATAGTAGACCCCCTTGAACATACCTTTGAGCTTCATTTTGTACGTCTTGCTGGTGAACATCGCCGCAAAGAGCAGGCCGAAGCACAGCTGCGGGGCGAAGGTCATCAAAAACATGAGCACGGTATTGAGGAAGGCCTGCCAAAAACGGGGCTGGTCCAGAAGATAGGTGAAGTTTTCAAAGCCGATGACGTTGATGTCGCGGTTATAGCCCGCATAGTCCGTCAGGCTCAGAAAGATGGAATACACCATCGGATACGCGGAAAAGATCGCGTAAACGACAAAAAACGGGATAACAAAGAGGATACCGTAATAGTTTACGTCCCACTTGAACTTCTTCTTTTTCCGCCCGGACGGAGAGAGCGAAGAGGCCTGCGCCCCTCCGCTTTCCGTTTCGGCCGCTGCGGAAAAATCTCTTTTCAATTCTTCCACTTCTCGTTCTCCCCCTTGTTCCGTCAGGAAATGGTGATGTCCTGATAGATGTTCTTGAGAGCCGCTTTGAACTCGTCGACCGCGGCGGCGATCGTCGTGGCGCCCTCGAGGCCGCCTTCGGCATAGTTGGTCGCCCAGCTCTTGAACTGCGCATTGATGGTGGAGTCATACTGGGTGATGATGGAACCATTGATGTTCTCCGCCGCTGCGATATAGATGCTGTACGGGTTCTGCCCGCCGAGGAATTCGCTCGCAAGGGTGGTGTCGTCCGCGAGCTTCTTCATGATGCTCTTGCTGTTCATGAAGTCATTGTTCTCCTTCGCCCAGTTTTCAAGATAAGTGGGGTCGGTGGAGAAGAATTTCACGAGGTCTTTCGCCTCTTCCAACATATTCGTGCCCTTGACGACGCAGTGGAAGGTGCCCCCTTCATAAGCGCTGGCAGGCCCCTGAACGATCGCCCAGTCGCCGTAGGTATCGCCGCTGCCGTCGCTGCTCACCGCGTTGCGCTCGAGATTGGTCTCGATGCCCCACGTCGCCTGGAAATAGCCGAACACGAGGTCGCCGGAAATATCCGAATACCAGGTACCGGACGCCTCCGCCTGGTCGTGCGTCAGATCCTCTTCTTTGAGCGTCTTGGCAACTTCCATCAGGCTGTAGTCGCCGTCGGTGAGGATGGGGTCGATGACAAGTTCGTTGTCCTCGTTCACCCAGCCCCGGCTCCTGCCGCCGAAGAAGACTTTGGACATATCCATATAGGAAGACGTCACCTTATAGCCCGCCTCGTCGAGGGTGCGCGCCGATTGGATGAAGTGCTCCCAGGTATCGAAATGTTTCTGGATCTCGGCGGGGTCGTCCGTGCCGAACACCGCTTTCGCGATGGGACGCTTATAGGCAAAGACGACGGGCGTGACGTTGGTGGCGAGGGCGTACAGGCTGCCGTCGTCACCGGTGGCGGCTTCGATGGTGTAATCATACATATCGCCCGCGACTTCCGCCTTGAGATCGTCCAGATTTTCCATCAGGTCCCCGTCCATGTAGCGCTTGAAGGCGCCCGCTTCCAGCGCGACGACGTCGGGCAGATTCTTGCCCGTGCGCAGGCCGCTGTCCAGACGGTTTTGCAGGGAAGTAAGGTCGATGACCTCTACTTCGACTTCATAATCGAGCTCTTGGGTATCGACGTAATAATCTTTGATCTGCTGCCCCATGGCGGAGTCAAAGCACCAATACAGGAGCGTGTTGTCATCGTCTCCCCCGCAGGCCGCCGCCATAGCGGTGACCGAACCCAACATTGCGAAAGATAATGCGATGGTGACTATCTTTCTGAGTGCCTTTTTCATCAATAAACCTCCTTATATTTTCCGCTTGCGCGGATTATTTCCGTTAAGTTGCATTCTCCTGCGTTCCGCAGGAGAAAAGGCATGCCTTTTGCGTTGGTAAATCGATTTCCTTACGAGAAAAAGATATGCTCCTCCTTTCTGACAAAGTCGGCTGGAAAAGAGGAGCAATCCAAAGGAAGGAATTAGGGTAATCGATTTCCCTAAACCGCGAAAAAATGCGCCCCTTTTATTTTGTTTAGATGAAGGGGCAACCTGAAAACAGACGCTTTTTCGCGTTGGGAAATCGATATATTTTTTAAAGAAATCGGTTACCTTGTGATTCTATTATAATACAAATTTTCCGTTTGTCAATAGGGTTTTTAAAATTTTTTTAAAATTTGTTAAAATTTCTTAGAAAGTGCCGTGCGCTTACACGAAAAAAGCGCGGCTTCAAAAGCGCCGCGGCAAAAGAAAAGGCGGGACAAAACGCGCTTTGCCCCGCCGCGGTCATTCTTCCGTTTTACTATAAGGTATGGAGCTTTCCCCTATGAAAAGCTCTGTATCCAGCCGCACCGTGCGCGGCTCCGTTTCCCGCCCTTCGATCTTATCGAGGAGCATATCCGCCGCGACTTTGCCGATCTTCTGCGCGTCCTGCACGACCGTCGTGAGCTGCGGTGTGACCATCCTGCCGAGGGATACGCCGTCAAAGCCCGCGATCGACAGATCGTTCGGCACGGAAATGCCGTATTTTTTCAGTTCGCGCATACCCGCGATCGCCGTAAAGTCGTCGGGGTAGAGCGCGGCGGTGCATTTTTTGCCGCAGGACATGAGAAGGCGGGTGGCGATGGCCCCTTCGTCCTTGCTGAAATAGCCGCAGCGCTGCAAAAGATCGTCCGGCGGGAGCCCCGCCTGCATGAGGGCGTCGCGATAGCCGCGGATGCGCTCGCGCGTGATGAACGTGTCGGTGCCCGAGACGAAGGCGATCCGCCTGTGTCCGAGCGAGAGAAAATATTCGGTCAGTTTTTTGGCGCTCTCGTAGTTCTTGCTCTCCACGCAGCTCACGTTTTCATACGGCACTTCAAACCCGACCACGGGGATGCCGCCGTCGACGAGCTCCTTGACGGCGGGAGAATCGTAGTCGCAGCTGAGGCAGAACACGCCGTCCAGCCGCATCGCCTTGCAGTGGCGCAGAAGATCCCCCTGCCACAGCTTCGCCTCTTCCGAGATGAGCAGCACTTCATAGCCGCAGTTTTCCATGCGGATACGGAAGGCGTTGAGTATTTCGGCAAAAAGTTCGTGTCTGAGCCCGAGCGCCTTGTCGACAAACAGCAGGATCCCCACCATGTTGGACTTGCTGTTGACGAGACTGCGCGCGGCGACATTGGGCACATACCCCATCCGCTCGGCGGCGGCGAGGATCTCCCTGCGCTTTTGGGCACTGATATTGCCCGTATTATTGAATACCTTGCTCACCGTCGCGGGAGAGCAGCCGCATTCTTTTGCGATGTCATAGATCGTGATCATTCCGCACGCCTTTCCCGACTTTATTGGCCCGTTGCGATATTATGCATATTATACACAAAACCGCCCGCTCTTGTCAACGCAATCGCTCATCCCTCGGAGGACTTTCGGCGCCAAAACCGCCCGCAAAAGATAGGTGAACGTTCCTTTTTTCTCGCCCCGCCGCCATCCCGGCCGCGGCGGTCATAAAAGCGCGGCGCGATTTGGCCGGGACACTCTCTCAAAGTGTTGCACTTAGTTTGACAATTCATCGGCAGCATAGCAGTCCTTCCCCATAATATCAACAAATAAAAGACCGCTCGATTTTTGCGGATTTGCGCTTCTTCCATAAGTGAAACAAATATTTTATATTCAAATTCGTGATACTGAAAGAACTTTCGTTTGATTGACAGCCGCGTTTTGCAACGCTATAATGGCACTATCAAATAAATGCA
>CALWCR010000068.1 GCA_944376445.1 uncultured Clostridia bacterium | reverse complement strand
GCGCGGGTGGCGTTGAACGCGCGCCCGACGAAGGGGGTCATCGGCGGGATGATATAGCCGAGCTCGTCCTCGAAATAGCGGGCGATGTCGGTGACGGCGGTAAAATCCATGCCGTCGTCTGAGCCGCGCAGGGAAGCGTACTCGACCGCCATCGCTTCAAGCGGACAGTTGCCCGTGCGCTCGCCGATGCCCAGAAGCGAACAGTTGACCGCGCTCGCGCCGTACAGCCACGCCGTGGCGGCGTTGGTGACGACCTTGTAAAAATCGTTGTGGCCGTGCCATTCGAGCATCTCGCTCGGCACCTCGGCATGGTGATGCAGCCCGTAGACGATGCCCTGCACGCTGCGGGGAAGGGAGGTGCCCGGATAATTGACGCCGAAGCCCATCGTGTCGCACATACGGATCTTGACGGGGATACCGCTCTCGCGGGAGAGCTTCATCAGTTCGTTGGCGAAGGGCACCACGAAGCCGTAAAAATCGGCGCGGGTGATGTCTTCAAAATGGCAGCGGGGCTTGATGCCGTGGGAGAGCGCGCTCTTGACGATGCCGAGGTATTTATCCATCGCCTGCGCGCGCGTCAAGTTCATCTTTTTGAAAATATGATAATCCGAACAGCTCACGAGGATGCCCGTCTCGGCGACGCCCGCCTCTTTCACGAGCTCGAAATCCTTTTCGTTGGCGCGGATCCAGGTCGTGATCTCGGGGAAGGGAAGGCCGAGGTCTTGGCATTCGCGCAGCGCCCTGCGGTCCTTTTCGCTGTACAGGAAAAATTCGCTCTGGCGGATGACCCCTTTCGGCCCGCCCAGGCGGGACATGAGCTTGAATATATCGACGATCTGCTTTACGGAGAAGGGAGAGGTGGACTGCTGGCCGTCGCGGAAGGTGGTGTCCGTGATCCAGATGTCGGCGGGCATATCCATCGGCACGTTGCGGTAGTTGAATACGACCTTGGGGATCTCTTCGTAAGGATAGAGATCGCGGAAAAGTTCGGGCTCTGCCACGTCCTGCAATTCATAGTGATACAGATCCTCTTCCAAAAGGTTTTTCTTTTTGTCGAAATAGATCAATCAGAACACCTCCTTGACAAAGGATTCGATGCGGTCGAGCCCTTCGGCGATGTCCTCTTTGGAGATCGCATAGGAAAGGCGGACGCATTCGTCGTCGCCGAAGGCGATGCCGGGGACGACGGCGACTCCCTTTTCGAGCAGCATATCCGCGACGTCGAGGGAATTGTTGATCTTTCTGCCGTTATAGCGCTTGCCGTACAGTTTGTCGACGATGAGCATGATGTAGAAGGCGCCGTCCGGTTCGATACAGCCCAGCCCTTCGATCTTGTGGATGCGCTCGATCATGAACTTTCTTCTGTCGTTGAAAATATCCCGCATCTTGACGAGCTCTTCTTCGCTGCCGTTGAGGGCGGCGAGCGCCGCGTACTGGGAAATGCTCGTGGGGTTGCTCGTGGCGTGGCTCTGGAAGGAATCGATAGCTTTGGCGACTTCCTTGGGGGCGGCGAGCCAGCCGATACGCCAGCCCGTCATGGCATACGTCTTGGAGACGCCGTCCACGACGACGGTGTGCGCCTTGACCTCGTCGCTGACGCGCGCGATGGAGAAATGGCGCACGCCGTCATAGATGAGTTTGGAATAGATCTCGTCCGAGATCACCCAGATGCCCGCCTCTTCGACCACTTTGCCGATGGCGCGGATCTCCTCTTCCGTATACACCGCGCCCGTGGGGTTGGAGGGGGAATTGAAGATGAGCACCTTGGTCTTGGGCGTGATCGCCTTTTTCAGGTCTTCCGAGCTGATCTTGAAGTGGTTTTCCTTATGCCCTTCCACGAACACGCTCCTGCCGCCGCACACTTTGACGACTTCGGGATACGTGAGCCAGTACGGCGCGGGGATGATGACTTCGTCCCCTTCTTCGACGAGCGCGAACATGGCGTTGAAGATGGAATGTTTCGCCCCGGAAGAGACGACGATCTGGGACATATCGTATTCCAGCCCCTGTTCCTCGGCGAGCTTTTCGGCGATCTTTTTGCGCAGCGCGGGAAGCCCCGACGAGGGTGTATATTTGGTATAGCCTTTATCGAGGGCGTCTTTGGCGGCGTCGATGATGTGCTGCGGGGTATTGAAATCGGGTTCGCCCGCGCCGAAGCCGATGACCGACTTCCCTTCCGCCTTCATCGCCTTGGCTTTGGCAGTGATGGCAAGGGTCAGGGAAGGAGAGATGGAAGAGATCCTCTTTGTGATGTTCATATCATTGTACCTCGAAAGATTTTTACCTGTTGCTGTCTGCAAAATTTTGCAAAACGCGCCCGTCCTGTGCGCGCGGCGCCGCTTTGAAAATGTTCAGTCCGTATCCTCTTGTGAGCCGAGCTTTGCCTCCCTGTCGGCGATGGCAAGGCTTTCGAGCATACCGCCGATCTCCCCCATCATAAAGCTGTCCAACGAATAGAGGGTCAGCCCGATGCGGTGGTCGGTGACGCGGTTTTGCGGGAAGTTGTAGGTGCGGATACGCTCGCTCCTGTCCCCCGTGCCCACCTGGCTCTTGCGGTTTTCCGCATAGTCGCTCAGGTATTTGCTGTTATAGTGATCGTAAAGGCGGCTTTTTAAGACCTTCATCGCCTTTTCGCGGTTTTTGATCTGCGAACGCTCGTCCTGGCAGGTCACGACGATGCCCGTGGGCAGATGGGTGATGCGGATACAGCTCTCCGTCTTGTTGATGTGCTGTCCGCCCGCGCCGCCCGAACGGTACGTGTCGATCTTCAGGTCTTTTTCGTTGATCTGAACTTCCACGTCTTCTGGTTCGGGCAGGACGGCGACGGTGACGGTGGAAGTATGCACCCGCCCCTGCGACTCCGTTTCGGACACCCGCTGCACGCGGTGCACCCCGCTCTCGAATTTGAGTTTGCTGTATACGCCCTTGCCCGAGACGGTGAACACGACCTCTTTCATGCCGCCAAGTTCCGTCTCGCTGCAATCGACGATCTCCGTCTTCCAGCGCATGGCCTCGGCAAAATGGCAATACATACGGTACAGTTCCGCCGCAAACAGGCTCGCTTCGTCGCCGCCCGCGCCGCCGCGGATCTCCATGACGACGTTGCGTTCGTCGTTTTTATCTTTGGGAAGGAGCAGGACGCGCAGCTCGCCGTAGATCGACGCGAGCCTCTCTTTGAGCGAATACCCTTCCTCGGTGAGAAGGCCGCGCATTTCCCTGTCCTGCTCCCCTTCCGCCGCGGCAAAGGCGTCGTTCATCTCCTTTTCCGTCTTTTTGTATTCGAGATATTTTTCCGCCGTCTCGGCGATCTCCGCGTGCTCCTTGGCGCACTGCGTCCAGCGTTCGGGCGCGGAGATGACGGCGGGATCCGCCATTTCCGCGGAGAGCCGCTCGTATTTTGCGAGGATGTCTTCCAGTTTTTTCAGCATGACGCCCTACCTTCGCTTGGCGGCGACGATGCGGTCCGCCCCCTCGTAATCGTTCATGACTCGCACATTAGCAAACCCCGCAAAGAGGGCCGCGACCGCGCTGCTCTGCCCCTTGCCGCATTCGCACAGGAGCACGCCGCCCGCCCGCAGGCGGGAGGGCGCCTCTTCGGCGAGACGGCGGTAAAAATCCAGCCCGTCCTCGCCCCCGTCCAACGCGGCGGCGGGTTCAAAGTCTTTGACCTCCCGCTGCAGCGAAGCCATGTCTCCCCTCCTGATATAGGGCGGATTGCAGACGATGACGTCGAATTTTTGTTTGATAGAGGAAAGCAGGTCGCTTTCGTAAAAAACGATGTCCGCGCCGTTTGCCAGGGCGTTCTCCTTAGCGAGCGCGAGCGCGTCCGCACTGACGTCGGACGCCGAGACGCGCACGTTCAGCCCCTTTTTCTTCGTTTCTCCCGCCACGGCGACGGCGATGCAGCCGCTGCCCGTGCACAGATCGAGGATCTCGCTCCCCTCTTTGGCGGCAAGGATCGCCTGTTCGGCGAGAAGTTCCGTTTCGGGGCGGGGGATGAGCACGCGCTCGTCCACCTTGATCTCGTAGCCGTAAAAATCCGTGCTGCCGAAGACGTACCACAGGGGCCTGCCCTGCATCCGTTCGCCCGCGGCGGCGTCGAGGGCGCGCACTTCGCTCGGAAGGAGCATCCTGTCGCTGCTTTCCAGCTCGCTGCGCTTTACGCCCGTCTTCAAAGAGACGAGCCACTCCGCGTCGCTCTCGTCGATCCCTTCCTGCGCAAAGACCGTTTTGAGCTCCTGCGTGTATTTTTTCAAAGATTTGGAGACGGTGAAATCCGTTTCGGGAAGGGAAGGGTCGGCGTCCATCTCGTAGACCTTGTTGAAGGCGGCGATGGCGACTTCCAGCATCTCTTTTTCCGGTTCGCGTGTGGTGAGCCGCTGCAAAGCGAACCCGGGCGCCTTGAAGATGAGGAAAAATTTACTGCGCGTCTTGGCGAGGAGTTTGAGCACTTCATAGGAAATGCCCGCCACGAGGGGCAAAAAGGCGATCTTGACCGCGAACTGGATGAGGAAGTTGACCACCTTCCCGTAGACGAAAAAGTCGAGATAGGCGTCGCAGATCCAGTTGACGACGGAAAAGACGACGATGCTCACCGCCATGACGAGGAACAAAAAGGTGGTGCCGCAGCGGTCGTGGATACGCGAACAGGTCTTAGCGTTTTCGGGCGTGAGGGGCAGCCCCTTTTCAAAACAGGTGATGGTCTTGTGCTCGGCGCCGTGGTACATGAACACGCGGCGGATGTCCTTCATCGCCGTAATGGCGACGATATAGAGGATAAAGATGACAAGGCGGGTACACCCTTGAATGAGGTTGTAACCGATGCTGTACGGGCGCAGCCACGTCCCCGTAGAGACGAGAAGGTCGGCAAAGAGGATGGGCAGCACGACAAAGAGCCCCACCGCCAAAAGGACGCCGAGAAGGGTGGCGAGAAAAGAGACCGCCGCCATGAGATCGATATGCAGCTTCTCTTCGCACCACTTTTCAAATTTGGACGGCTCCCCTTCGTCGCCGTAGACGGCGGCGCTGCGCATGAGGATCTTCGACCCCGTCACCAGCGAGGAGACGAAGTTGACCACCCCGCGCACGACGGGGATCTTGGCGGCGCGCTTCATGCCCTTGGAAGTATTGAGCCTGCGGCTCTCCACCTGGATATTCCCTTCGGGATCGCGCACGGCGGTCGCATACGCCGTCCTGCCGCGCATCATGACCCCTTCGAGCACCGCCTGCCCGCCGATATAGGTGCGCCTGTCCTTGTTCTTTTCCTTCTCTTTACCCATGCAACGCTCCGTGTCCGTCCTTAAAAAGAAAAATCAGCCCCAAGCAAACACTTAGAGCTGAAAAGCAAAAATCAAATACCGTATCTTTTTTTGAACTTATCGACTCTGCCGCCGGTATCAACGAGCTTCTGTCTGCCTGTGAAAAAGGGATGGCACTTGCTGCAGATATCCACTTTCATGGTATCGCCTTTCTTCGTCGTCCCCGTCTTGAAGGTGGCGCCGCAAGCACAGGTTACGGTGACCTCGTGATAATCGGGATGTATATCGGGTTTCATGTTTTCACCTCACTTGGCGTACTTTCTTATAAGATGCTCCGTTATTATATCGCATTTTATCCGTCAAGTCAATCATTCTTTATGCGGATAAAAAAATTTTTTTGCCGCAAACGGGACAAACTTATATAGAAAGGCGCCCTTCCCGCCGTAAAAAAGCGTCCCCTCGCCGCGCGGGCGGCGGGAGAACGGTTTTTTGTGCGCTTTTTACTTGCTTTCCGTAAAAAATTGCTATATACTGTAAAAGATGGAAGCGGGCCCGCATCCGTTACGGCCCGCTTCATTCCTTTGTATTTGTTCCCAAACAAACCATTGCGAGGTTGTTATGAAGATCTGGAAGATCCTCTCTCCGCGGACGATCGTCGAAGAAGAGAGGCCCGACAACATTTCCGCCCCGACCCAGGCGAAGGTGAAGATCACCAAAGTCCTTCTCGCCTATCCCGAAATACGCGCCTTTACGGGCGCTTCGGGCGTGCGGCTGCCGCGCGTTCCGGGGATGTTCGCCGTCGGCGTGGTGACCGAAGCGGGCGAGGACTGCGTCAAGGCGGAAAAAAATGCCCGCGTCTTTATCAACGGCACCTACGCGTGCGGAGAATGCTCCGCCTGCCGCAGGGGCAACGCGGACGGCTGCCTCTCCCCCGTAGTCGCGGGCGAGGACTGCGACGGGTTTTTGCGCGACTTTGCCGTCTGTGAAGAGGCGCACCTTTTCCCCCTCCCTCCTTCGGTAAGCGACAACGAGGCGCTGTTTACGGGCGTCGTCTCCCTCTGCGAGGGGATCGTGGACAAGCTGGACGTGCCGAAGGGCACGCACGTCGCCGTCGTCGGCGCGGGCGTAACGGGCATCATCTTATCGCAGCTTCTCATCTACCATCAGGCGGTCCCCATCCTCATCGACGCGGACGAAGAAAAGCTCTCCGTCGCCGCAAAGTGCGGGATCTATTACACGTTCAAAGCGGACGAAGAGCTCATGCGCAACCTCAACGAGGTCACGGGCGGGCGCATGGCGGAAGGGTGCGTGTTCACCTCTTTCTGCGGCCTTGCCGACGATCTACCCTTTGCCATCACGGCAAAGCGGGGTAAAGTCATCTATGCGGGCATGGAATTCCCCGAAATGAGCGTGCACCTGAAAAAGGCGCTCGACAAGGAGCTCTGCGTTCTGGGCGCGACGCGCGACTACGCGCAGTGCGCGGGCGCGATCAATCTGCTCGTCAATAAGGCGGTGGACTTCAAGCCGCTCACGGCGGAAGAGACAAATGCGGCGGATATCCCCGCCCTCTTCAACGCCAAGGCGCAGCTTTGGGAAAAGGAAAAACGCGCCCCGCTTACCATACTCGACATGATCTGACCGCCTTTGGCGGCACACGCGGCGCGAGAGATAATTGCGGCGCTCGGCGCGGGATGAAACTTTGGCGGCGCGCCCGCGCGGTTTTATGAATTTCTGCGGCGCTCGGCGCGAGAGATAATTTCGGCGCATGGCGCGGGATGGATCTCTGCGGCGCGGGCATACCCGCAGGGCTTTCACGGCGCATACAGACGGGCTTACCCGCCGGCAAGGATGTGTAATGCGTAAATTTTTCAAACTTCTGACAAGCAAATTCTTTGTCGTGGCGCTCCTGCTTTTGGCGGAGCTCGCCATCGTCCCCGCGACGCTCATCTGGCTCTCCCTCGAATTTCCGAGGGTGGGGACCTATGTGAGCGTCTTTTTCGACGTCATCAACGTCATTCTCGTCCTCTATATCATCAATTCCGACCTCAACGGGGCGTATAAAGTGGCGTGGATCGTGCCCATTTTGCTCCTGCCGCCCGTCGGGGCGTTCCTCTTTCTCATTTTCCGCAGGAGAAAGTCGCCCCGCCGCAAGCTCAAAAAGCAGCTCATGCACGAGCTGCCGCAGATCGCAAAGATGTACGAGCGGCAAAAAGACGCCGACTGCAAATTCCTGGAACTGGGCGGGTTCGCGCAGCAATGCGCCGAATTTGTGCGCAAAGAAAGCGCCATGCCTGCCACAGACTGTTACGAATACAAATATTTCCCCACGGGCGAAGAGTACGGCGCGCAGCTGGAAAAAGAACTTTCTTCCGCCGAAAAATTCATCTTCCTCGAATATTTCGTCATTTCGGAAGGGAAATTCTGGGACAGGATCCACAAGATCCTCAAAGAAAAGGCGGACGCGGGGGTGGACGTGCGCGTCATTTACGACGACATCGGCTCCCTGCTCGGCATCCCGCACGATTTTGCGGCGAAGCTGGAACAGGAAGGGATCCGCTGCCTCTGCTTCAACCGTTTCCGCCCCGTGCTCGACGTGGCGCAGAACAACCGCACCCACCGCAAGATCGCCGTCATCGACGGGGTGACCGCCTTTACGGGCGGCGTCAACATCGCCGACGAATACACCAACGAGATCACCCTGCACGGGCACTGGAAGGATACGGGCGTGATGGTGCGCGGGCGCGCCGCGCAGAACTTCACCGCCATGTTCCTGCAGCTTTGGGAGATGAAAAACTGCCAGGACGGCGTGCGGGAAGAAAACTACGACAAATATCTCTCCCCCTGCCCCGCGGGCAAGTATCTCTGCCTGCCTTTTTCCGATTCCCCCTTCGACGGCGGGCACAATATCTGCGAATCGCTGTATCTGAAGATCATCTATAACGCGAAAAAATACGTCTATATCAATACACCCTATCTCATCATCGACGACGAGATGAAGACGGCGCTCATCACCGCGGCGCGTTCGGGCGTGGACGTGCGCATCACCGTGCCGCATACGCCCGACAAAAAATACGTCTACGCCGTCACCAAGGCGTTCTGCACCACCCTCATCAAGGAAGGGGTGCGCATCTATTTCTATACCCCCGGCTTTATCCATGCCAAGAGCATCGTCAGCGACGGCAGCGCCTGCATCATCGGCTCTTCCAACATGGATTTCCGCAGCTTTTATCTGCACTGCGAATGCAACATCATGTTCTTTGACGAAGAGATCTGCGACGATTTGTACGAAGACTACCAACGCACCTGCGCAGAGAGCGAACTGATGACGGAAAAGAAGACCCACGCGAATTTCCTGCGCAAGATCTACCGTTCCGTCCTGCGCGTCTTCGCCCCCCTGATGTGACAAAAAATACACTTTTGAAACAGGCACCGCTATGATCAGACTTGCCGTAAGCGACCTGGACGGGACGCTGCTCGACTCCAAGGGCAGGCTCCCCGACGGGCTCTTCCCCCTCATCGAACAACTGCATGAAAACGGGATCCTCTTCTGCGCGGCGAGCGGGCGGCAGCTCGTTTCGCTGGAAAAAATGTTCGCCCCCGTGCAGGACAAGATCGTCTTTGTCGCCGAAAACGGCGCCATCTGCGCCTGGCAGGGCGAGATCTTTTTCTGCAAGACGCTCGGCGCGGAAAACACCATGCGCGCCCTCAAAGAGATCGCCGCCCTCAAAGAAAGGCAGGTGTATCCCCTCCTCTGTACGCCCGACTGCGCCTATTACGAAGATATGCGCCAGCCCTTCGTCTCCTACGTCGAGGCGTCCTATCTCAACAACGCCCACCGCCCGCTCACGGAGATCGCCAAAAAGGGCGAGATCTGCAAGATCGCCGTCTACGACGGGCTTTCCCCCGAAAACAACAGTATGCAGGTGCTGCCGCAAAAACTTGCGGGGCTCAGGGTCATCCAATCGGGCGATTGCTGGCTGGATATTTCCTCCGAAGGGGTCAATAAAGGGGTCGCCCTCGGCTTCGTGCAGAAAAAATTCGGCATCCTGCGCTCGGAATGCGCCGCCTTCGGCGATCACATGAACGATTACGAGATGCTGCTCGCCTGCGAGCACGCCTATGTGACCGAAAACGCCTTTGCGGGGCTGAAAAAACTGATCGGCAAGACGGTGCCCTCCAACGACGAGGGCGGCGTGCTGCACGCCCTGAAAAAGATCCTTTCCCGCAAACGTTGAAAAAATCGAATATTTCGCGCAAAAACGCATAAACAGGGAGCGGCTTTGATAAAAGCCGCTCCCTTTTTGCGTCCGATGAGAAAATGCGGGCGGCACTTTCCTGCCGCCCGCATACGCGTATAAAACGCGCTTCCGTTTTATTGCTCTGCTTCCGCTTCTTCCGCGAACTCTTCCGCCTCGATGAGCGGGTCGCTCTCGCGGTGCCCCGCAACGAGCTGCGGGCCCATGTTCTTGTAATCGCGCACGCCCGTGCCCGCGGGGATGAGTTTGCCGATGATGACGTTCTCTTTTAGGCCGATGAGCGGGTCCACCTTGTTCTTGATGGCAGCTTCCGTAAGCACCCTCGCCGTCTCCTGGAAGGACGCGGCAGAGAGGAAGGAATCGGTCGAAAGCGCCGCCTTGGTGATACCCAAAAGCACCCTCTTCGCCGTCGCGGGACGGCCGCCCTTTTCGAGCGCTTTGAGGTTTTCGTCCTCAAAAGTGAACATATCGACGAGCTCTCCGGGGAGCATTTCGGTGTCGCCGCAGTTTTCGATGCGGACTTTGCGCATCATCTGGCGGACGATGATCTCGACGTGTTTGTCGTTGATGTCGACGCCCTGCGAACGGTAGACGGACTGCACTTCGTGCAGGATATAGTCCTGCACACCCTTGACGCCCTGGATACGCAGGATGTCCTGCGGGTTGACCGAACCGCCGTTGAGCTGCACGCCCGGCTCCACCTTGTCGCCCGTCTTGACTTTGAGCTCCGCGTTGAAGGGAAGGACGTACTCCTTCTTCTCCGCGCCCGTAAATTCGTCGCGGATGACGACGTGCTTCTGATTGTCCTGTTCGGAGACATAGACGACGCCGCCCACTTCCGTAAGGGTCGCAACGCCCTTCGGCTTTCTCGCCTCGAAGAGCTCTTCGACGCGGGGAAGACCCTGGGTGATGTCGCCCGTCGCCGCGATACCGCCCGTATGGAAGGTACGCATGGTCAGCTGCGTGCCGGGTTCGCCGATGGACTGCGCCGCGATGACGCCGACCGCCTCGCCCACCTGGATGGGCCTGTCGGTCGCCATGTTCTTGCCGTAGCACTTGGCGCAGACGCCGTGGCGGGAATTGCAGGTGAAGATGCTGCGGATGGAGACTTCCGTGATGCCCGCGCGCACGATGGCTTTCGCCGTGTCGTCGGTGATCATTTCGTTGGTCGCCACGATGACTTCGCCCGTCTCGGGATGGACGACGTCTTCGGAAACGAATCTGCCCGCGAGCCTGTCTTCAAGGCTCTCGATGACGTCGCCGTTGGCGCCCATGATGGCGGTGATCTTCATGCCGCGCGGCTTTTTGCCCGCGCAGCAGTCGTCCTCGCGCACGATGACGTCCTGCGAGACGTCGACCAGCCTTCTGGTCAGATAGCCCGAGTCCGCCGTCTTCAGCGCCGTATCCGCGAGGCCTTTGCGGCCGCCGTGGGAGGAAATGAAGTATTCGAGAACGGTCAGCCCTTCACGGAAGCAGGATTTGACCGGGATCTCGATCATCTTGCCCTGCGGGTTGACCATGAGGCCGCGCATACCCGCGAGCTGTTTGATCTGGTCGATGGAACCGCGGGCGCCCGAGTTTGCCATCATCCAGATGGGGTTGAACTTGTCGAGGCCCTTTTTCAGTTCGTTGGTGACCGCGTCCGTCGTATCTTTCCAGACGTTGACGACCGCGTTGTAGCGCTCTTCGTCCTTCAAAAGGCCGCGCGCGAATTTCTTTTCGATGTTCTCGACCTTGTGCTCCGCCTCTTCGATGAGCGGCTTTTTCGCCGCGGGGATGTGCATATCGAAGACGGAGGTGGTGATGGCGCCGATGGTCGAATATTTATAGCCGAGCGCCTTGATCTTGTCGAGCACGTCCGCCGCCTTGGGCGCGCCGCCCGTCTTGAAGCAGCGGTCGACGATCTTGGAGATCATCTTCTTGCCGACGGGCTCGTCTTCCTGCTCCTGGCGGACGGTCTTGCCGTCTTTTTCGGCGCTGTATCTGTCTTTGAGGAGGGTAAGGTCGCACTTGTTGCTGCCGCCGATCTCGTATTTGAGGTAGTCCTCTTTGCACTTCCTCTCCACGAATCCGAGATCCTGCGGGATCGCTTCGTTATAGATGATGCGCCCTACCGTCGTCTTGACGCGGCCGGTGACCGTGGTTTCGGGCTCGCCGTTTTCGTCGAAGAATTTGCCTTCGGGCAGGCTGACCGTGCGCTTGACATAGATCTCGTCCTGCAAGGTGATCGCCTTGGTCTGATATGCCATGATGGCTTCGT
>CALWCR010000067.1 GCA_944376445.1 uncultured Clostridia bacterium | reverse complement strand
AAAGCGGCGGCGTCCGCCTCGGGGAAGGCGCACATATGCACGGATTTAGGCGCGTCTTTAAAGAAGGCGGGCACGAGGTTCTGATACATCTGCTCGGCGATGAAGGGAGTAAAGGGCGCCGTCAGTTTTGCGAGGGAGGTAAGGACGGTATAGAGGGTCGTGTACGCCGCCGCCTTGTCCTCGGTCATTTCCTTGCCCCAATAGCGTTCGCGCCCGCGGCGCACATACCAGTTGGAAAGCACGTCGACAAAATCCTGCAGCGCGCGCGCACTGTCGGTGATATCGTATTCCGAAAGCCCTTTATCCACCTCGGCGATGAGGGTGTTGAGTTTGGACAAGATCCACTTGTCCATCAAAGACAGCCTGCATTTTTTGAGGTCGTATTTTGCGGGGTCGTACTTGTCGATCTCGGCATAGAGCACGAAAAACGCATAGGTGTTCCAGAGGGTGCCGATATATTTGCGCTGCGCCTCGGAGACCGCTTCGGGATAAAACCTGGAAGGCAGCCACGGCGCGCTGGCGGTATAAAAATACCAGCGCACGGCGTCCGCACCCTGCTTGTCGAGGACGGACCACGGGTCGACGACGTTGCCCTTGTGTTTGGACATTTTGACCCCGTTCTTGTCGTTGACGTGCCCGAGCACGATGCAGTTTTTGAAGGGCGCTTTGCCGAAGAGGATGGTCGAGATGACGAGCAGCGTATAGAACCAGCCGCGCGTCTGATCGACCGCTTCGGAGATGAAATCGGCGGGGAACGTCTCTTCAAAGAGCTGTTTGTTTTCAAAGGGGTAGTGATACTGCGCGAAGGGCATGGAGCCCGAATCGAACCAGCAGTCGATGACTTCGGGCGTGCGCTTCATTTTGCCGCCGCACTCGCAATCGAAGGTGCAGCCGTCGATGTACGGGCGGTGCAATTCGATATCCCCCTCGATCCCGCACTTTTCTCTAAGCTCCGCCTTGCTGCCGATGACGTGCACTTTGCCGCACTTTTCGCATACCCAGACGGGCAGCGGCGTGCCCCAGTAACGGTCGCGCGAGAGCCCCCAGTCGATGACGTTTTCGAGGAAGTTGCCCATGCGGCCGGATTTGATCGTTTCGGGCATCCAGTTGACGGAATTGTTGGCTTTGAGGAGCTCGTCTTTGACCGCCGTCACCTTGATGAACCAGCTCTCGCGGGCATAATACAGGAGGGGCGTGTCGCAGCGCCAGCAATGGGGATAGCTGTGCTCGTATGCCATTTCCTTGAAGAGGAGCCCCTTCTCTTTCAGAAGGGCGATGATGCCCTTGTCCGCTTTTTTGACGAACATACCCGCAAAATCGGAGACGGCGGGCTTGAAGCAGCCGCGCTCGTCCACCATGTTGACGACGGGCAGGCCGTATTTTTGCCCGACGCGGTAGTCGTCCTCGCCGAAGGCAGGCGCGATGTGCACGATGCCCGTGCCGTCGGTCAGGGTGACGTAGCCGTCCAGGACGATGTAATGCGCCTTTTCGCGGTAAGAGCCTTCCGCATAGGCAAAGAGGGGCTCATACTCCGCGTGTTCGTACTCCCTGCCCTTTTTGAGGGAGAGGGTCGTATACGTCCCCTCCGCAAACAGGGAGGGAACGAGCGCCGCCGCTAGCACGTAGCGCGCGCCGTCTTCCGCACAAATCTCCGCATAGTCCTCGTCCGCGTTCATGCAGAGGGCGACGTTGGAAGGAAGGGTCCAGGGGGTCGTCGTCCAGGCGAGGAAATAGGCGTTCTCCTCCCCCTTGCGGCGGAAACGGACGAAGACGGAAGTTTCCTTGACGTCTTTATATCCCTGCGCCACCTCGTGCGAGGAAAGCGCCGTGCCGCAGCGCGGGCAGTACGGAACGATCTTGTGCCCCTTATACAGGAGTCCCTTCTTCCAGATCTCTTTGAGCGCCCACCAGACCGATTCGATATATTTGTCGTCATAGGTGACGTAAGGGTTGTCCATGTCCGCCCAGTATCCGACCCGTTCGGACATTTTCTCCCATTCGCCCTTATATTTCCAGACGCTCTCTTTGCATTTTTTGATGAAGGGCTCGATGCCGAACTTTTCGATGTCCTGCTTGCCGTCCATGCCGAGGGATTTTTCCACTTCCAGCTCGACGGGCAGCCCGTGCGTATCCCAGCCCGCCTTGCGCAGGACGTGTTTGCCCTTCATCGTCTGATAGCGGGGGATGATGTCCTTCATGACGCGGGTGAGGATATGCCCGATATGCGGTTTGCCGTTCGCCGTCGGGGGGCCGTCGTAAAAGGAGAACTCTTCTCCCCCCTCCCGCTCTTTGACGCTGTCCTCAAAGACGTCGTTTTCCTTCCAGAACCCGATAACTTCCTTTTCTCTGCCGACGAAGTCCATCGTCGTGTCTACCTTTTTGTACATCGCCTGACTCCTGCAAAATTATTTACAAAAAAAAGCCCTTTCGTTTTCGGAAAACAAAAGGGCATACCACCAAAACATACAAACATACGCCTTTTTCGATAACGCGGAAAGGATACCGCGCGCAAAACTACGCTCCGCCGGAATTTGCGGATCTCGCCCTGCGGGCCGAACGGTGATACCGCGCTGCGCCCCGCACGCCGCCTTTCACCTTTTTGCGGCTCTCTTTGGAACGGGCATCGCAAGCGGCGTGTCCTTCGTGATCGCCGTATTGCTCTTTACCGTTCTATTTTAGCAGTCTTTGCGCGTTTTGTAAAGCGATTTTGCGCCGCGCGGCAAAATTCCGTTCACTGGTAATCTTCGAGCACCTTATTGACTTCGACGAGGTCCACGGGCGTGAGGATGTTTTCCACCCGCTCGCCCGGGCAGCCGTTTTCGCTGATGAGCACGGCGAGCAGCTCCTTGTTTTCCTCGAACGCCGCCAAAACGTCCTGCAACGTGTCCTTCTTGCCGAGATATTTATAATAGGCGAACAGATCGCTCTCGCGCACGATCTCGCCCACGGGCGTGTGCGAAGCAAAGTCGTCT
>CALWCR010000066.1 GCA_944376445.1 uncultured Clostridia bacterium | reverse complement strand
GTCCAACCCCTTATAGACGAGCATACAGTCGGCAGAGATCACTTCTCCGCCGAGTTTTTCCGCCATATCGACGGCAAATCCCGTTTTTCCGGACGCCGTGGCGCCGCATACGACCAGTGTTTTCACTCAAACGATCCTTTTGAACAGTTTTTCGATCTCATATTTTGTCATTTTGACGGCTACAGGCCTGCCGTGCGGACATTTCAGCCCCATATCCCCGTGCAGCATGGAAAAGAGCTTTTCCTTCTCCGAGTCGCTCAAAAGCATTCCGCCCTTGACGGCGTGTTTGCACGCCGCCATGGCGATCTTGTCCCTGAGGATCTCTTTGAGGCGGATCCCTTTCAAGCTCCCGATCTCGGAAAGAAGTTCGGCGAAAAACCCTTTCAGGTCGATGTCTCTAAGGTCTGCGGGCACGGCGGAGATCTTGAAGCTGCCGCCCCCGAATTCTTCTATGTCAAAGCCGATCGCCTCGACGGTTGGAAGGTTTTCCGAAAGGAAGGCGAACTCTTCACGGTTGGTCTGCAAAACATAAGGCAGCAGCATCGGCTGGCGCACGACGCGGCGCTCGTCCGTTTCGCGGCAGAGCTTATCAAAGATGAGCCGCTCATGCGCCGCGTGCTGGTCGATGATATAGGCGCTGTCTCCCTCTTCATAGATGAGATAGGTGTTAAAAAGAGTGCCGCGGTAGACGGCGTTTTCGAGGATCAGCTTCTCCTGTTTTGCCTTTTTATCGAGCATTTCCAGGTATTTTTTGTTTTCCGAAAAGACGTCTTCGCCCGTTTTCGCTTCCTTTTTCTCATTTTTTTCGCGATCTCCCGCAAAAACGGAGTCCGCAAAGGAAGCGCCCTGTACAGCGCTGCTGTCGGCAAAGCGGATGGCAAATCCTTCCCTCGCGCCTTTGGGCGGGGCGGGATATTTTTCGTAAGGGTCGAAGCGCTGTCCTGTGCCGCCTTGCTTTTTTTCTCCCGCGCTTTCGGCGGCGGGCGCGCCTTGCTTATCCGAAGGCGCGGCGGCGTTTATAACGGGCATATCGGCGGGGGCTTGGCTTTGCGCCGCGGCTTGTTCGTCCTTGACGATATAATCGAGCGCGGCGGCGTTGCCGTCGAGGACGGCGGAGACGATCGAATAGATGCTGCCGTAGACGACCTGATTGTTTTCAAAGCGCACGTCCGACTTGTTCGGATGGACGTTGACGTCCACGGCCTCCGCGGGAATCTCGATGAAGAGGACATAAAAGGGATATTGCCGCTTCATCAGATAACTCTGATAGGCGTTCATGATCGCGGAAGATATGGTGTTGTTGACGACGTAGCGCCCGTTGACGAAGGTGCTCTGATAGGTGCGGTTTGGTTTGGTGTAGTGCGGCTTGCCGATATAGCCGTGCACGCGGATGCCGTGGCGGACGGCGTCGATCTGATAGCATTCGGAAACCGCCGCCGCGCCGTAGACGGCAGCGACCGCTTCTTCCGCTCCCCCGCCGAAGGAACGCAGCGCCGCCTTGCCGTCAATAAAATATTGGAAGGCGACGGACGGGTTGCCGAGGATGAAGCGGGCGACGCAGGCGGATACTTCGCTCTCCTCCCCTTTATCCGTTTTGAGAAATTTGGCGCGCACGGGGGTATTGAAGAAGAGGTTTTCCGCCGCGATCTCGGTGCCGCTTTCCAGCGCGCACGGCAGGGCTTCGCCGATCTTGCCGCCTTGGCAGCAAATGCCGTACGCCTCGTCGCTTTCAAAGAAGCGGGATCTGAGCGTCACGTTGGCGACGGAACCGACCGAGGCGAGCGCTTCGCCGCGGAAACCCAGCGTGGAAATGGCGTCCAGATCTTCGGCTTTGGCGATCTTGCTCGTCGCGTGCGGCAAAAAGGCGGAAGGAAGTTCGCTCTTTTCGATCCCCGCGCCGTCGTCGGCGACATAGATCAGGTCCTTGCCGCCCCGCTCGATGCGCACGGTGATATGCTTTGCGCCCGCGTCCAGCGAATTTTCGATAAATTCCTTGACGGCGGAAGCGGGGCGCTCCACCACTTCGCCCGCGGCGATGCGGTTATAAATGCTGCTGTCGAGAATGTTGATCTTCGCCATATGTTCAGCCCTCTTTCGCTTTTTGCGCGAGTTCGGTCAGGATCTGCAGCGCCTGCATGGGCGTGACGTTGTCCGTGTCCAGCTCGCGCAATATGCGCTCCGCTTCGCTCTCCTTCCTGTCTTCCTCTTCGGGAAGAGCGGCCGCCGCGCCGCGCGCGATGTCGTTTTTTTCCAGTTTTTTGAGGATCTCTTTGGCGCGGGAAGTAACGTCTGCGGGAATGCCCGCAAGTTTGGCAACTTCGATCCCGAAGCTCTTGTTGGCGCCGCCGCGCATGATCTTGCGCAAAAAGATGACCCCGCCCGCCGCTTCTTTTACGGTCACTTTGTAATTTTTGACCCCCTCGATCTTGCCTTCAAGCTCGGTAAGTTCATGATAATGGGTGGCAAACAGCGTCTTGGCGCGGATGTGTAAGGTCAGATATTCGAGGACCGCCCAGGCGATGCTCAGCCCGTCGTAAGTGCTCGTGCCCCTTCCCACTTCGTCGAGGATGAGGAGGGAATCGGGCGTCGCGTTCATGATGATGGAAGCGACTTCCGTCATTTCCACCATAAACGTGCTCTGGTCGAGGATGAGGTTGTCGCTCGCGCCGACGCGGGTGAAGATGCGGTCGGTCACGGGGATCTGCGCCGCGCGCGCGGGGACAAAACAGCCGATATGCGCCATCAGCACGATGAGCGCCGTCTGCCGCATATAGGTGCTCTTGCCCGCCATGTTCGGCCCCGTGATCACCATCGTGCGCGTATCTTTGCCGTCCAAAAGGGTGTCGTTGGGCACGAACCGCTCGCGCGAGAGCGCTTCCACGACGGGATGGCGGCCGTCTTTTATGACAATTTCGCCGCCCGCCCCCACGATCTCGGGTTTGCAGTAATTGCGCTCCTTCGCTGCCGAAGCGAAGGCGACGAGGCAGTCCAGAAAGGCGAGCGAGGAGGCGAGCTTTTTCAGCCTGCCGATATTTTCGGCGAGGATGCCTTTGAGCTCTTCAAAGAGCGCGACTTCCAGCGCGAGGCTCTTTTCCGCGCTCGACATGATCTTCTCCTCGATCTCTTTGAGCTCGTCCGTGACATACCGCTCGGCATTTGCCAGCGTCTGCCGCCGCTGGTAGCGGTACGGCACCTTGTCTTTGAAGGAGTTGGTCACTTCGATCCCGTAACCGAACACGCGGTTGTATTTGATGCGGAGGTTGCGTATCCCCGTCTCTTCCCGTTCGCGCGCCTCCATTTCGGCGATCTTCTGCGCGCCGTGCTCGTGCATATCCCGAAGTTCGTCCAGTTCGCGGCTGTATCCTTTGGCGATATAGCCACCCTCTTTGACGTTGACGGGCGGATTTTCGATAAAGGCGCGCTTTAAAAGGGAACAAAGTTCGCTGAAATCGCCCAAGCCACGCATGACGTCTTGCAGCGCCGCCGAGGAAAAACCCGACAGCTGAAAGCGAAGGTTGGGGATGAGCGCCAGCGAAGAGGAGAGATTTTCGCAGTCGCGCGGGGTCAGGTTGCCGTTGGAAATTTTGCCCGCGATGCGCTCGATGTCGCGCACGCCGCGCAGCGTGTCGGCGATGCCGGCGCGGATGACGGTCGCTCCGAACAGTTCCTCCACCCCGCCGAGGCGGTAGTCGATCGCTTGCTTTTCGCGCAGCGGATTGAGGATGAGCGAGTGCATGAGCCGCGCCCCCATCGCCGTGCGCGTCCCGTCGAGCAGCCATAAGAGGGAGCCCTTGCGCTTGCCTTCTCCGAGCGTTTTGACGAGCTCGAGGTTTTTGACCGCCGCCGCGTCCAGCATCATCACTTCTTCGCCCGCGACAAGTTTGATGCCGTCGATATTTTTGAGCGCGTGCTTTTGCGTCTCTTTGAGATATTCAATCAGCGCTCCCGCCGCCGATACCGCCGCGGGGCGGGCGGCTATGCCGAACGGTTCGAGCGTCTTGGTGCCGAACTGTTCCATGAGGTTCTTTTCCGCACGCTTGAAGCCGAACGCCCAGGGCACATAGCAGGAAAAGGCGGGCAGCCCGCCCGCACGCACGAGCGGATGCTCTTTGCAGGCGAGCAAAAATTCTTCGTTGACGATGACTTCGGCGGGCGCGAGCTTGACGAGATATTCCATCAGCTCGCCCGTTCCCTTTTCCCCGCCGAATACCGCCGCGAAAAAGCCGCCCGTCGTGATGTCCGCCCAGGCGAGGGCGAGCCCGTCCTCCTGTTTGCAGGCGCAGGCGATGAAAGTGTTTTGCTTTGCGTCAAGGAGCGCGGCTTCGATGAGCGTCCCCGAAGAGACGACGCGGATGACGTCCCGCTCGACCATTCCCTTGCTCGCCGCGGGGTCGGAAAGCTGTTCGCAGATGGCGACCTTTTTGCCGAGCGCGACGAGTTTGGCGATATAGTTGTCCGCCGCGTGATACGGAACCCCGCACATCGGGGCGCGCTCTGCAAGCCCGCAGTCCCGACCCGTCAGCGTCAGATCGAGAAGTTTTGAAACTTCCACCGCGTCTTCAAAAAACATCTCGTAAAAATCGCCGAGCCTGTAAAAGACGACGCAGTCCTTATATTTTTCTTTGATCTCAAGATAATGCCGCATCATCGGCGAAAGTCCGCTCATGCTCCGTTCCTCTCATTTTACGAGGCTGCCTTGCAGGGAGATGCCCGCAGCCTCTTCGATCTTCAGCCGTACAAATTCGCCGATATGGTTTTCTTCGCTCTGAAAATACCCCATCCTGCCGTATTCGTCGCGGCCGAGATACAACTTTTTCTTTTCGTCGAAATCTTCGCAGAGGATCTCGACCGTCTTGCCCAAATAAGCGGAAGACAGTTCGCGCGTCCCGCTGTTGACGGCTTCCACGAGCCGCATGATGCGATCTTTTTTGACTTCGTCCGGAATTTGCCCTTCCATGGCGGCGGCAGCCGTGCCTGCGCGCGGCGAATAGACGAAGGTGAAGGCGGTGGAAAAGCCCGCTTCTTTGACGAGTCTGAGCGTATCCTGAAAATCTTCTTCCGTTTCCGTCGGAAAGCCGACCATAAGGTCGGTCGTCAGGCAGCAGCCGGGCACCGCTTTACGCAAAAGTTCGACCTTTTTGAGATATTCTTCCGCCGTATATTTGCGGTTCATCAGCTTCAAAATCCTGTCCGATCCCGCCTGTACGGGCAGATGGATGAGGTTGCAGACCTGTTCGTTTTCCGCGACGGCGCGGATGAGCTCTTCCCCGAAGTCTTTGGGGTTGCTCGTCATAAAGCGCAGGCGGAATTTTTCTTTGCGCTTGCAGATCTTATCAAGAAGCTGCGGGAAAGTAAATACGCCGCCCGCGTCGTTGCCGTACGAATTGACGTTCTGCCCGAGGAGAGTGATCTCCTTATATCCCTCGTCCAAAAGCGCGTTGGCCTCTGCGAGGATGTTTTCCGGGCGGCGGCTGCGCTCCCTGCCGCGCACATACGGCACGATGCAGTAGGAGCAGAAATTGTTGCAGCCGTACATGATGTTGACCCAGGCGTTGGGGTAGCTCGTGCGGAAAGAAATGTCCTTGTCTTCCCCCTCCACCCGCTCTTTGCCGGGGACGATCTCGACGACGGCTTTTTTGCGCCCTTCTTTCAGGTCGATCAGCCTTCCGAGCTCTTCGAGGTTATGGGTGCCGAAGACGATGTCGACGAAGGGAAATTTCTTTTTCAGTTTCTCCGCCGCGCCGTCTTGCTGGGTCATGCACCCGCCGACCGCGATGAGCAAAGACGGCCGCGCCTTCTTCATCTTTTTCAGGGCGCCGATGTTGCCGTAAGCGTGGTTTTCCGCATTTTCGCGGATACAGCAGGTATTAAAGACGATGATATCCGCTTCCTCTTCCCGCGCTTCCCGCGTATAGCCTTTCGCGCGCAGGATCCCCGCGATCTTCTCCGACTCATGCACGTTCATCTGGCAGCCGTAAGTGACGATGCAATAACTTTTTTCCATAGTGACCTTGTCCGATTTTTATCATTCTATATTATAACTTTTTTGCGGGAAATTTTCAACTCTTTCGCCTTTCATTCTCCCTTAAATAATTCCTGCAAAATGTAAAATACTGTAACGGAAGAGGTATCCATGAAAATATTCGCCAAACTCATGCTCTTTGCGGCGCTGGCGGCCGCGATCGCCGCGGCGGCGTGCTTCGCGTATTATATCGCCGTGACCCGCGGCGCCGTGCTCGACGAAGACAAACTTACCCTCGCTTCCGGATTTGCCGAAGTCTACGCGGCGGACGCGAGCAAGGCGGCGGAGATCTCCCCCTTCGGCGCGGACAAAAAAGTGCGACTGAAAGAGTTGCCGCTTTACGTCAAAAACGCCTTCATCGCCGCCGAAGACAAAAAATTTTACCGCCACGGCGGGCTGGACTATGCGCGTATGCTCAAAGCCGCCGCAAAAAATATTTCCGCGCGCTCTTTTTGCCAGGGCGCTTCCACGATCAGCCAGCAGCTCATCAAAAACACCCATCTGACGAGCGAAAAGACTTTGAAGCGAAAACTTATGGAGATACGCCTGACAAAAAAGCTCGAGCGCGCCTTCGGCAAAGACGAGATCCTCGAGCTGTACCTTAATTCCATCTATTTCGGGCATAACTGTTACGGCATTGCGGGCGCGAGCGAATTGTATTTCGGCAAGCCCGCCGAAGAAATGACCATAGGCGAAGGGGCGATGCTCGCGGCGATCATCCCTTCCCCCAACCGCTACTCTCCCTTTGCCGACCGCGAAAAATGCCGCGCCGCGCGCAGCCGCGTACTCGGGCGGATGCAGGCGCTCGGCTATATAACGGAAGGCGAAGCGGACAGGGCGGCAAAAGAAGGGCTGCCCGAACGCAGGCAGGGCGCGCTCCCCGCGCGTTCGTACCTACAGTGCGTGGCGGACGAACTGGAAACGCTCGGCCTTACGGGACCCCGCCGTTTTGCCGTCGGCGGCTGTAAAATTTATACCTATCTCAGCCCGTCTTTGCAGGAATATGTCGAAAATCTGCAGACGGACGCCGACCGCGCGGGCAAGAGCATCGTCGTTGAAGACAACGCTTCGTGCGGCATTTGCGCCTGCTTTCTTAGCGAAGGCAACCTCCGCAGGCAGCCCGGTTCCGTCTTAAAGCCGCTCGCCGTCTATGCGCCCGCCATCGAAAAAGGGATCCTTTCCGCCTGTACCCCCATCCTCGACGAAAAGACAAATTTTCAGGGCTATTCCCCCGCAAACTATAAGGACAAATACTGCGGCTATGTCTCGGCGCGGCAGGCGCTGGCGGAAAGCCTCAACGTGCCCGCCGTCAAAGTGCTTGCAAAACTCGGCGTGGACGAGAGCGAACGCTTCCTCGGGAGAATGGGGCTCGACATCCTGGCGGAAGATAAAAACCTTTCCCTCGCCCTCGGCGGCACCCGTTCCGAATTTACCCTTGCCGAACTTGTCGGGGCTTACGCCCTTTTCGCGGGCGGCGGCGAATATCTCGCGCCCGCCTTTATCTCGCGCATAGAGGGCGCGGACGGGCGTATCCTCTATGAAAGAGACATGAAAAAGCGCGCCGTCTTTTCGGAAGATACCGCCTATATCGTCGGCGATATGCTGCGCGCGGCTGCCGAAAGCGGCACGGCAAAAAAACTCTCCGTCCTTCCCTTTCCCGTCTGCGCCAAGACGGGGACCGTCGGTTCGGAAAAAGGAAATACGGACGCCTATACGATCGCCTACACGGGCGGGCATACCGTCGGCGTTTGGATGGGCAATGCCGACCGCAGCCTTACGGATATCACGGGCGGCGGGCTTCCCTGCCACTACGCGATGCTTATCCACCGTTTCCTCTGCCGCGGAACTTCCCCCAAAGCGCTGCCCGCCTGCCGCAGCGTGCGGTTTGCGCGGATCGACAAGATCGCCTATGAGCGGGAACACCGCGTCTTGCTGGCTCCCGCCGTACAGCCGCAAAAATACACGCTGTGCGAAGTTTTCCGCAAAGACGCCCTGCCGAAAGAATATTCCGAGCGGTTTTTAAAACCGCACATCGATGCCTCTATCCGCTGCGACGGGAAACACGTTTATATCGATATATGTCAGACAGAGTACTTTGATATGATCGTAAAACGCAGAGAAAACGGCAAGACCAAGGAGTTATACCGCGGCAAGGCGAGACCGTTTTGCGATACCGACGTCCGCGCGGATACACGCTATGATTATACCGTCATCCCCTGCTTTACCGACGATGACGGAAAAACGCACTGCGGGAAAGAGATCGTACTGCCGGGCGTATTGATCGGCAAAAAACAGCTTGCGCGTATTTTCAATTAGACCCGTCATCAGATCCCGCCCCGGCGGGTATTTGCCGCTCCTGTAAGTCACCCGCCGGGAGTAGCAAAAAACAGGGTATGCCGATCGGCATACCCTGCAAAATGGTACTCCCGGCGGGTATCTGCCGAAACCCCTAAAGTGGCCCCCTCGGCAGAGCTTCGCTTTAGCTCGCGCGAACCCACAACGGCCCCTTAGGAGCAATAAGAATTAAGCGTTATAGTGTGCATTATAGCCTTTTTAAGACGTTTTGTCCACTATGAACGCTTATTTTTTGTCTTTTTTGCGTTATACGCGGCAGCTTTCATCTTATGTATTTCTGTATGGGTGTAATTTGGGTGTAAACAAAAGGTGTAAAAATCTTCCGATAAAGGCAAAATCCTTGCGTTCTATA
>CALWCR010000065.1 GCA_944376445.1 uncultured Clostridia bacterium | reverse complement strand
GAAGAAAAAAAACAGGCGAAAGCGCGCAGAAAACAGGAAAAGAAGGGTGCAAAACGAGGCGAAGAGCAGGACGGGCGCGAGGCTGACGAATGAATGTGAAAGTAGCAAAAAGCAGCGGCTTTTGCAGCGGCGTTCGCAATGCCGTAGATACTGCCATGTCCGTAGAGGGCGATAATGTTTATATTCTCGGCGAGCTCATCCATAAACCTTCGGTCACCGAGCAGGTAGGGGCGCGCGGCATCAGGACGGCAGAGGATGTTTCCGAAGTTCCCGACGGCGCCGTGCTGATGCTTCGCTCGCACGGCGTGGGGGAAGTCGTTTATGCGGAATGCGAACGGCGGGGCATTGAGGTGATCGACTGCACCTGCGCCTTTGTCAAACGCATACAAGAGATCGTGCGGCGGCTTGCCGCGACGGATAAAACGATCGTCATAACGGGCAGTGCGGCGCATCCCGAAGTGATAGGGCTGAACGGTTGGTGCGGGGGCAGGGCGATCGTCATAGACAGCCCCGATTCGCCCCAAATTGCCGCCTTGGCGGATAAAAATGTGGCTGTTGTAAGCCAAACGACCTTCTCTGAAGAAAAATTTGATAAAATAATTAAAAATATTGAAAAAGAATGCAAAAAAACAGTTGAGATTTTCAAAACAATTTGTTATACTACTAAGGAGCGTCAGAGAGAGGCGGCACAGCTCGCCGCAGAATGTGACGCGATGATCGTCATCGGGGGGCAGAACAGCAGCAACACGCAAAAGCTGTACGACATCTGCCGCGCTCGGTGCGCTCATGTTTTTCGTTTGACCGACGCCGATGAATTTCGGGCGGACAAAATAAAAAATTTTTTAAATGTAGGTATTGTGAGCGGCGCATCCACACCGCTTACGCAAACGCAGGAGGTTCTTTTTAAGATGGATAACAACACGGAAGTAAAAGCAACGAACGAAATGGAAGAAGTCGTTGCCCAAATGGATAACGGACAGTCGAAATTAAAGAGGGGGCAGCTTGTAACTGCGATCATTTCTTCGGCATCGGACGAAGGCGTGGCTGTTTTGTTACCGTTCTTCAAGAAAGAGATCCTGCTCGAAAAGGACGAGATCGACTGCGAAGAATATAAGCCCGAAGATTTCGCCGCCAAGATCGGCGAAGAGATCGAGGTCATGGTCGTGAGCGCGTCCAACCCCGTCAAACTTTCCCAGAAGATCATCAAGCAGCTCAAAGAGGAAGAGGGCAAGATCGCCGCGATCGAAGCGGGCGAAGAGTTCGACGTCGTCTGCGGCGGCTTCAATAAAGGCGGGCTCACCGCTACCATGGGTACCTATTCCGTGTTCATCCCCGCAAAGGAGATCCGGATGGGCTATGTGAAGGACCTCGACAAATATGTCGGCAAAAAGCTGCGCCTCAAAGCGCTCGAGATCAAAAAGACCGACCGCAAAAAGGAGATCATCGCCTCCCAGCGCGTCATCCTCGAAGAGGAAAAAGCCGCGCGCGACGCCGCCAAGGCGGAGAGGGAAGCGGAATTTTTCGCGAATATCCATGTCGGCGACGTGGTCGAAGGCAAAGTGGAGCGTGTCACCAATTTCGGTGCGTTCGTCTCCGTCAACGGCTTTGACTGCCTCGCGCACATCTCCGATCTTTCCTGGTCGGGCGTCAAGAACGTGACCGACGTTCTGGAGATCGGCAAAAAATACGAGTTTAAAGTCCTCAAAGTGGACGAAGAGAACAAGAAAGTTTCCATCGGCTATAAACAGCTCCAGCCGCAGCCTTGGGATCTTGTCGCCGAGAAATATGCGGAAGGCGACATCGTGCACGGCAAAGTCGTGCGCATCGTGCCCTTCGGCGCCTTCGTCGAGATCGAAAACGGCGTAGACGGCCTGGTGCACGTTTCTCAGATCTCCCACGAATGGCTGGAAAACCCGACCTCCGCTTTGAACATCGGCGAAGAGATCGACGCGAAGATCCTCGTGCTCGATCCCGCGAGCAAGAAGATGACCCTCTCCATCAAAGCGCTTCTTCCCGAACCCGAGGTGACGAGGGTCCGCCAGAGGAAGGACAGGGACGAAGAGAGAAGCGACAGGCCGAGGAACAAAAAGGCGCGCGCTCCCAGGGAGAACAGGGAGGACGGCGAGTACAGAGAATGGTCCGAAGGCGGGCTCGGCGGCGCTTCCATCGCGGAGATGCTGCAGAACAAGAACGATAACTAAAAAAATCAGCGGCCCCGCCTCCGAGCGGGGCCTTCATTCTTATAAGAGGTGTTAAAATGGCTAAACAAGGTAATATTCAGATCTCGAGCGAGAACATGATGCCCATCATCAAGAAGTGGCTCTATTCTGACAAGGACATTTTTCTGCGCGAGATCGTCGCCAACGGTATCGACGCGATCACCAAGTACAAAAAGCTCATCGACATGGGCGAAGCGCGTGAGGACGAAAACGACAAGCACTACTGCGTGAAGATCTCCGTCGACAAGGACGCGAAGACGCTCACCGTCGAGGATAACGGCCTCGGCATGACGGAAGAGGAAGTGGAAAAATACATCACGCAGATCGCCTTTTCGGGCGCGGCGGACTTCCTTTCCAAATATGAAAAGGCGGGCGGAGACGGCATCATCGGCCACTTCGGGCTGGGCTTTTATTCCGCCTATATGGTCTCCGACGACATCGAGATCTTCACCAAGTCATACCGCGAAGACGCGAAAGGCGTGCATTGGGAATCGGACGGCGAGAGCGTCTACACGATCGGGGAATGCGATAAAAAAGAGCGCGGCACCAAGATCGTCATGCATATTTCCGACGGCGAAAAGGAGTTTCTCGAAGAGGCGCGCATCCGCAGCCTTATCGGCAAGTATTGTGCCTTCATGCCCTATGACATTTATTTCAATTTCACGGGGAAGGAGGACAAGCCGCTCAACGACACCCATCCGCTGTATCTCAAAAACCCGAAAGATTGCACGGACGAGGAGTACAAGCATTTCTATCACAAGACATTCCATGACTATCACGATCCGCTCTTCTGGATCCACCTCAACATGGAATATCCCTTCCGCCTGAAAGGGATCTTGTATTTCCCGAAAGTCAAGAGCAAAGTCGAGCTCGAGCGGGGCAAGGTGGAGCTTTTCTGCAACCAGGTCTACATCGCCGACAACATCAAAGAAGTCATCCCCGAATTTCTGACCCTTCTGAACGGCGTGATCGATTGCCCCGACATCCCGCTCAACGTCTCGCGCAGCTTCCTGCAAAACGACGGGCAGGTGCGCAAGATCTCCCGCCACATCACCAAGAAGGTCGCCGACAAGCTGACGGGGCTTTTCAAGACGGACCGCGAAAAGTACGAACAGTGCTGGAACGATATTTCCGTCTTTGTCAAGGTCGGCTGCCTCAAAGACGAGGATTTTTATTCCAAAGTCAAGGACATCATCATCTTCAAAGACCTCGGCGGCAAATACAAGAGTTTGCAGGAATTTCTCGGCGAAGGCGCGGAGGAAGCAAAGAAGCCTGAAGACGGCAAAGCGGAAGAGGGTAAAAAAGAAGAGGGCAAAGGCGAAAAGGAGCCCGTGACCGTCTATTATGTTTCCGACGAGAGCGGGCAGGCGCAGTACATCGATATGTTCAAAAACGCGGGGCTCAACGCCATCGTGTGCGACACCTTTGTGGATACGCACTTTGTGAGCTTCCTCGAATATAAAGAGCCTGCAAAATACCGCTTCATGCGCATCGACGCGGACGTGGACGCCGCCCTCAAAAATGCCGACGGCGGCAGCGAAGAGGAGAACAAGGCGCTCGCCGAGGCGGTGAAGGCTTCCCTCGAAAACACGAACATCGCCGTCAAGGCGGAGAAGCTCAAAGACGCCGCGATCCCCGCGATCGTCAACGTCTCCGAGTTCACCCGCAGGTTCAGCGAGATGAACGCCTTTTACGGGCTGGAAGGCGGGGACTCGGACAGGGACATGACCCTTATCGTCAACACCGCCAATCCCGTCATGCAGGCGTTCGGCGGGCTGGACGAGGAGAAGAAAAAGTTTGTTGCCAATCAGGTCTATTACCTGGCGATGCTTGCTTACAAAAAGCTCTCCCCGGAGGAGATGAAAAAATTTGTCGCGGGCAGCGGCGAGCTTTTGAAAAACTTCATCGGTTGACCGTTTTGCGGGCGGCGCCTCATCGGCGACGCCCGTGTTTTTTAAAAAACCCTGCGTTAAGCTGTAAGATCAAATAATGTGCTGCGCCTTATCGGCGCCGCCCGTATCTTTTTAAAAAGCCCTGCGCCGCGCAGGAAGATGAAAAAAGTGCTGCGCCGCAAAGAAAAACGGCAAGAGCCGCCGAAAATGTATATTTACGGCGGCTCTTGCCGCGTTTTGCCCTTTTTAGGCGCCGCTTTTCGGAAATATTCTTAAAATCGATTGCATAAATGTATAAAATATAGTATAATATCCGTATGAAAGTCGGCGTCTATTGCAACAGGCAGACAAAAAAATTTTTGCCCATCCGCGACGGGCTTTTGCGCCTTCTTGCCGAAAAAAAGATCGCTTACGAGACGTACTACGATGAAAGCGAGATCGGCTCTCCCGACATTCTCATTGTCTTGGGCGGAGACGGCACCATTCTCAAAGCGACATTGCTCGCGGGGGAGCGCGGCATCGACCTTTTGGGCATCAATTCGGGCAATCTCGGTTTTTTGACCGAATTTGAAGGGGAGCAGCTGGAAAAAGCGGTGGAGCTCATCTGCGGCGGGTACGAGACGGAAGAGCGCAGCGTGCTGGAAGTGCGCGCCCGCGGCGGGCGCTTTTTTGCGCTCAACGACGCCGTGTTCCAGCGTAGGTTTGAAGAGGGGGCAGACGACAACGTCGTCGAACTTGCCGCCGAGATCGACGGGAAAAAAGTGGATACTTTTGTCGGGGACGGCATCATCGTCAGTACGCCGACAGGGTCTACCGCCTACTCGCTCTCTGCGGGCGGCTCTATCCTCACGCCCGACATCAAGGCGTTCATCCTCACGCCGATCTGTACACATTCTCTGCATAACCGCCCCGTCGTCTATCCGGATACGAGCGTCATGCGGGTGAAGATCGAGGCGGAAGGGAGGCGGGTCTGCCTCATATGCGACGGCCGTTCGTGCGGGGATTTTTGCAAAGAGGATGAGATAACGGTGCGCAAGGCGCCCTTCGGCGTTCGGTTCATAAAGAGCAAAAATAATAATTTTTTCGATAAACTGTTGTTCAAGCTGAACAAGTGGAGCAGTTAAAGGAGAGACGGTATGATGAGAAGCGGCAGGCACGCGGCAATTTTAGAGATCATTTCCAAAAAGGAGATCGAAACGCAGGAAGAACTGTGCGACGAGCTCAATAAACTCAATTACAGCGTCACGCAGGCGACCGTCTCGCGGGACATCAAGGAACTGCGGCTCTTCAAAGTCGCGGGTACGGCGAAAAAATACAGATATGCCTATATCGACGAGGGGAACAACAAGATCTCCCCGAAGATGCACAACCTTTTCCGCGAATGCGTCCTTTCCATCCGCTGCGCGCTCAACCAGGTAGTCGTCAAGACGCTGCGCGGCAACGGCAGCAATGCGGGCATGATCGTGGACAAGCTCAATTTTCCCGAGATCGTCGGTTCGATCGCGGGGGACGACACTCTCCTCATCGTCGCGGAATCGGAAGAAAAAGCGAATCTCGTCGTGGAGAAACTCAACGAATTTCTGAAGTGAGACCATGCTGGAAAAACTGACCGTCAAAAATGTCGCCCTCATCGAACGGGCGGAAATGGAATTTGCCGCGGGGCTGAACGTCCTTTCGGGCGAGACGGGTTCGGGAAAATCCGTCATTTTAGACAGTATCAACTTTGTCCTCGGCGCGAAGGCGGACAAGAGCATGATCCGCTACGGCGAAACGGAATGCGCGGTGAGCGCCGTCTTTTCCGCAGCTGAAGGGAGCGAAGCCTGCCGACTTTTGGAGGAGATGGGCATCGAGGCGGACGAAGAGATCGTCATCTCCCGCAGATTCCGTGCGGACGGCAAGGGCGGTATCAGGGTGAACGGGGAACCGGTCAACGCCGCCATGCTCAGAAAAATTACCTCGCGCCTCGTCGACGTGCACGGGCAGAGCGAGCATTTTTATCTTTTGAGCGCGGCCCATCAATTGGAGACCATCGACCGCTACGCGGGCGAAGGGCTGCAAAGGGTAAAGCAGGCGCTTTCTCTCCTCGTCAAGGAGCGCAGGGAACTCAAAGAAAAGCTGCAGGCGCTGGGCGGCGACGAAGCGGAGCGCGGGCGCAGGCTGGATATTCTCCGCTATCAGGCGGAAGAGATCGGCCGTGCGGGGCTGAAAGAGGGGGAAGAGGAAGAATTGACCTCCCGCCGCCTCGTCTTGCAGAACGCGGAGAAGATCATGCAGGGACTTTCCGAAGCGGGCGGTTTTTTGAGCGGCGACGGCACGGGGCTGGACGCTTTGAACGGCAGCCGCCGCGCGGTGGCGGAGCTTTCGCGCTTCGGGGATGAATACGCCGCCCTTTGCGAACGACTCGAAAGTCTTTTTCTGGAGGCGGAGGACATCGCAGACACCATCAACGCGCTGGCGGAAGATTTTTCCTATGACGAGAGCGAAGCGGAAGAAGTGGAGGCGCGGCTGGACCTCATCCGCTCCCTGAAAAAAAAGTACGGTGGCAGCGTGGAGGCGGTCTTTGCCTTCCGCGACGAGACGGAGCGCGAGATCGAACTTCTGACCCATTGCGACGAAGAGTTTGCAAAACTTTCCGCCGCCCTCTCTGAAAACGGCAAAAAGATGCGCCGCGCCTGCGAAGAGGCGACCGCCATCCGCAAAAAAGCGGCGGAGGAATTTTGCGCCGGGGCGGAGAGAGAATTGAAGACGCTCAACATCCAAAACGCGCGTTTTTGCGCGGAATTTTCACCGTATTCGGCGGAAGATGCGGAAAACGCCTCCGAAAACGGCGCGGACAGCGTGCGCTTTTTGTTCTCGGCGAACGCGGGAGAACCGTTGAAACCTCTGGATAAGGTGATCAGCGGCGGCGAGATGAGCCGCCTGATGCTGGCGATCAAGACGCAGATCTCGGGGATCGGCGGCATATCGACATATATTTTCGACGAGATCGACGCGGGCATCAGCGGCAAGACGGCGCGCGTCGTCGCCGAAAAATTTGCGGACATCGCGGCGGAAAAGCAGATCGTCGCCGTATCCCATTTAGCGCAGATCGCCGCCATGGCGGACGCGAATTTCCTCATATCCAAGCACGAAACGCAGGAGGGCAAGACGCTGACGAAGATCGAGCGTTTGGACGGCGCGCGCGCCAAGACGGAGCTTGTGCGCCTTGTCGGCGGCGAAGAAGGGAGCGCCGCGGCGGAAAAACTTGCCGAAGAACTTTTGGAAAGTTCTCATCGCTATAAAAGCGCGCGCGGCGGCGCGCGGTGAGCGCTTCGGCGTCTCTTTGTTTGAAAGACCTTGCGCGGCAGAGTTAAAAGCCGCGCGGGGTTTTTGTAATTTAAAGGGGAAAACAAGAAAAAAGAGGCGTTTTTTTTCGCTTTGGAAGAAATTGCACCGTATAGCCTTCGCCCGTTTGCGCAAAGTAATCGCAAGCGGGTTTTTGCCCGCTAAAAGCGGGAGGCGCGGATGCGAAATCTGAAACATAAACTCTATATCCTCATTTTTGCGGCACTGCTTGCGTGCGCGGCGCTCTATGTTCCCGCCGCGGCGGCTGCGGAGGGCGGCAATACAGTCTATCTCGGCGGGATGCCCGCGGGCTTCACACTGGGCATCGGCGGGGCGCAGGTCGTCGGCATCTGCGAAGTTCTGAGCGAAAACGGCGTGCAGAACCCCGCCAAGGCGGCGCAGCTGGGCGTGGGGGACGTCATCGTCAATTTTGAAGGGGTGAAGATCGAAGACGCGTCGGATATAGACGCGGTGCTTTCTTCTTTTAGGGGAGGAGAAGCGGAGATCACGATCGAGCGGGGCGCGGAAAAGCGGAAACTGACGATCTGCCCCGTCAAAGACATGGCGAGCGGAAAATATAAGCTGGGCGTTCTCATCCGCGACAGCATTTCGGGGATCGGCACGGTCACTTTCGTGCGCAAAGACGGAAGATTCGCTTCCCTCGGCCATGCAGTGGCAGGGGCGGACGGCGAACTTCTGCCCGTGCACGGCGGCAGCATTTATAATTGCACCATCGTCAACGTCGTGCGGGGCGAGCGCGGCCGCGCGGGCGAGCTCAAAGGGCTCTTCATCAACGACAAAAAGATCGCGACGGCGGATAAAAACTGCCCGACGGGCATTTTCGGGAACATGGAGAGCGGCTTCGATCCTTCCGCTTTGCAGGAGATCTGCGTGAGCACGGAAGCGGAGGCGGGCAAGGCGAGCATTTTTTCCACGGTGGACGGTACGGCGCCGCGCGAATATTCGGTGAGCATCGTCAAGGTGGATAAGAACAACAGGCAGCATAAGAATTTCGTCATCAAGATCACGGACAAGGCGCTCATCGGCGCGACGGGCGACATCGTGCAGGGTATGAGCGGCAGCCCGATCGTACAGGGCGGCAAGCTCATCGGCGCGGTGACTCACGTCTTTGTCAACGATCCGACGCGCGGCTACGGCACATCCGTCGCCAACATGATCGACGAATGAGCGGGCGCGCGCCTCTTTTTTTTTGCGGGGGCTTGCAAGTTTTGCGGGATGTGGTATAATAAAAGAAAAAAGGAGGGAGCGGATGCGCGTTATTCTCATCGTTATCGACAGTTTCGGCATCGGCGAAATGCCGGACGCGGCGCTTTACGG
>CALWCR010000064.1 GCA_944376445.1 uncultured Clostridia bacterium | reverse complement strand
CGCAGCGAGAAGGTCGTCATCGAGACCGCCTTCGCCGGCACCCTGCGCATCCCCCGCGACCAAGTGAAGTCGATGGCTACCTTCTTGTCCGTATCCGCGAACAAAAAAAGCGCGCTGTGCGCGCTGGCATAGACGGGCAAGAGGAGGGAGCCGTGACGCAAGCGCCGTTGCAGCCCTCAGAAAGGGAGGAGGGGAGCGCTTTTGCCGAGGCGGAAGAAAAGCAAAGCGCCGCGCCCGAAGAAGGGCGGCAAAATTGCATGGCGTATGAAAAAAATGAGGCCCGTTCGGGCGGCGAGGCGCAGGCTGCGTCCTTGCCAAAAGAGAAAGAGTGCGATAATGAATCGCCCGTACCTTCGCTGAAGAAAAAAGAGACGGACGAGCCTTCGCCAAAAGGGAAAGAAGACGGCGGCAGGGCCGCGGGGGAGGACAAGTGATGGAATATCTTCTCCTGTTTCTGATCTTTTGCAAGATCGGCGCCGTCTCCTTCGGCGGCGGGTACAGTATGCTCCCCATGATCGAGGAGGAAGTCGTTTCGCGCGGCTGGCTCACGCAGGGAGAGCTGATGAACCTTGTCGGTGTGGCGGAATCGACGCCCGGGCCCATCGCGGTCAATCTCGCCACATTTATCGGCTCGACGCAGGCGGGCGTTTTGGGCGCGCTGGCGGCGACGGTCGGCGTCGTGCTGCCTTCCTTCATCATCATCCTCATCATCGCGGCGCTCTTCCGCACTTTTTTGAAAAACGGATGGGTGCAGGGCGCGCTCGTCGGTATCCGCGGCGTCATCGTCGGGCTCATCTGCGCGACGGGCCTTTGGATGGCGGTGCAGATCTTCTTTTTGTCGGGAGAAGGCTTTTCCTTCGATTGGCGGGGCGGGACCATCGCCGCGCTGCTTGTCGCCGAGACGGTGCTCTGTAAAAAGTTTTTGAAGTATACGCCTTCGCCCATCGTCCTCATCCTGACGGCTGCGGCGGGCGGTATGCTCCTGTATATGCTCTGAAAAAGGAAGCTGCCCGATATGGTATCGGGCGGCTTCCTTTTTTATCTGCCGTCTTTGCGGGAGGGCTGTTTTTCGGGCATAAATTTCCAGTAGCGCACGGGCATATAATTTTTCATCTGCTTTTCGTGCGGGCGGGCGGCGATGTTGACAGAGTCATAATAACCCCGCCAGAGGGCGGCGAAGCGCTCTTCGCATTCGGAGAGGGCGATCTCCGCCCGTTTTTCCGTCTGCACGAAGACGCAGTCTTTGCCGTTATAGAGCGCGGCTTTGCCGCGCGCCGTATCGTGGATGACGAAAGGCTGCGCCCCGAGCCGCGCGATAAAATGGGGCAGGATGAGTTCGGTGACATCGTTATCGGGCGCGAAAGGGGCGTAGAGGGCGCCGTTTTTTGTCTCCATGAAGCGCAAAAATCCCTTGAAGCGGTGCGCTTCGAGCGTGACTTTTTTGATCTCTTCGCGGGCGGCGATGACGGCGGGATGGGAGAGCATCCCGCCGACGGGGGATCTCTTTTGCACGATGAGGCGGATATATTCGAGCGCCGTCTGCTCCTTTCCCGCGCTGTCTCTTCGCAGGATGAGGGAGATGTCGCGCAGGCTGCGGGGGGCGTATGCGGCGAGCTTTTTTTTGACCCGCGCGCATTTTTCCGGATCGGGGGAAATATCGGTCACGCGCGCGCCCAAAGGCAGCTGCAGCGCGCGGGAGGAAGTGACGACGCAGTCGCGGTCCGTGCAGGCAAAAAAGACCGCCGTATAGAAGCATTCCTGCGTCCCGTCGGTGATATATACGTTCATAATTGCCCCGTGAGGGCGGAAAGGGACGCGCCCGCAGAAAAGAGGGAGAGCTGCTCGTATTGCCCGCCGCGCTCTTCGAGGGCGAGCATGGTCTTGACCGTGGCCTCGTTGCTGCTGCCGTAAAATTTTCCGCCGCAGGTGATGAAATGTTTCGCCCGTTTGAGGACGATGCGCATACGCGCCAGGTCGGAAAAGTCCAGTTTGGCAAATTTTCGCGCCTTGACGATCTTATAGGCGCCGAGGTTGCCGATGCCGGGCACCCGCAGGAGCGCTTCGAGGGGCGCGGTGTTGATCTCTACGGGGAAAAACTGCATATTCCTGAGCGCCCAAGCGCATTTCGGGTCGTATTCTTCGGGCAGGTTTTCTTCCGCTCCCGCGATCTCTTCTGCCGAAAAGCCGTAAAAGCGCATCAGCCAGTCCGCCTGGTAGAGCCTGTGCTCGCGCAGGAGGGAGGTGCACTTTTCGGGCAAAAGGGAATGGTGCACGACGGGCACATAGGAGGAATAATACACCCGTTTGAGGGAAAATTTGCGGTACATCGCCGCGCTCAAGCGCAAGATCTGTCCGTCCGTTTCGGGCGACGCGCCGACGATGAGCTGGGTCGTCTGCCCCGCGGGCAGAAAGCTCTTGCGGTGCTTTGCGCGCTCCGCGCCCGCCGCCGCCTTTTCGAGAGAGAGCCGCTGCATGGGCAAAAGCACGCTCTCTTTCGTCTTTTGCGGCGCGAGCAGGCGCAGGCTGCGTTCGGAGGGAAATTCCACGTTGAAGCTCATGCGGTCGGCGTACAGCCCCGCGCGGGAGATGAGCGCCTTGTCCGCCCGCGGGATGCCTTTGAGGTGGATATAGCCGTTGAAGCGGTAGACTTTGCGCAGGCGGACGATGGTATCGAGCATCTTTTCCATCGTCGCGTCGGGCGAGCCTGCCACGGCGGAGGAGAGGAAGAGCCCTTCGATATAATTGCGCTTGTAGAACGCCATCACCAGCTCGCAGATCTCGTCCGGGGTGGCGTCGGCGCGCTCGACGTCCGCCTCGGCGCGGTTGGGACAGTAGAGGCAGTTGTACGAGCAGCGGTTGCTTTGGAGTATCTTCAAAAGGGAAATGCAGCGCCCGGCCGGGGTGAAGGAATGGCAGATGCCTTCGGGCGCGGCGTTGCCCGTGCCGCCGCGCGCGTTCTTGCGCGCGGAGCCCGAAGAGGAACAGGACACGTCGTATTTGGCGCTTTCGGTGAGGATCTTCAGCCT
>CALWCR010000063.1 GCA_944376445.1 uncultured Clostridia bacterium | reverse complement strand
CATTCCCGAAGTGCTCGCCAATACACAGCGGCTGTGCTCGTCGGTGAACGTCGGCTCGTCCAAGTCGGGCATCAACATGGACGCCGTGAAGCAGATGGGCGAGATCGTCAAAAAGACGGCGGAACTTACCAAAGATGCGGACGGGCTCGGCTGCGCGAAGCTCGTCGTCTTTGCCAACGCCGTAGAGGATAACCCCTTCATGGCGGGCGCTTTCCACGGCGTGGGAGAGAGCGGCGCCGTCATCAATGTCGGCGTGTCGGGTCCGGGCGTCGTCAAACACGCGCTCGAACATATCCCCGGGGCGGACCTTACGGAAGCGGCGGAGACGATCAAACGCACCGCCTTCAAGATCACAAGGGCAGGCCAGCTCGTAGCACGCGAAGCGGCAAAGCGGCTGCACGCGGAATTCGGCATCGTCGACCTTTCTTTGGCGCCGACGCCCGTGATGGGCGATTCGGTCGCGCATATTCTGGAAGAGCTCGGGCTGGAATGCGTGGGCGGGCACGGCTCCACGGCTGCCCTCGCCATGCTCAACGACGCGGTCAAAAAGGGCGGCGTCATGGCGAGCTCGCGCGTGGGCGGGCTTTCGGGCGCCTTCATCCCCGTCAGCGAGGACATCGGCATGATCCGCGCGGCGGAACGGGGAGAACTCAATCTCGACAAGCTGGAGGCGATGACGGCGGTGTGCAGCGTGGGGCTGGACATGATCGCCATCCCCGGCGACACGCCCGCTTCCACCGTTTCCGCCATTATTGCCGACGAAGCCGCGATCGGCATGATCAACAACAAGACGACGGCGGTCCGCGTCATTCCCGTGCCCGGCAAAGGCGTCGGCGATACGGTCGAATTCGGCGGGCTCTTGGGGCACGCGCCCATCATGCCCGTACACAAGACGGACAGCAGTAAATTTATCGCGCGCGGCGGCAGGATCCCCGCGCCTATCCACAGCAACAAGAACTAAAAAGTACGGAGGCCATCATGGAAAGATCGGAAACGAATAAAAAATATCAATGGAAGACGGAGGACATTTTCCCCTCGGACGAGGCGTGGGAAGCCCTCTTTGCGGAGGCGGAAAAGGCGCTGGATTTTTCGGCTTTTGAAGGCAAACTCGCCGATAAGGCGGAGCTTATCAAATTTTTCGCCAAAGAGGAAGAAGCGGGCAAGATGCTCGAACGGCTGCACCTATATGCGCATATGCGGCACGACGAGGATACGCGCGTCGCAAAATACACGGCGATGCAGTCGCGCGCAATGTCTTTATATGTGCGCTTTTCTTCGGCGACGGCGTTTGCCGAACCCGAACTTACGGCGCTGCCCGAAGCGGCGCTGCGCGCCTTTGCCGCCGACCCCGAATTTGCAAATTACGATTATTTCTTCCGCCAGCTCATAAAGAGCAAGGACCATATCCTCTCCGCCAAGGAAGAGCGGCTCATCGCCATGGGCGGGGAGATGTATTCGCAGTTTTCCAACGTCTTTTCCATGATCGACAATGCGGATATCCGGCTCGGGGAAGTGGAGGACAAGGACGGCAAGCCCGTCAAACTCACCCACGGGCTGTACGGCGTATTCATGCACAGCGCGGACAGGGCGCTGCGCGAGCGCACCTTCAAACGCTATTACGAGGCGTATATCTCCCTGACCAACACCATCGCGGCGGCGTATTACGGCAACGTCCTGAAAGACGTGTTCCTCGCCAAAGCGCGCGGGTATGATTCTTGCCTGCAGCGGGCGCTCGACAACGAGGACGTGAGCGTCAGCGTCTATGAAAACCTCATTTCCGCCGTCGATAAGAGCCTTCCCGTCATGCATAGGTATATCGCGCTGCGGAAAAAGATCCTCGGGCTCGACGAGCAGCATATGTACGACATCTATGCGCCGCTCGTGGCGGACGCGGAGATGGAACTTTCCTATGAAGAGGCCTGCGATCTGGTCATCGAAGGGCTCGCGCCCCTCGGCAAAGACTACCAGGCGCTGCTGCGCAAGGGGTTTGACGAAGGCTGGGTGGACGTCGAAGAGACGGCCGGCAAGCGCAGCGGCGCGTACAGCACGGGCGTGTTCGGCATCCATCCCTATGTGCTTTTGAATTACCGCCCGACGACGAGCAACGTCTTTACCATCGCGCACGAAATGGGGCACGCGATGCATACCTATTTTTCCAATGCCAACCAGCCGTACCCCAAGGCGGATTACAGGATCTTCGTCGCGGAAGTGGCGAGCACGGTCAACGAAGTGCTCCTCTTAAAACATATCCTCGCGACGAGCAAAGACAAAAACCTCAAAAAATATCTGCTCAATTATTATCTGGATACCATCCGCGCGACGCTGCACCGCCAGACGATGTTTGCAGAATTTGAAGGGATCGCGCACGGCATGGCGGAGAACGGGCAGCCGCTCACTTCGGAAAACCTCTCCGAAGTCTATCTGGAGCTCAACAAAAAGTATTACGGCGACGCGATCGTGCACGATAAGGAGATCGCCTACGAATGGTCGCGCATCCCGCACTTTTATACTTCGTTCTACGTCTATAAATACGCGACGGGCATCACCAGCGCCATCTCCATCGCCAAACGCATCCTCACGGAAGGGGAGAGCGCCGTCAAAGAGTATAAAACTTTCCTCTCTTCGGGCGGCAGCAGCGACCCCGTATCCCTTCTGAAGCTCGCGGGGGTGGATCTTACCAAAAAAGACGCCTTTGAGACGGCGATGCAGGAATTTGAAGAGACGCTTTCCGCCTTTGAAAAGGCGCAGTAAACAGGGGGCAATGCCTCGCGGAGAAGAACATGGCAAACAAGACCAACGTCCTGCCGAACAACCTTGAGGCGGAACAGGCGCTGCTCGGCAGCCTGCTGATCGACATCGAGGTGCAGACGGATATTCTCGACGGATTGTCCGAAGAAGATTTTTATCAGGAATCGCATAAACTCATCATCGGCGCCATGAAGGCGGTGTTCAATTCGAGAAAGCCCGTCGACCTCGTCACACTCGCCGACCAGCTGGAAAACGACAAATGTCTCGACAAGGCGGGCGGGCTCACATATATCACCGACCTTGCCAAGATCACGCCTTCCGCCGCCAATTACAGATATTATCTCGACATCGTCAAGCGCGACAGCGTCAACAGGCGGCTCATCCGCGCTTCGCAGGAGATCATCGAGACCGCCATGTCGAGCGCGGAATCGGCGGACAGCGTCGCTTTTGCCGAAAAACTCGTGTTCGACATTTCCAAAAAGCTGGACACGTCCACCCTCGTCGATATGCGCGAGGACGACAGTTATGACCTCGTTTTAAGCAAATTCGAGACCATTTCCACAGACAAGAATGCGTTGCGCGGGGTGCAGACGGGCTTTACCAAGCTGGACAAGATCACGAACGGGCTGCAAAAATCAGACTTTATCGTGCTTGCGGCGCGCCCGGGCGTCGGTAAGACGACCATCGGCATGAACATCGTGGAGCACGCGGCGCTCGTGGACAACAAGGTCTGCGCCGTCTTTTCGCTCGAAATGCCGCGCATCCAGCTGGCGCAGAGGCTTCTTTGTTCCTTTGCGCGGGTGAGTATGTCCAAGGCGATGGCGGGAGAACTTTCGCAAGGGGATTGGAAAAAGCTCTGGAAAGCAAGCGCCGATCTCAAGCGCGCCAAGATCTATATCGACGATTCTTCCAAGATCACGCCCGCGGAGATCCTTTCCAAATGC
>CALWCR010000062.1 GCA_944376445.1 uncultured Clostridia bacterium | reverse complement strand
ATATACGGCTCGATGCTCAGGTCGGCAGAAGCTTCCCCTTCGCCCGACTTCTCTTCGGACTTCAGAGACAGTTTGCCACCCGCCGAAAAGCCGGCCTCGCCCTCCTCCAGCAAGATGCTCAGGTCTGCCCCGATCCCAGCATAGGAAGAAAATGTATCACCCTGGCTTATGGAAAAGTCCAAAGACGTTTCACCCCGCAGGCCATACTTCCAGCCCTCGGCCTCCGCGTCGCCGAACAAATCCTCGTTGCCTAAGGAAGTGAGCAGCTGCTGAATGTCCGCGTCTTCCGCGTCACGGTAATTCCCGCCGATCGTACCGTCGCTCGAGACGACGCTGCAGGCCGACAAAACGACCATGCCCAGCGCCAGCGCGGAAGCCGATACCGCGGAAACCCACCTCTTTACCGATTTCATGTTTCGCCTCCTATCCTTTGCCCTTCCGAGCAAAGATATTCTTTTGGTAGCTTGATTATACCATGAAATCGACATTCTGTCAAGGGGGAATCTTATTTTTCGCCATCGATATACAAGAAGGCGGAGCCGCCGGGCTCCGCCTTCCGAAAGACAGATTTTTCGCGATTTGCATAGTACTATGCCAAGCATAGATTACAAATAACGCCACATTTTTTAATGGATGACCGAGCCGATCTCCGCGTCGTCCGCCGCAAACAGGACGCGGCAGGTCCCGTCCGCATTGCCGGACGCGAGCAGCATCCCCTGCGAGTATTCGTTTCCGAATTTGTGCGGGCGCAGATTAAGCAGCACGACGATCTTTTTGCCGACAAGCATTTCCGGCTCGTATTGGTCGGCGATCGAAGATACGATCACCCTCTCGCCGATGCCGTCGTGCAGCGTCAGCTTCATGAGCTTGTTGGTCTTGCGCATCGGCTTTGCGGCGAGCACCTTGCATACGCGCAGGTCGCAGCGGTCAAAATCCGGCATATCGATCGTCTCGCGCAGCGGCGCGGGCTCTGCGACATACCGATCCTCCGCGGGCTGTTTTTCCTCCGCCGCGGCAGGCTCTTCGCGCACTTCCTCCGCCGCATCCGGATCCTCCGCCTCGGGCAGAGAGAAATCGAGCAGACGCAGATAGCGGGCGGGCTCGACCGCAAACAGATACAGATACAGGCGCGGCCCGCGGTCGCGGCCCAATACGAGGTTGTACACGTCTTTGAAGAATTTGCTCTGGACCGCTTTGAGCGCGTTTTTGTCCTCCGCCTTGTCGGGGAATACGCGCTTGGGGATCGCGTACAGCTCCGCCTGCAGAGAATCGAGCGTGTAACCGCCCTGCCCGATATAGGCGCAGAGCAGGCGCACGCATTCGCGCTCTTGCTCGTTCATGCCCCGATAATACGGCCAGTTGCGCTTGGGGAGGATGACGTATTCGCTCTCCGGCGAGCAGGTGCGCAGCCAGAATTTTGCCTTTTCAAACAGCTCCGCAAACTCCTCCTTCTTATAGGGCGTCCCGATCTTTTCGAACAGCTTTTCCATCATGTCGGCGTTGAAGTCGACGACGCTGCCCAGCTCGACGAGTTGGCTCATCGGGACGGGAACATACTTATGCCCCTCGATGAGGCTGTTTTCCATGATGCGCTTGGTATTTTCGTCCGCCGTGCCGTCGCGATAGGCGGCGAACATCTTGTTGAACTCAAAATACTGGCGCAAGATCTCGTCCGACAGGCAGAAATCGAACGCTTTGAGCGGTTCCGTCTTGGCGTACAGCCAGAGGATGAGCTCGGCCGGATACAATTTGAGGAGAAATTCCGGCGTCATGTTGAAGCCGGAAGAGCCGGACATCTTGCCGACGCTGCCCTTGATGCCGATAAACTCGTATCCCTGGAAGAGGGGCGGCTCGTAACCGAACACCTCGCGGGAGACGTCCTTCGCCGTGTCGTAACTGCCGTTCTTGGACGCATGATCCTTGCCGCCCGGCTCAAAGTCGACCCCTTCCGCCATCCAGCGCATGGGCCAGTCCACCTTCCATTGCAGCTTGCAGTTGAAATCCTTCGTAAAATCGAAGTCCCCTTCCTCGCCGCACTCGCACACATAGTGCGCCTTCGTGCAATCCTCCGACAGGGAGACGATCCTGGTCGAATCCCTATGGCAATGCGGGCAGAAAATGCTGACGGGGTAATAATTTTCCCGCTCCTCCTCCGTCGCGTCCTGCGTGCGGTGTCTGTCAAGGATGTCAAAGATCTTTTTGCGGTTTTGCAGCGCAAAGATCACATGCTTTGCGTAACGCCCGGAACGGTACTCCGCTGCCTGGTAGTGATATTCGAGCGGGATCCCGAATTTTTGGATGGACGCCATGAACTCCTTTTCAAAATGCTCGGCATAGCTCGCGTCCTGTCCGAACGGATCGGGGATGTCGACGTACGGGCAGCCGATATATTGCTCGTACGAATTGTTGCCGAGGTAGTCGGACACGTTTTTCGGCACCTTGCGCAAGCGGTCGAACTCGTCCCAGGAAAAGAGGATCTTCGCTTTCTTGCCCCTGCGCAGCAGCGCGCGGTACACAAAATAGCTCGTCGCGATGTCGCGGAAATTGCCGATGTGAACGGATCCGGAAGGAGAGATCCCCGCCGCACAGACGTACTCTTCCTTGTTCGGATCGCGGCGGATGATCTCATCCGCCAACTGGTCTGCCCAATACATAAGTCACCAACCTGTCTTTCTTATTTTAGCCATTATAGCATATTGCCGCCGCGAAATCAAA
>CALWCR010000061.1 GCA_944376445.1 uncultured Clostridia bacterium | reverse complement strand
ATGTTTTTGAGGGCTTCCAGACGGTTGCGGTACAGCCCGTCCGAATTGGTCGCGCCGAACGGAGGCAGCAGGACGAGTCCGCCCGTCTTTCTCGCAAGATCCCAATCTTTGCCGCTCCCGAGGTGGTCCATGAGCGACTGATAGTTGTTCTTGGTGATGACGCCGACGGTGGTGATGCCGGAGTTTACGAAATTGGAAAGAGCGAAGTCGATCAGCCTGTATCTGCCGCCGTAAGGGATGGAACCCATCGTCCTCTGGCGGGACAGTTCAGGGATATTTTCATCGTGGATATTGGAAAAAATTACGCCGACTGCAGACATGATCATTTGCCCTCCCCTTCGATATTTTTATCGACGATGTCGCCGCCCTGTACCGCGACGCCCTTGCCGATGGTGATATTCCTGCCGAGCACCGCGATCCCTTTCGCCTGCGCCTTGGCTTCGCCGATCTTGGCGCCTTCTTCGACGACGACGTTTTCGTCAATGATGGAATAATTGACTTCCGCGCCCTTTTTAATGACGGTGCCGCTCATGATGACGCTGTCTTTGACGGCGGCGCCTTCCTCGATGACGACGTTGCTGGAAATGACCGAATTTTCTACCGTGCCGTACACTTCGGAACCGAGCGCAAGCATACTGTTTTTCACGACGGCGTCCGGCCCCAGATATTCGGGCGGCGCGAGCGGGTTGCGGGAATGGATCTTCCAGTCGCTGTCGCCGACGTCAAACGCGGGCGGTTCGCCCAAAAGGTCCATGTTCGCTTCCAGAAGGGAGCTGATCGTGCCGACGTCCTTCCAATACCCTTCAATGCGGTAAGCAAACATACGCTCGCCCGCATTCAGCATGGCAGGCAAAACGTCTTTGCCGAAGTCTTTGGAAGAGTTGGGATTCTCTTCGTCCGCTTCCAGATATTTATACATCTTTTCGGCGGTGAAAATATAGATACCCATGGACGCGAGCGTGCTCTTGGGCTGTTTGGGTTTTTCCTCAAATTCATAGATGGAGTTGTCCGCGTTCGTATTGAGGATACCGAAGCGCGAAGCCTCTTTCAAAGGCACTTCGATCGCGGCGATGGTGCAGTCCGCCTTGTTTTCGATGTGCGCTTTGAGCATCTTGCTGTAATCCATCTTATAGATGTGGTCGCCCGAAAGGATGAGCACGTATTCGGGATTATACATCTTGATGAAATTTAGGTTCTGATAGATGGCGTTCGCGGTGCCCTCGTACCAGGCGGATTTCGCCTTTTTCTGATAGGGCGACAAGACGTGCACGCCACCGAAGTTCCTGTCAAGATCCCACGGCTGGCCGTTGCCGATATACTCGTTGAGTACGAGCGGCTGATACTGTGTAAGGACGCCCACCGTGTCGATCCCCGAATTGATGCAGTTGGACAGCGGGAAATCGATGATACGGTATTTCGCCCCGAACGGGACAGCCGGCTTAGCGATGTTGTTCGTCAACGCATACAGTCGGCTCCCCTGCCCGCCGGCGAGAAGCATGGCTACACATTCCTTTTTTCTTTGCATATGAAACCCCCACGATAAAATTTTCTATGACAAGCCGGCTTTGCCGCCCGCAAAACGCCTGCGGCAAAACCGTGATCTTTCGCTGTGCCCCGCCTTTAACCGATCTTGTGCAGATAGACGCAAGTCAGCTTCGGAAGTTCGAGCAGGATGGAATTTTCTTTGCCGTGGCTCGGCTTTTTCTGCGTGCTCACGACCCTCTTTTTCCAAACGCCCGCCCCGCCGAACTTGGGATTGTCCGTCGAGAACACGACCTGATATTTGCCCTTCGGCACGCCGAGGCGATACCCTTCCGCCGTGACGCCCGAGAAATTGATCGCCACGACGTATTGTTCGCCGCTGCTGTCTTTGCGCATGAAGGCGACGATATTCCTGTCCGCGTCGTCCGCTGCGAGCCATTCAAAGCCGTCCCAGGAATCTTCGATCTCGTAAAACGCCTCCGTTTCCCTGTAAAAGCGGTTGAGCACTTTGTTCATCTCAAACAGCTTTGCGTGCATCGGGTATTCGTCTTTGAGGAAAAATTCCAGCCCTTCTTTATAGTTCCATTCTTTGAACTGTCCGAATTCGCTGCCCATGAAGAGCAGTTTCTTCCCGGGGTGCGCCATCATGTACCCCATGAACGCGCGCACGTTGGCGAATTTGTCTTCGTAATTCCCGGGCATCTTGTTGATGAGGGAACCCTTGCCGTAGACGACTTCGTCATGCGAGATGGGCAGGATATAATTTTCCGTAAAGGCATAGATCATGGAGAAGGTGAGCTTGTTGTGATTGCCCTTTCTCCAAAGCGGGTCCGTCTGCATATACGAGAGCACGTCGTTCATCCAGCCCATGTTCCATTTGAAATTGAACCCGAGTCCGCCAATATCCACAGGTTTAGTCACCAGCGGCCACGCCGTCGACTCTTCGGCGATCATCATCGCGTCGGGATATTCGGAAAAGACGGTCGAATTGAGCCTGCGCAGAAATTCGATGGCTTCGAGGTTTTTATTCTCGCCGTATTTGTTCGGCAGCCATTCCCCGGGCCGCTTGTCGTAATCGAGATAGAGCATCGACGCGACGGCGTCTACGCGCAGCCCGTCGACGTGGTATTTGTCAAAGAAAAACATTGCATTGGAGATCAGGAAAGAGAGGATCTCGCTCCTGCCGTAATCGAAGCGGCGGGTCCCCCAGCTCTTGTGCTCCTGCCTGTCCCACTGCGGGCTCTCATAGAGCGGCTGCCCGTCAAATTCATACAGCCCGTGCGCGTCTTTCGGGAAATGCGCGGGCACCCAGTCCATGATCACGCCGATGCCGTTTTTATGCAGCTCGTCCACCAGACGCATGAAATCGTGCGGCGTACCGAGGCGGGAAGTGATCGCGTAATACCCCGTCACCTGATACCCCCACGACGCGTCATACGGATATTCGCTGAGCGGCATGAACTCCACGTGCGTATACCCCGTTTCCTTCAGATACGGGATGAGTTCTTCGATGAGTTTGTTGAAATCGAAGAAGTTGCCGTCGCCGTACTGCTTCCACGAGAGCGCGTTCATCTCATATATATTCACGGGCGAGGAATATATGCTCCGCTCCTTTTTCGCCTTCATGTATTCTTTGTCCGTCCACTTGAAGCCGTCGAGGCTGTATGTTTTGGACGCCGTTTTGGAAGGCGTTTCGGCATGAAAAGCATACGGATCGGCTTTATATAAAAACCGTCCGTCCCGCGTCTGGATGCAATATTTATAGATGGTGTATTCCTTGATCGCGGGGATGAACAATTCAAACGATTCCCCGTCCAGCAGGCGCTCCATCACATTGGCGGTAGGATCCCAATCGTTGAAATCGCCCACCACGGAAACCGTCTCGGCGTGCGGCGCCCAGACCCTGAACACATAGCCCTTTTCGCCGCCTTGTTTTTCGGGATGCGCCCCGAAAAATTCATAAGCCCTAAAGTTTTTTCCGTGATGGAATACGTACAAAGGAAAATCTACCTGATTCATCATTTACCCCTCCGCAGTTTGCGTATAGAACTTCCTGCCTATTATTATACAATAATATTCTCTGCATTTCAATAGATAATTTAAAAAAATTCAAGAAATTTTCTGAGGAAATCGGTAAATTTATCCTGTTTTTATAGCGAAACGTTCACTTGACCCCCGCTGCGGGCACGCAAAATAGCCGCTCTCCGATAAAGCCCCGCCACAATATCTTGCGCCTCAAAAAACCGCGCCTGCCTGCGTGCATACACCGCTTTTGCATTTTTCCGGCAATATGAAAAAGCCCGCGGAAAAAGCTCCCCCGGGTTTTTCGGCCCGAATGCGAAGGATAAGATCGCCGCCTTAAAACCGAGCAGAACGTTTACGCGCTGCACACGACGGCCTTATTATTAACTATAAAACCGCAGCATCGCAGAAAAGTATTCGGGCAAAAAGCGCGAATACTTTTTGCGAATCCCCCCACGCAGGCGGCAAGCGCAAAGGAAAAGGCACGGACCCAATGTCCGTGCCTTTCGGGCGGCGCTTGGCCGACAATAATCTCCTAACCGAATTCTAACATTCCGACACTTTAATACCG
>CALWCR010000060.1 GCA_944376445.1 uncultured Clostridia bacterium | reverse complement strand
AGCCCGCCGCCCTTGCTTCATACAATGGAGTATGGACGCAGTGGAACGGGTCCGCCTTTTTTACGAAAGCTGGCGGGGAGAAAAGTTTGTCTACGGCAGGAGCGCGCTCGGCGCGCCGCTGGTCGGTTTTTTTGTAGGGAAGCACGGCTATCCCGAGATCGTCGCCCAGTACGCCATCCACGCGCGCGAATGGGCGGTGTCCCTGCTCGCGCTCTTGCAGGCGCAAAAAGGCCTGCGCGCGGGCGGCGCGTATATCTTGCCCCTTGTCAATCCCGACGGGGCGGCGCTATCCCTGCGCGGGGAGCGCTTTTTGCGGGAACTTCCCGCCGTGAAGGCGGCGTTTTTGCGCCGATTCGGCGATTTTCCGCTCTGGAAGGCGAACGCGGAGGGGGTCGACCTCAACGTCAATTTTCCCGCCCGCTGGGGCACGGGGCGCTCCAACCGCTTCGCTCCCGCGGGGGCAAATTATGTGGGCGCCTTCCCTTTGAGCGGCAGGGAGAGCCGCGCGCTCGCGCGCTTTACCCTGAAAGTCCGCCCCGCGGCGACGCTCAGCTATCACACGAAGGGGCGGGAGATCTATTGGGAATTTTTTCAGCGCGGGAAGGCGCGGGAGCGTGACTTTGCCCTTGCGCGCGCGCTCGCGCAGGAGACGGGCTACCGCCTCTGCCCGCAGGGAGAGAGCGCGGGCGGGTATAAGGATTGGTGCGTCGCCGCGCTCGGCATCCCCGCCTTTACATTGGAAGCGGGCGACGACTCTCTGACCCATCCGCTCACGGAGGAGGCGCTGCCTTCTCTTTGGGCGGAAAACGAGAACGTTTTGCCGCGGCTTGCCGAGGAGTTGTTATGGATGAAAAGATAAAATTCATGCGCGCGGCGATCGCGCGCGCCAAAAAGGGAATGGCGCAGGGTGAAGTGCCCGTGGGGGCGGTCGTCGTCGCGGAGGGAAAGATCGTCTCTTCCGGCTATAACCGCAGGAGCAAGACGCAGACGGCGCTCTCGCACGCGGAGATGTACGCCATCGACCGCGCCTGTAAAAAATTCAAGAGCTGGCGGCTCCCCGAATGCGACCTATACGTTACCCTCGAGCCCTGCCCGATGTGCATGGGCGCGGCGCTCAACGCGCGCGTCCGCAAGATCTATTTCGGCGCCTATGAACAAAAGGGCCGTTCGATGACCAAAGAACTTGCCGAAAGCAACCTCCTCAACCATACCGTGGAGGTGGAGGGGGGCGTGCTCGAAGAGGAATGTTCCGCGCTTTTGAGCGGGTTTTTCCGCCGTATGCGCGCGCGGGCGAAGGAAGAGGAGGAATGACCTTCTCTTTTTTCATTTTTTGTGATTTTCGGCGGCGGGAAAAGAATTGTGCGGCGGGCGGCGCAAACGTTTGACTAATTTGCAAAAAAAACGTACAATACATATACAGGCTCTGCCGAGGTAAATCGGCGGGGCGCGCTTCCGCCGAATGCGGGGGCAGGGGGGCTTACAGGGCAAAAAAGCCCTGCACGGCTTTTTACAATTAAAAGCCGTTATCGGTATCCGTCTAAAACCACTGCGTCGCCGCGCCCGTATGCGCGGCGTACAAGCTCGATTTAACGTGTTTTCGGAGGTACATATGATAACACACGGCAACGAGATCAAGATCTTTGCGGGCAACTCCAACCGTCCGTTGGCGGAGGCGATCGCCAAAAAGCTCAACACAGAGCTCGGCAGCGTGGAAGTCGGCCGCTTTTCCGACGGTGAGACGGCGGTCCATCTGGACGAGACCGTCCGCGGGCGCGACCTTTTCATCATCCAGTCGACGTCTGCGCCCGTCAACGACAACCTGATGGAACTTCTGATCCTCATCGACGCGGCGCGCCGCGCCAGCGCGGGCAGGATCACGGCGGTCATGCCGTATTTCGGCTATGCCCGTCAGGACAGGAAAGCGCGTTCGCGCGACCCCATTACGGCAAAACTCGTTGCCGACCTCATCACCGCGGCAGGCGCGGACAGGATCCTGACCATGGACCTGCACGCGGCGCAGATCCAGGGATTTTTCAATATCCCGCTCGATCATCTGCTCGGCGGGCCCACCCTCTATAATTATTTCCGCTCCAAGAAGATCGTCGACGAGAATTTCGTCGTCGTCTCGCCCGACATCGGCTCGGTCACCCGCGCGCGCAACGTTGCCATGAAGCTCAACTGCCAGATGGCGATCATCGATAAGCGCCGCCCCAAGGCGAACGTGATGGAGGTCATGAACATCATCGGCGACATCGAAGGTAAAAAATGTCTGATGATCGACGACATGATCGACACGGCGGGCACCATTTGCCAGGGCGCGCAGGCGCTCATGGAACACGGCGCCAAAGAGGTGTATGCGGGCTGCACGCACGCTGTGTTCAGCGGTCCCGCCATGGAACGCCTCGAAAAGGCGCCCATCAAAGAGCTGGTCGTGCTCAACACCATCGATCTCCCGCCCGAAAAGAGGCTGGATAAGATCACGGTCATTTCCGTCGCGGACATCTTCGCCGCGGCGATGGAAAACGTCTATCTCGACAAGCCCATGTCCAAGATCTACGACTAAAATACGGTCTGCGGAAAATTCTGCACCGATAAATTTTTCGCGGGCCGAAGCGCCGCCTTGTGCGGGCGCTTCGGCATAAAGCGAGGCTTTTGCGCGGGGGAAGCGTAAACGGGCCTTCCCTCTCGGCGGACATTTTTTACAACCGAATCGTTCTTTTTTTGCCGCGTTTTTTTATAAAACGCGGCGTTCGCGCGTGCGTTCCGGATAAAAGAGCTCGCAAGATCTTGCGGCGGGCAAAACGGCAGCGGAACAAGGAGTGTGGCGGCTATGCGCCTGATCGTGGGGCTCGGCAATCCCGAAAAACAATACGAAACGACTTTCCATAACATGGGCTTTCTCGCCGTGGGAGAAGCGGCGGCAAAGCTCGGCGTCAAGTTCAAAAAGAAGGAATGCGAGGCGTCCGTCGCCGAGGCGAACATCCGCGGCGAAAAGGTCATCCTCGCCCGCCCCGTCACCTATATGAACGCGAGCGGCCGCGCCGTTAAACAGCTCATGGCAAAGTATAAAACGGCGCCGTCGGAACTTCTCGTCATCTACGACGATTTCGATCTGCCCAAAGGCAAGCTGCGCATCCGCGCTTCGGGGAGCGCGGGCACCCACAACGGGATGCGCAGCGTCATCGGCGAGATCGGCACGCAGGAATTTGCGCGCATCCGCATCGGCATCCGCGACCCCGAGGTCAATATCCCCATCATCAATTATGTGCTCGCCAATATCCGCAAGGAAGATTATCCGCTCGTTGCCGACGCCTGTTCCGAGGCGGCGGACGCCGCCATCGCCTTTGCGGGCGGGGAGGGGATCGAGCACGTCATGAGCGCTTTCAACAAAAACTGAAGGCGGGTAAAAAGGGAAGATTATGCCCGAAAATTTTTTCAGTTCCCATAACCTGGGGGCGGACTGGCTCGCCCTTGAAGAAGATCTCCGCCTCGGCACGCCGACGGCGGTTTTCGGCGTGTCCGCGCCGCACAGGGCGCTCATCGCGGCGGCGTGTTTTCCCGCCCGCACCGTCTATGTGTGCGACAGCGCGCAGACGGCGGCGCGCACTGCGGAGGAGATCGCGGGGTTCACGGGGCATATGCCCGCCCTTCTGGCGGCAAAAGACGAGGTGCTCCTTTATAAAGACGCCGTATCCAAGGACGCGCTTTTCCGCAGGCTGAACGGCCTGTACAGGGTCGCGCGCGGGGAAAAACTCATCGTCGCCGACATCGAAAGCCTCATGCAGCTGTTCCCCAAAGAGCTGCCCGTTATCACCCTTGCCGAGGGGGAAGAGACGGATTTTTCCGCCCTGCCCGCGCGCCTGATAAATATGGGGTATGCGCGCACTTCGTCGGTCGAATCCAAGGGCTGCTTCGCCCTGCGCGGCGACATTCTCGACATTTACCCCGTCAACGAGGAAAACCCCGTGCGCATAGACTTTTTCGGCGACACGGTGGAGAAGATCAAGCCCTATCAGTTCGTGACGGGCGAGCGGCTCGCCCAGCGCCCGCGCATGGACATTGCCGCCGCCACGGACGTGTTTTTTGCGGACGGGGAGAGGAAGCGGGCGAAGGAGATCCTCTTCGGCGAGCTGGAAGATTTCAAAGACGCGGCGGCGTATAACCGCGCCTCGGCGGTGGCGGGGGAGATCGCCGCCAGGCTGGATACGGACGCGCCCTTCGGCGGGGAGTCCTTTTTGCTGCCCGTATTGGAAAACGCCGTGCCCTTCGACAAATTCATCGGCGGGGCGACATACGTCTTTGACGAGAGCAAACTCGTATGGGACCGCATGGAGGCGGTATACAAGGAGCATACGGAGCGCTTCAAGCGGCTGTTCGGCGGCGGGGAAGTGTTTTCTTTTTCCGAAGGGCAGCTGCTCGCAAGGGAGGAACTCTTGCGGCGCTTTTCCCTGCATCCCGCGGCGGCGCTGCAATCCTTCGCCTCGCGCACTTATTTTTTTGAACCGCTCAAAATTTACAATCTGCATTCTTCGCCCGTGGGGAGGTATCTCAACAGCTTCATGAACCTGGCGAACGACGTCAGGAGCTGGCGCATGAACGGCTACCGCGTGATGCTGTACTGCGGCGGCGTTTCCAGGGCGCAGAAGATGAAAGAGCTCCTCTCCGACGAGGGGATCCCCTTCGGCGAATGCCCCGCGGAGCTGGGGATGCTCAAAGGGGTGACGGTGCTTTCCGAAGAGCTTGACAGGGGGCTCATCCTGCACGACAGCCGCCTTGCGGTCATCGGCACGGGGGATATGTACACGAAGTCCTCCGCCAAAAAGCGCATCCGCCGCCGCAGGAACGATATGTTCACTTCGCCCGAGGTGGGTGATTACGCCGTGCACGAGACGCACGGCGTCGGCAGGATCGTCGGCACGAAAAAGATCGAGACGACGGACGGCACCAAGGAATACATCGCCCTCGAATACCGCGGCGGCGACGTGCTCTATGTCCCCGTCGAGCAGATGGATATCCTTTCCCGCTACATGGGGGAGGCGCAGCCCGCCCTCTCCAAGATCGGCGGTGCGGAGTTTGAAAAAGTCAAGGCGCGCGTCAAGGCTTCTTTGAAGGAGATGGCGTTCGACCTCAAAAAACTGTACGCCGAGCGGGCGCAGAAGCGCGGTTTCGCCTTTCCGCAAAACGAAGAGGCGATGCAGGAATTCGAGGCCGCTTTCCAATACGAAGAGACGCCCGATCAGCTCTCTTCCATCGCCGAGATCAAGGCGGATATGTGTTCGGACAAGGTGATGGACCGCCTCCTCTGCGGCGACGTCGGCTACGGCAAGACGGAAGTCGCCTTCCGCGCGGCGTATCTTTGCGTGCTCGGCGGCAAGCAGGCGGCGCTCATGTGCCCCAATACCATCCTCTGCCGCCAGCATTACGAGACGGCACTCAAACGTTTTGCCGATTTCGGCGTCAATATCGAAGTGCTCAACCGATTCAAGACGCCCGCCGAGCAGGATAAGATCCTCGCCCGCCTCAAAGCGGGGAAGATCGATTTTATCATCGGCACCCACAGGCTTTTGTCGGACGACGTGAAATTTTCCGACCTCGGGCTTCTGATCCTCGACGAAGAACAGCGCTTCGGCGTCGAGCACAAAGAAAAGATCAAAAACATGAAGAGCGACATCGACTGTCTGACGATGACGGCGACGCCCATCCCGCGCACCCTGCATATGTCCCTCTCGGGCATACGCGACATCAGCACCATCGATACCCCGCCGACCAGCCGCCTGCCCGTGCAGACATACGTCGTCGAAGAGACGGAGACGCTCATCCGCGACGCCTGCGTGCGCGAGCTCGCGCGCGGCGGGCAGGTCTTCATCCTCTATAACAGGGTGGAGAGCATCTATACCTTTGCGGCGAAGATCGGGGAGATCGTGCCCGAAGGCAAGCTCTGCGTCGCGCACGGCAGGATGGACAAGGCGGTGCTGGAAAACAGCATCATGAAATTTTACGCGGGCGAAACGGACATCCTTGTCACCACGACCATCATCGAAAACGGTATCGATCTGCCGCGGGCGAATACCCTCATCGTCATCGACGCGGACAGGCTGGGCATTTCTCAGCTTTACCAGCTGCGCGGCAGGGTGGGGCGCGGTTCGGCGCTCGCGCACGCCTATTTTACCTTCAAGCCCGAAAAAGTGATGACGGAGACGGCGAGCAAGCGCCTGCAGGCGATCATGGAATTTACAGAGCTCGGCTCCGGCTTCAAGATCGCCATGCGCGATCTGGAGATCCGCGGCGCGGGCAGCGTCCTCGGCAGGGAGCAGCACGGGCACATGGATAAAGTGGGGTACGAACTGTACGCCAAACTCCTCAAAGAGGAGCTCACGGGTGAAGAGCAGACGATCGCCGACCTCGACATCCGCGCGGACGCCTTCATCCCCGAAAAATATATCGAAGCGAGCGCTTCGCGGCTGGATTGCTATAAGCAGATCGCCGAGATCCGTTCGGTGGATGACTACAAGCGGGTGTGCAATTCCATCGAGGAAAACTACGGCAGGCTGCCGCAGGAGGTTTTGAACCTTCTCGTCATCGCCGTGCTCAAATCGTATGCTTCCAAATTCAACGTGCGCAAGATCGCCGCGGGCGCGAAGGGGGGCAGCCTGGAACTTCCTTCCGTCAACAGCCTTGCCGACGAACGGCTCGCGGCGGCGCTGGAAAAATATCCCGCCGTGCGGCTGGATATGTCCAAGGCGCCCGTGCTGCGCTTCCCCGCGGGGGCGGGCGCGAAGGACGTCATGCTCGCGATGACGAAATTTCTGCGCTTTGCTGCGGGCGGGAAGGGCGCCTAAGCAAAAAAAGAGGGCAAAGCCCGCGTTTGCCGAAAAAATTTAACGACTTTATCATAAAATACGATTGCAATTGCGGCGCAAATACGGTATAATAAGGTATATTGCGATTAAACGGTATTGGGAGTGTCCAATGAAGAAAAAACTCATCAGCTTGATAAGCCTTGTACTGGCGGCGGTGTTCGGGCTCGGTATGTTTGCCGGCTGCGACCTCATCTCCACGGATAACAAGCGGGATATGGAACAGATCGTTGCCGAAGTCAATATCGGCAGCGACGAGGATTCCCTCAACGATATGTTCGCGACCATCTTCGGCGGTTCGTATGCCCTCGAAGGGGACGTCGCGGAGAACCTCTCTTCCATCGTCACGACGGAGAACGTCTACAAGCGCGATCTGGTCGCTTACTTCATCAATTACGGCTACAGCTATGTTTCGAGCGGCTCATATACCTATGCGCAGGTCTTTGAAATGATGATGCAGTCGCTCGTCAGCCGCAAGATCATGGTGCAGTACGCGATGCTGTACTATCTCAACGAGGGCGAAGTGGTCGTCGACCGCGACAGCCTCAGCGAAGAAGTGCTCGCCGACCCCGAGGCGTACGGCTACGAAGTGGTCGTCGACGGCAACGGCCAGGCGACGGACGGCATCCGCGTCAAGGGCGGGCTCACGGTAAAAGACTTCCTCGGCGTCAAGAACGCGGAGGGGCTTAAAGGGGATAAACAGGTGCTGGAAATGATCGGTTATTTCCTCACCGACGACGAGAAGAATTTCGCCGAATATTCCCTGCGCCTTGCCATCAACAACGCCATCGACGAGCAGGAAAAGGCGATCATCACGGCGGAGGGCGGCGATACGGACGAGGAGACCGCACGCACCACTCCCACGGGCGCGAACCAGACGGATGATGATTATTATCCGAAGGACGAAGAGGGGAACCTCTATTATCAGATCTATACCGGGTCCAACTACAACGAGGACCTCGGCGAATATGAAAAGGTGGACGGCTCTACGCCCGTGACCCGCAAAAAGGCATACAACGCCTTCATCAATTCGCTCATCCGCAACTATCTCAAAGACGAATCGGAATCGGCGGCAGACCTCGCTTCGCTCGACTATTACAGCGTGGAACTCAAGACGCAGTACGAGCAGATGATGATCAACAAGTTTTCGGATACGTTGGCGCTCAACATGACCGCCCAGCGCGAAAACGCGGACCTTCAGAGCCGCTACAACCTGATGTACGATACCCAGCGCGCGAAGGCGAGCACGGGTACCTCCTCTTCCTTTACGAGCACTATGGACAGTATGTCCGACAGCTCTTTCGTGCTCTATTCTCCCGCGGCGGGATACGGCTTTGTCTATAACGTCCTGCTGCCGTTCAGCACGTCGCAGTCGAATATGCTCACCGCTTTCAAAAACAGCAATACGACGGCGGCATATCTTGCCGAGCGCAACCGCATGGCAGAGGACATCCTCGGTTCCGATCAGCGCGCGAGCTGGTTCACGGGCGAGGAAGATTACAGCTTCGACGCGGCGAAAGAGGGCGTTTCTTACTACGATAACGGCGGAAAGGGCACTTCTTACCTCTTCTTTAAGGACAGCTATACGGGCGGCGGCACGGGCATCGACCGCTACGCGGGCAAATATCCTTTCCAGGGCAGCGTTTCCAAAGAGGACGACGAATATGAGATCGTCCCCGCCGAGATCGACATCGACGGGTTCCTCGAAGAGCTGGACGGCTATTTGGGCTATGTCGATAAAGGGCTCTCCCTTGAAGGCAGCACGGAAGCGGGCTTCTATGACCGCACCGCGCAGGATTTCATCCTCGAAAACACCGCGGGCGGCATCGAATACGACTATTCGCAGGCGATCTATTATAAGGGCAGCGTGCTCGGGCTGGGCGACGTGACCCCTTCGAGCCTGCTTGCGGAAGGCAGCGCGTCGTATAACGCGATCTCCGCCTTCAACGATTTGATGTTCGCGTATTCCACAGATACGGGCTGCCTCAACACCTATCTGGGCTATTCCGTTGCGGCAAAGGGGTATTCGACCTCGTATGTGGCGGAATTTGAGTACGCCGCGCAGGAAGCGGTCGCGGAAGGAACGGGCACCGTCTACGTTGTGCTCACCGACTACGGCTGGCACGTCATCTACGTCAGCATGGCATTGCCCGCAGACAAAGTGTACGGCGAAGAAGGCTTCGTGTACGATGAAAGAAATACCGAAGGCACATTCTCCTACTACTTCTATCAGACGATGAAAGAAGAAGTTTCCGCTTCGTATTCTTCCGACATTCAGGACAGGATCATCGAACTTTTGAACAACGACAAAAACGTCACCGTCTATAAAAAGAGATATTCCGATCTCACCTCGCTCGGCTGAGCGCGGGAAGATCGCATAAAGGAAGAGCCCGCCGCATTCGCGGCGGGCTCTTCCTTTGCTTGTCGGGCGTGAGCGCTTTATTCTGGGCGGGTTTTTCTTTATCCGTGGCGGGGTATGTATGGCGGGCTCTTGTTTTGCCTTGCGGGGGCGAACTCTCTTCATTTGCGGCGCATTTTTTTATTTCGGGGCGGGGTACATATGGCGGGTTCTTCCTTTGCCTTGCGGGGGCGGGCTTTCCCTTTACGGCGTCTTAGTCCGTCGGACGGGAGTGTTCCATTCGCGGCGGTTCTTGCTTTGCCCGCTGTGGATTTTCATTTTTTGTGTGCGTGCAGGCGGCAGGCGCAAAAATAAAAGGCACGGACCGGATCGTCCGTGCCTTTCAAGCGGCGCTTTGCCGCCGGATATGGAGCAAGAGACGGGAATCGAACCCGCGGGAACCAGCTTGGGAAGCTGGCGCCATACCATTAGGCGACTCTTGCACTTTCGCTGAGCAAATACTATTATACAGTATTTTTCTTCGATTTGCAAATAAAAAGAGGGGCGGAAACGGAAAAATTTTCTGCCCCTCCGTCTGTTTGCCGAAAAAAATCACAATGCGAGCAGCTTTTGCATGAGAAGGGTACCTTCACCGAGGGAAATGCCCGTCGCTGCGGCGGCGTCTTCGTCGTAACGGCTTGCGCCGCAGGAAAGATCTTGCCTGCTCGAATAGAGGAGATAGGGGACGGGGTCGGCAACGTGCGTGCGCAGGGCGATGGGGGTCGGGTGGTCGGGGCAGATGAGCATGGCGAACGGCTCTCCCGCCGCGGCGAGCCCTTCCGCAAGGGTCGCGACCACTTTTTCGTCGATCTGTTCAATGGAATACACTTTGTGAGGGATATCCCCCTGGTGCCCGCATTCGTCGGGCGCCTCCATGTGGATATAGACGAGGTCGAGCCCGCCCAAAAGGGCGTCGAGGGCTGCCTGCGCTTTGCCCGCAAAGTTTGTGTCGTAATTGCCCGTCGCGCCTTCGACGGGGATGATGCGCATTCCCGCAAGGATGCCGATCCCTTTGACGAGGTCGACCGCGGAGATGACGCCGCCCTTCTTTTTGAACTTATCGTAAAAGTTTTCGAGCGCGGGTTTGGTGCCTTCGCCCCAGAGCCAGAGGGAGTTGGCGGGATTTTTCCCCGCGGCGACGCGCGCGCGGTTGATCGGGTGGTCTTTTAGGAGCGCATACGAGCGCTCCATCAAAGAGAGATAGCGCGCCCCGTCGGGCCCCGCAGGCAGGCAGCCTTTGACGGGCTTGCCCGTAATGTCGTGCGGCGGCGTCAGCGTGTGGCCCGTCTTGCCGCCGTCCGCGACGAGGCAGTGGCGGTAACTCACGCCCGCATAGAGCGTCATGCCGTCGCCGTCGAGGTGTTCTTTGAGGAAGGCGATCAGCTCGCGCGCCTCCGCCGTCGTGATCTCGCCTGCGCTGTAATCGAGCATCCGCTTGTCCGCGTATCGCTCTTCGCCGCTCAAAGTGACGAGGTTGGCGCGCAGCGCCACGTTCGTCTCCTGCAGGCGGATACCGATGGAGACCGCTTCCAGAGGGGAACGGCCGGTATAGCAGCGGCGCGGGTCATAGCCCATGACGGAGAGATTGGCAACGTCGCTCCCCGGTTTGAAGCCTGCGGGCACGGTGCGGCAGAGCCCGACCTCCGCGCGCTTTGCGAGCGCGTCGATGGCAGGCTTGTTTGCGGCTTGCAGCGGCGTTTTGCCGCCGAGTTCTGCTAAGGGGCGGTCGGCCATGCCGTCGCCGAGTACGATGATATATTTCATGAAAAATACCTCTCGGGCAGCGGCGCTGCGCCCTGCCCGTTTTCTGAGATCGTTGCGGTTGAGATCTTTAGCGGCTGCCGCGGAGCGGGCTGCGCCTTTTTAAGGTCACAGCTGCCAATCGATGGGGGCGATGCCGTAGGAGCGAAGATATGCGTTGGCTTTGGAAAAATGCCTGCACCCGAAAAAGCCGTTGTAGGCGGAGAGGGGGGAGGGGTGCGCGCATTCGAGGATGAGATGGCGGCTCCCGTCGATGAGCGGCTTTTTGGAGCGCGCGTTGGCGCCCCAGAGGATGAACACGAGATGATCCCGCTTTTCGCTCAGGATGCGGATGACGTTGTCGGTGAACCACGTCCAGCCACAGTCTTTATGTGAGTTGGCGCGGTGGGCGCGCACGGTTAGGGCGGTGTTGAGCAGGAGCACCCCCTCTTTCGCCCATTTGGTGAGGTCGCCCGAGCGCGGAACGGTGCAGCCGACGTCTTCCTTCAGTTCTTTAAAAATATTGACGAGGGAAGGGGGCGGTTCGGTCCCTTCCTTTACGGAAAAGCACAGTCCGTGCGCCTGCCCCTCGTTGTGATAGGGGTCCTGCCCCAAAATGACCGCCTTGACTTTGTCCAAGGGGGTGAGTTTGAAGCAGTTGTAGATGTCGTACATATCGGGGTAGACGGTATGATGCGAGTATTCGTCTTTCAGGAATGCGCGGATCTTATGATAGTTTTCGCTCTCAAAGAGGGGAGCGAGGGCTTCGTCCCAGCCGCTGCCGAGTCTGATCATGCCGTCATTCTCCTTTGTTTTCTGCGCGAAGCAGGGCAAGATATGCCGCGCACTCCCGTTTTGCGCCCGCAAGGTCGTGTTCGAGATAGTTCCCGCATTCCTCTTTTTTTGCGCCGGGCACGCTTGTAAGGCGCAGGCATTCTTCCAGCGCCTTTTCGATCAGCGCGCGGGCTTCGGCGTAGCCGATGTTTTCGCTCAGAAGATAAAATCCCGTGCGGCAGCCCATCGGCCCGAAATAGACGATGTCCTCTTTATGCGGCCCGTTGCGCAGGACGGTCGCCATCATGTGCTCGATACTGTGCAGGGCTGCCTGCGGGATGTAATCCCCTTCGTTGGGGCGCTTGAAGCGCAGATCGAAGGTGGCGACGCCGTTCGTGGCGACGCTCATGTACAGCCCGGGCAGGAGTTTGTTGTGGTCTTTCTGAAAAGAAGGTATCTTATCCATCGATCTCTCCGAATATGGTCTGCATATTTTCCGCCAGCGCGTCCAGCGCGCGGGCGGTGTATTCTCTGTATTGGGCGACGCTCTCCGCGCCGATCTTGTTGGATACGGCTTTGTAGGAATAGAGGGGAACGCCCGAAAAATGCGCGACGTGTGCGACCGCGCCGCCCTCCATGTCCCTTACGTCCGCCGCAAGCCCGTAAAGGAGCGGAAGGTCGCTAAGGGAATTTGTCAGCTTGTCGCCCGTGGCGAGGGCGCCTCTCGCGAACGCCGTATCTCCGCCCGCAAGGGGAAAATAGGGCTCCGCGTATTCGTTGAGGGTGCCTTTAGGGGTGCCGTTCACTTCGCTCAGGTCGAAGTCGTACTGCACGGCGCGCGCGATACGGAAGATCTTCCCGAGCTGCGCCGCCTGCGAAATGCCGCCCGCAAGCCCGAAATTCAAGAGCCTGTCCGCTTTAAGCGCGGAGACGGCGAGCATGGCGGCGGAAGCGGCGTTCGTCTTGCCGACGCCCGCAAGGAGCAGGCGGAAGGGTCTTCCGAACGCCTCGCCTTCATAGACGTCTTTGCCGAAGAGGGTGTATTTGCGCGCCGTGCGCGCCTGTTTCAAGAGGGCGTCCGCTTCGTTTTGCATGGCGATGATGGCGCAGAGCATTCTTTCACCTCCGTCCCTTTCTGCCGTTATTTTATCACAAACGGCGGGCAAAAAGCAATTTTTCCGCATAAAAAAAGTTGCCGTCGGGCATAATATTTGCAAAAAATCAGGAGGACGGTATGAATCCCTTTCAGGAAAAATCAAAACCCATCGACAAGATCTACAAAAACTGGAAAAACATCAACGTGAAGCCGTATGACAAAGAGAGCGCCGACCCGTATACGCGGGTGCGCGTCATTCTCATGAACGGCACCGAATTTGAAGCGATCTGGAACACTTCCCGCTTTACCCGCCATTGCACGAACAACGACGTCCGCCGCGCCATGGCGATGATCCGCCGCGGCGAACAGCAGCAGCAAAAGCGCATCGCCAATCTGAAACCGAAAAACGAGAGCGCGCTCGAACACACCATCGGCTATGAACAGCTCGCGGTCGACCTCACCGCCATCCTCGCGCAGCGGGAAAAGAACGAGTATGTCAAAAATCAGCTGGATTTTGCTTTGCTGGAAGATTTCGACCATCTGTACAGGTACGCGGACCTTCTCGACTTCGAGCGGGGCATCCATGCGGAAAAACTGGTCGGAAGTTATACCGAGATCATGCCGGGCCGTCCGACCGTATCCGAGCCGCGCCATCCCTTCGACGACGTGCGCTTTTATATCAACAATTACCTCAATGACCCCGTGACACGCCTCAACGTCGGCATCATCACGGCGGCGGAGCAGCAGACGATGAACTATTATCTCAACATCGCCGACCTTCACGAAACGGAGCTCGGGCGCAGGCTGTATTCGGAGATCGCCATGATCGAAGAGCAGCATGTCACGGGGTACGGCTGCCTTTCCGACCCCACCGTCAGTATGTTCGACTGCATGGTCATGCACGAATATACCGAATGCTATCTGTACTGGTCATGTTATCAGGACGAGACGGACGCGCGCATCAAAGACATCTGGCTCATGCATTTTGAAGAGGAACTCTCTCACCTTCGCTACGCCGCCGAACTTTTGGAGCGCTATGACGGCAAAGTCTGGCAGCAGCTCTTTCCCGAAGGGGGCGAATTTCCCGAACTTCTCTCCTTTTCGCCGCAGAAGGAGTATATCCGCAAGGTGCTCGCAAGCGTCCGCCTTTCGGGCAACGCCGAATCCTTTGCAGAGGTGGACAGCCTCCCCGACAGGCACCGCTTTTTCTCGTACAACAAAGAGGTGCAGGGCAACGTCAATACCCTCGCCAGCCATATGGTCATCGAAAAGAGCATCAAAAAGACGGGCAGGGATTACCGCTGCGAGGACAGGGCGCACCCCGTCAGGGAGCTCAAAGACGAAAAGAAGGACAATACCGACCTTGCGCGCATTAAAGGCGCGTGACGCTTCGCCGGGCATAGTGCACGCCCGCCGCAGATCTGCGGCGGGCGGTCCCGTTTTGCGGGGAGCGCTTCCGCCCATAGGAAAAGGGCGGGCGTGCCGCGTTTGCCTTACGAAAATAACTTTACATATCCGCCCGTATGTGATATAATCAATCGGAATATAAGTATGGTCGGCGGTTATGGAATACGTCTTTTTCGACATTGAATGTGCTTGTGTCTATAAAAATGTGGCGAAGATCTGCGTCTTCGGCTATTGTATCTGCGACGAACAGTTTAATATCCTAAAAAAAGAGGATATTCTCATCAACCCGAACGGGAAATTTCATCTGACCGACCGCGGCGGTGAGGGGATCGTCTTGCCGTATGACTATGCGGAGTTTAAAAAATATCCCGATTTTCCCCATTTTTATCCGCGCATCCGCGAGATTTTGGAAGGGGAGGGCAAGCTCGTGTTCGGGCACGCCGCCGTCAACGACGTCAAGTATTTGTGCCTGGAGACCAAGCGCTATAAGCTGCCCTCGTTCTGTTTCCGCTTCGCGGATACGCAGGTATTGTACATGGCGATGACCAACACCTTCGACCGCCAGGCGGGGCTGGAAGCGCTCACGCAGATCTTCGAGATCGACTATACCCCGCACTGCGCCGCGGACGACGCGTATGCGACCATGCGCATCGCCGAAGCGATGTGCGAAAAGGAAGGCTGCACCCTGCCCGCCCTCCTCGAAAAATATATGATCCGCCCCGGCAAGATCGGCGATTTTCAGTTCTCCAACTGCTCTTCGCAGGCGCGCGCAAAGTACCTGAGCGAAAAGGTCAGGGCTAAGCGTGAAAAAGGGGAGCGCCGCGCGCGCTTCAACGACTTTGTCTTCGGTTACCGCGTGCGCCCGCAGTCTCGCGAGTTCAAGGGCTGCCGTTTCAGTTTTTCGCGCAGCATTGAAGAAGATCTGCCCCTCGCCAAGCGGCTCGTCAAGGCGATCGTGGCGCGCGGCGGCAAATATTCTCTCAAACTTTCCGGCTGCAACGTCTTTGTGGAAGAGGACGGCGACACGAGCGTCCGCCGCGACGCGGCGCACAAACTGCACGGCGAGGGGGCGATCGGCGCCATCTACACCCTCTCCGATTTCAAGCGGATGATCTGGGCGGAGGAAGAATGAGACCGGCAGAGCAATTTGAGGCGCGCATACGGCGCACCCTCCCCGATGCGGAGGCGTATCTTTCCTGTTTGGACCTTCCGCCCGTCAGGGGCGCGCGCGTAAACGCCTTAAAGATCGGCGACGACGCGTTTTTGCGCCTGGGCGCGCTGCAGACAGAGGGAAAAGTGCCCTGGGCGGAGCACGGATATTATATTTCGGACGAAAAACCCGGGAAGAGCCTGTTCTTCCATGCGGGGCTTTTTTATGTGCAGGAGCCGAGCGCCATGTGCGTCGCGCCCCTTTTGGACGTCCGCCCCGGGGAAAAGGTGCTCGATCTTTGCGCCGCGCCCGGCGGCAAGAGCACGCAGCTCGCGGCGGCGATGGGCGGGGAGGGCATCCTCGTCCTCAACGAAAAGATCCCCTCGCGCGCGGCGGTGCTTTCGGAAAATACCGAACGGGCGGGCGTTGCCAACGCCGTCGTCATTTCGGCGGATCCTGCCGACCTGGAAGAGCGCTTCGCGGGGTATGTTGACAAAGTGCTGGTCGACGCTCCCTGTTCGGGGGAGGGGATGTTCCGCAAAGAGCCGTCCGCCGTCGCCGAATGGAGCGAAGAGGTGCTCGCCATGTGCGCCGCCCGCCAGCGCAAACTCCTGCAAAGCGCCGCCAAGATGGTGCGGG
>CALWCR010000059.1 GCA_944376445.1 uncultured Clostridia bacterium | reverse complement strand
TGCGCCTCCGCGGAGAGCACTTTGAGCACGGCTTCCGCCGAGATGTCCCCGACGGGGGATCTTGCCGCCATGATCTGTTCCGCCCGCCCGCTGCACACGGCGACGAGGCAGGAGTCCTCCACCGAATCGTTGCGCAGAAAATAATCGAGCGCGTCGAAGAGGTCGCGCTCTGTGAGCGCTTCGCCGACGAGCACGAGGCGGCAGTGCACGAGGGTGGGATACCAGCCCGTCTCGCGGTTCATCATGGCGACGGCGTCTCCCACCGAACGCGCGTTTTTGACGGTCACGTTGCCCGCGGGCCCGCTCCCCGCGGAGGCGGGCACGGCGATCTGCGCGGTCACGTCCAGCCCGTCGCCTTCGTTTGGCATATCGATGCCGAGCGCGACGACGATCGCCGTCTCCCGTATGTCGATGAGCCCGAAATCGTTGGAGATGAAGAGGATGAACGCCGCCGCTGCCGCGATGAGAAAGATGCGCGTCCAGACTTTATTCATGCTTTTTCCTCCCGCAAAGAAGGAGCGCCGCCGCGGGCACGAGATAGGCGAACAGGAAAAAGAGGGGCCACAGCTTCTGCGTGAAGAGGGTCTGTATTTCCAGATAAGAATAGTTGAAAAATACGGCGGCTGCCAGGAGCAGGGCGTTGGCGGCAAGCGCGGGGAAGAAGGGCTTGCAGCCGATCGCCGCGGAGGCGCAGTGCACGCACATCTGCACGGGAACGCACATACGGATGATGACGATCAGCGCCAGCGCAAAGACGAAGAGATAGTCCGCCCTGCCGAGGGAGGAGAGGGAGGTCGTGTATTTGGAGATCTGCGCGATGGCGTTTTGCTGGCGCACGGCAATGTCCGAAAAGACGCCGTAAAAGACGGCGAGGAACAAAAGGACCGCCGCGCTCCCCGCGGCATAGGCGGAGAGCACTTTGACCGCCCCGCCCTTTTCGTATTTGAAGTGCCCGAGGAAAAAGAGGAGAAAGGCGCAGTCGGTATACCAGTTGATGCTGAACAGGCTGCCCGCGGCGAGTTTTTTGGCGGGCACGGCAAGGAGGGGCAGGAGGGCGGAAAAATCGGCATGCGGCAGGGCGAGGAGGATGAGCGCGGCGAAGGAGAGGACAAAGACGGGCAGCGCGATGTCCGCCAGCCTGCCGATGCTCTTGAAGCCCTTGACGGCGGCATAGAAGGAGACAAAAAAGAAGGGGGCAAAGGAGATGAGGGAGGGGGTGTTCTCATACATCACTTGCAGGACGAAATTTTTTTGTTCCATGAGGGGCAGAAGGGCGGAAAAGAGGAAAAAGAGGGCGAACAGCCCGTACACGCAGCGCGCGGCGGCGTCGCCGAATTTCTGCCGTATGAGCCCGAAGAGGGAGCAGCCCGTCCTTTTGGCGGCGAGCATGACGAGAAGGACGATCAGCCCTTCCGCCAAAAAGTTCAAAAGCGCGGAAAAGAGCAGCCCGCTGCGCGCGCGGTAGACGAGCGCCGTGGGGTATACGAGCATCTTGGCGACGGGCATCACCGCCGCAAAATAAAAACAGATCTGGCGGAGTTTGATTTTATCCATGGTTCACCTTGGCAGATTTTTTTTGAGACGTGTCTTGTTTTTTGTGCCGAAAACGGCGGGGCGCTCGCGCATATTCGCGAGCGGGGCCTTCAATACGGAATCTTTGAGGTCTTTTTTTACGAGCGGGGAAAAGGGCGCGAGGGGCGGGCAGCCGTAGGCGTCGGAGGTGACGAGGTCTATGAGAATGAGCGCGGTCAGAAGCAGCACCCCGAAGGGCCCGAGGCTCCCCGCCACGACGACGTAGACGAGCCGCAAAAGGGAGACGGTGCCGACCAGTTCGGGCACCGTATAGGCGGCGATGCCGCTCAGCGCCATGATGATGATGGCGGAGGAGGAGACCAGCCCCGCCTTGACCGCCGTGTCGCCGAGCACGAGCGCCCCCGTCACCGAAAGTGCGAGCGCGACGTACTTGGGCATCCGTATGCTCGCTTCGATGAGGATCTCCAAGACGACGAGCAGGAAAAAAAGTTCCGCCCCGGGCGGGAGGGGGATGCCGCGCACGCTGCCCGCGATGGTCAGAAGAAAGCCGAGGGGCAGAAGCTGCAGCTTGAAAAGCTGCGCCGCCACATAAAAGGCGGGCAGAAAGAGGGAGAGGCAGACGGCGAAAAAGCGGATGAGGCGGGAAGCCGTCGCGCGGTAAAAGGACGCGAAGTAGTCCTGCGCGCCCTGGAAGTCCTCCGTGATGAGATAGGGCAGGGTGAGCGCGATGGGGGAGCCGTCCACGAGTATGGCGACGCGCCCTTCCAGCATCTTTGCCGCCAATACGTCCGGCTTTTCCGTCGTGCCTGCGGGTTTGAAGAGGGAGAGGGGGCGTTCGGCGAGGAATTTCGCCACATATGAAGAATCGGGCACGCCGTCGATGTCGATGGCGCGGATCCGCTCTTCGATCTTTGCGGCGATCTTTCCGTCGGCGATCCCGTCGAGATAGCCGACGGCGACCGCCGTGCCGCTCTGCCGCCCGACGGTCAGCGTCTTGAAGATGAGCCGCGGCGTTTTCAGGCGGTTGCGCACGAGCGCCATGTTCGTCTTCAGGTCCTCGATGAACCCTTCCCGCGGGCCCTTGACGGCGATGGAGCCGGGCGGCTCCGCGACGGCGCGCAGGGAGATCTTTTTCAGCCCCGCGGCGAGCGCGCCTTCCGCCCCGTCGACAAAGAGGACGGCGTTGCCCGCGAGCACTTCCCGCGCGGCTTCGCAAGGGCTTTGCAGCAATTTGCTTTCGGGGCACAGGATGCGCTTTGCCGCCTCCTCGGCGCTCGGCGGCGCGTCGCCGGCGGCGAGCGGGCGCGCGAGCGCTTCGCCGAGGAGCGCCTTGTCCGTCATGCCGTCCGCATAGACGGCGGCGCATTCTTTGCCGTCTTTTGTGTAGAAGGTGTAGACGAGGATGTCTTCGGAAGTGAGGAGCGCTTTGAGCGCGGCGGTATTTTCCTTGCAGGAGGAAGTAAAGTTTTTCATACGCCGTGAGTATATGCAACGGGCATAAAAATATCCGCGGGCAAAACGCCCGCGGATACCCGCAAGGAAATCACACCGCCCTGAGGGCGCCGAGCACGATCTCCGCCGCCGGATCGGGCGCATCTTCGCAGAGGGAACGGATGAGTTCCTTCGCGCGCAGTTCGTCCGTCTCCGCCAGGGAAGCGATGCCCGCCGCCTCTTCGTCGGTGAGCGCCTTATACGGCGCCAGAAGCTGTTTGACGCATTCCGTGCGCAGCGTCTGCCTGTCCGAGAGCGTTCCCTTCGTGAAAAACTGCGACAAAATGACCCTTGCCGCCGTCGCGAAGGAGCCGCAGGAAAAGCCGCTTTTCACGAACAGCGCCGCGTTTTGCGCCGTATCTCCGATGAACAGCGCCCCGTACGCGAAGTAGAGCGCCACGCCCAGGAGAAAGGGCAAAAACACGACGCACTTTGCCGAAAGCCTGCCTTTGAGCAGCTTTTTGGCGGCAAAGTCGAGCGCCGCCACCGCCGCGCCCACGGCGACGACGTCCGCCCCGCAGCGGCCGAGATAGCCCGCCAGTTCATAAAGTTCCAACCTTGACCCCCTTTCAGGAGGCGAAAAGGTTTTTAGCCGCCTCGATCAGGCCGTCTTGTGCGTCTTTCAGCCTCAGGTGAAAGAGAAAGGGCTGCATTCCGTCCGCCTCCCGCTTTTCAAATTTCCCCGCCGCATATCCATTGTAGCTTGTATCCGAGGGAAAATCCAGCCTGCCTGCCGCTTTTTTTAGGCCGTTTCGCGGGAAAACAGGCGCGCCGCCACGGCGGTCATATCGTCGCGCGCGGCGCCTCCCTGCCTGCGGAGCCCTTCCTGCACGGCGGCGTCGGCGAGCGATTGAGGGTTGTGCGGGGAGAGCCCCTGTAAAAATTCGGCGATGTCCGCGCTCGAACCGAAGGCGTCCGTCACCCCGTCGCTGATAAAGAGCAGGGTATCCCCGTCGCCGAGCTGTTTGCGCAGCGTCGTGGGGCGCACGCCGTCCAGAATGCCGAGGGGGAGGGATTCGCTGCCGAGGATCTCGATCTCGTTTTTCGAGAGGATGAAGCCGAGCGGGGAGCCGATCTTGACGATGTCCGCAAACCCGTCGTCCAGATCGACCGCGGCGATGTCCGCGCAGGCGAAGCTCTCTTCTTTATTGAAGGAAAGGAGTCGGTTGACCGTCTCGAGGATGCGTTCGGGCGGCAGTTTTGCGCGGTAAAAGCTCTCCAGAAGGGAGATGGTCGTCTCCGAAACGGTGCGGGCGTATTCGCCGCTGCCCATGCCGTCGGAGAGCGCCATGAGAAAGGTGCGTTCGTCTATTTTCAGCACGGAATGGGTGTCTCCCGAGGCGCTTTCTCCCTCCTTTTTGACGGACGCGGCGCCGAACGCCGCGTCATAGCGGGGGCGTTTTTTGAATTCGTAACAGTATTTATCCGCGGCGAGGGCGCGCTTTTTGGAAAGCACGGCAGGGGAAAAGACCCCTTCGACCGCGCGCAGGATGGTAGCCGTGTCGTACTTGCCCGCGGCGGTGAGGGAAACGCCCTTTTCGGTCACCATCGCTTCCTGGCAGACGACGCCCGCCTTGGCGAGCGAGGAGAAGAGTTCGCGCTCTTTTTCGGGGGATGTGCCGAGCGGGCGTGACTGCTCCACGGCGAGCGTTTTGAGCATTTCGCCCACGCACCCCGCCTGATCTTGCAGCAGCTTGCGCCCGAGGGCGGCGTTTTCCATGTCGATGGCGTGCCTGCGGTATTCGGCGAGCAGTTTGTTGAGATAAAAGAGTATGCCCGAGGGATTTACGCATTCCGCCGAGAGGAGGGAGGGCATATCGATGAGGTTGACTTTGCCCTTGCCCGCGCCCACCGCGACGAGTTTGGAGAGGGAAGCGCCCACCCCGTGCTCCGCGCAGTTTTCGCGGTTTTCGCATTCTTTGCAGATGGCGTCATACAGTCCGTCTTCCATCGCTTTGAGGGCACCGTCCCTATCTTCCGCCTCCGTCTCCAGCGCGGCGAAGGCGTTTTCGATCTCGCGGAAGACGTCCGCCATCTCGAACAGCCGCTCCGCCGTCAGGGCGCGCTCTCCGTTGATGGCGAGCCGCGTGAGCTGTTTTTCGCCGTATTTTTTCAGCGTCCGCGACCATTGCTGCAGTTTTTTTTCGGGCGCGAGCGCGAAGACCATGCAGGGCAGGAGGGGAACGAGCAGGCTCAGCCAGAAGCCGTCTTCGGGCAGCGCGCCCGCATAGCCCGAGGCGGCGTAGCGCAAGAGCACGGCGGTGAGGAACACGGCGAGGGAAGCGGGGAATTTTCCCGCCCGCCAGAAGGCGAGCCCCGCCGCCGCGCAGAGCGCGTGGGCGGCGAGGGGGAAAAGCTGCAGGCTGCCCGAAGAGGCGCTTTTTACGATCGCTTCGGGCAGCGCGATGACGAGCGCGCAGACGACGGCGTTGGCGTTTTGCGCGAGCCCGAGGCAGAACAGGAGAACGAGAAGGGCGGCGGCGCCGTAGACGTATTCCCCCGCGAGCTTATAAAAACCGATGCCCGCCGCGGCGGCAGCGGCGGCGCAGAAGATGAGCTCTTCCGCCGTCAGGCGGCAGCGCCCCGCGCGGAAAAAGAGGCAGCCGAGCGCCCCCGTCACGATGAAGCAGAGTATGTAGATCGCCCCGCCCGCCCACAGGGCGCGGATGTAGTCGGCGTAGACGTATTTCCCGAACAGCCATACAAAGAGTGCGGCGGCGGGCAGCAGCCAGAGGGCGAGCTCCGCGCGCATTTGCCGTTTTGCGCGCGCGTATATGAAGAACACGCCGCCGAGATAGAGTCCCGCGCCCGCGTAGACGAGAAAGGGGATCCACCCCGCCGTCAGCGACACGGCGCCCGCCGCCGTAAAGAGGAGGGCGGAAAGGAGCGGGTCGAGCCCGCAGGCGGGCATGGCGCAAAGGAGGGCGAGGGAAAAGGGTTCAAAGCGGTCCATGGTGAAGTTGAAAAGGAACATGGCGGCGGCGAGCGCCGCATAGATGAGCGCGGCGGCGTAGCCGTATCCGAAACGGATCTTGTGCATGAGAGCCTCCGGGGGCAAGAGTGCGCCCTTTACGGGCGTCTGCGCCCATTATACAGCGGCTGCGCGCGCGCAATACGGCGGCTTTTGCCGAATTAAAGAAGATGTGCGCAGGGCGCGCGCCCGTTTTTTCCTTCCGCAAAAGAGAGGGCGGGCGGCGGGCATTTTTTCTGCGCGGGGCGGGGAGCGGCGCGCGGGGAAAGATTGACATTTTTCCGCCGATGGGGTATAATGCTGTATCGGAACGAACAATATCCTGCCGCGGCGCGGCGCAAGGAGAGATCTATGAAGCTGTACAACACCCTTTCGAGGCAGATCGAAGAATTTGTCCCGCACGAGGCGGGCAAAGTCAAAATGTATACCTGCGGGCCGACGGTGTACAATTTCGCCCATATCGGGAACTTACGCACCTATCTGATGGAAGACGTGCTCGAAAAGTACCTCAGGTACCGCGGTTACGACGTGACGCGGGTGATGAACATCACCGACATCGGCCATCTCTCTTCGGATGCGGACAGCGGCGAGGACAAGATGCTGCTCGGCGCCAGGCGCGAGCATAAGACGGTCATGGAGCTGGCGAAATTCTATACCGACGCCTTTTTTGCCGACTGCGAGGCGCTGCACATCAAGCGCCCGGACGTCGTGCAGCCCGCGACGGGCTGCGTGGAAGACTTCATCCGCGTCATCTCTTCCCTCATCGAAAAGGGGTACGCCTATCTTGCGGGCGGCAACGTATATTTCGACACGTCCAAACTCAAAGACTACCATGTCTTTTTCAATTTCAAGGAAGACGACCTCGAAGTGGGCGTGCGCGAAGGGGTGGGCGAGGACGGCAACAAGCGCAACAAAAACGACTTCGTCCTCTGGTTCACCAAATCGAAATTTGAAGACCAGGCACTCAAATGGGAGAGCCCGTGGGGGATAGGTTACCCCGGCTGGCACATCGAGTGTTCCTGCATCGCCATGAAATACCTCGGCGAATACGTCGACATCCACTGCGGCGGCATAGACAACGTCTTCCCGCACCACACCAATGAGATCGCCCAGAGCGAGGCATACCTCGGGCACAAGTGGTGCAATTATTGGTTCCACGTCCTCCATCTCAACACGGCGGGGGGCAAGATGAGCAAGTCCTCGGGCGGGTTTTTGACCCTCAAAAAGATGGGAGAAGACGGTTTTTCTCCCATGGAATACCGCTTTTTCTGCCTCCTTTCCCATTACCGCAAATCGCTCGTCTATTCGGAAGAAAACCTCGCCAACGCCGCCAACGCCTATAAAAAACTCAAGGCGAAGGTGCTGTCGCTGCCCGAGGAGGGCGAGTTGGACGCGGAGGCGTTCGCCCGCTATAACAAAAAGTTCACGGACGCCTTAGACAACGACCTCAACACCTCCCTCGCCGTCACCGCCCTCTATGACGTCGTCAAGGCGAAGGATCTGAACGGCGCCACGGCGCGCGCCCTGATCGCGGACTTTGAAAAGGTGCTCTCTTTGGGCTTGTTTGAAAAGGAAGAAGAGAAGCGCGCCGCCCTTTCCGCGGAAGAGATCGAAGCGCTCATCGCCGAGCGCGCCGCCGCGAAAAAGGCGAAAGATTACGCCGAGGCGGACAGGATCCGCGCATATCTTGCCGAAAAGGGGATCCTCCTCACGGACACGCCGCAGGGCACCTCTTACACCGTCGGAAAATAAGGCGCGCAGAAAAAATCCCGCCGAAAAGGCGCAAAAAAACGAAAAACCGCGAAGTTGCACCCGTAAAAGCGCGAAAAATCGAAAAATCTATAAAAAAGCGCCGCCGCAAGCGTACTTGCGGCGGCGCGTCGTCTGTTTGGTCAGTCTTCGACAAGGGTAAACCGGATGGTCAAAAAAGTCGTATGCCCGTCGAGTTCGCCGATGATGACGCTCAGACCGTCGATCATGTTTTCTTTGCCGCTGCCTTTTAGGTCAAAACGGATCCTGAATCCGGGGTCGGGCTGCGGGTAATCAAAAAGGATAAAAGTACCTTTTTTTCCCGCAAGATGCAGAGGGATCTCGCTCTCCGTCTGCCCCGTGCGCCCGAACAGGCGGGCGCGGTAATAGACGTTGTCTTCAAGTTTTTGCCCGTCTTGCAGGGTCCCCCAACAGTCGTCGTCTTCTTTTTCCGCGATCTCAAAGACGACGCGGAACCCGTCGTATTGAGAAAATTCGCTGCCTTCCGTCTCTGTTTCGATCGAATCGCTGATAAATTCACATTCGCGGAAGGATACGGGGTCGGGCCCAAAGGCTCCGTTTGCCCATAAGATCAGAAGGAGCAGTGCGATCGCTGCCACAAAAATAAAGCACGGCACCCCGATGGCGATCCCTTTCCATATTTTTTTCATAATAGTTTTCCCCTTGGTTTTAGCTTTTGTAAAAAGCTGCAGCCCTTTTTACGGTTTTATTATACGTCCGTTTTGCGGCTGCGTCAATACTTTGTGAAAAATATTAAAAATTATTTTAAATTGTAGCGTATTTTGTTATAATTCGCGGCGGCGGCTGCCTTTTTTGACGGAAAAGGCGGCGTTTTCGGACAAAATTTTCGGCAAGGGCTTTACAAACGGGCGGCGGTGGGATATAATTTTGCATGGAAAAGAGCCGCCCGCGGCGGCAAGGAGAACCGTTATGAAACTGCACACCATCCCGTTAAAGAACGTGACCATCAAAGACGCCTATTCGCGCAACGCTTTTAAAAAGGAGAGGGCGTACCTTCTTTCCATAGAAGAGGGCAGGCTGCTGGCGGGATTTTACGAAAATGCGGGGCTCTCTACCCCGTATGCCCGCTACGGCGGCTGGGAAACTTCCCTCATCGCGGGGCATACCCTCGGGCATTACATGACCGCCCTCGCGCAGGCGGCGGTCAACCCCGCCACGCCCGGGGCGGACCGCGACGCCTTCCTGCAAAAGGCGGAAAAGATCGCCGAAGGGCTGTACGAATGCCAAAAACAGGGCGAGAGCGGCTTTATCTGGGGCGCGCTGCCCGTCGAGGGGGGCGCCGAAGCGCAGTTTGACAACGTCGAGGCGGGCCGCACGGACATTACGCGCGAGGCGTGGGTCCCCTGGTATACCATGCACAAGCTCATCGCGGGGCTGTGCGACCTATATATCCTGGCGGGTATCGGCAGGGCGAAGGCGGTCGCTTCCGCCCTCGGGGACTGGGTCTTTCGCAGGGTGTCGCGCTGGGACGGCGAAACGCAGAAACGTGTCCTGTCCGTCGAATACGGCGGCATGAACGACTGCCTCTATACCCTTTACGGCATTACGGGCAGGGCGGAGCACGCCCTCGCCGCCCACGCCTTCGACGAAGAGGCCCTCTTTGACGTCATCCTCGCCGCGGGCAAAGACAACTTAAAGGACAGGCACGCCAACACCACCATCCCCAAGGTGTTGGGGGCGCTCAACCGCTATCTCACGCTGCACGGCAAGGTGTTCGGCGGCGGCACGGTGGACGCTTCCCGCTATCTCGAGGTGGCAAAAACGTTCTGGGATACCGTCGTCTCCCGCCATACCTATATCACGGGCGGAAATTCGGAGTGGGAGCATTTCGGCCCCGACTATATCCTCGACGGCGAGCGCACCAACTGCAACTGCGAGACGTGCAACGTCTACAATATGCTCAAACTCTCCCGCCTGCTCTTTACATTGACGGGGGATAAAAAATATACCGATTTTTACGAGAACGCCTACGTCAACTCCATCCTCTCTTCGCAAAACCCCGAAACGGGCATGACGACCTCTTCCCAGCCGATGGCGAGCGGGTTTTTCAAGGTGTTCGGCGAGCCTTACAGCAAATTCTGGTGCTGCACGGGCAGCGGCATGGAGAGCTTCACAAAGCTGGGCGACAGCATTTATTACGGCGGGGAACAGGGGGAACTGTACGTCGAACTGTATTTCTCTTCCCGCCTGGAGACGGATGCGGTCTCGGCAGAGATGGAAGAAGATTTCCCCTTCTCGGACACGGCGACGTTTACCCTGATACGGGCGGCAAAGCCGCTGAAAGTGTATTTCCGCGTTCCCGCCTGGGCGAAAAGGGGGGCGCATATCGTCAAAAACGGGCAGAGCGAGGCGGTTTCGGAAGAGAACGGGCATATCGCGGCAGAGCTGCGCGCGGGCGACACGATAAGGGTGCGCCTGCCCGAACGCATCACGGCGGAAAATCTGCCCGACGCGAAAAACTGCTACGCCTTCCGCTACGGGCCCGCGGTGCTCTCGGCGGACCTCGGCAAAGAGGCGATGACGGAGACGGTCACGGGGGTAGACGTCACCATCCCCGAACGCAAGATCGTCGCGACCGAGCGGCTGTATTTCCCTTCCGTGCAGGCGTTTTTGGAGGACCCATCCGCCTTTTTCCAAAAGGACGGGGAGGACTTTTTGCTCACGGGCGCGGACATCCCCCTGCGCTTTTCTCCCCATTTCAAGCGCTATAAAGAGCGTTACGGTATCTATTGGTATCTCGAAGAGGGGGAGCGCCGCCCCGAAACGTTCGACAGCCGCGAGCTCGTCGACACGGTGCAGCCCGGGTACGGTCAGTATGAAAACGACGCCCTGCACGCCATGCGCGCGGAGAACGCGCCCGGCGTCACGGACGACGGCACTTACCGCTTTGCCCGCGCGGGCGGCTGGTTTGCTTACGACATGGCGGTCCTGCCCGCGCGGCAGAACGTGCTCTCCGTGCGCCTGCGCGCAGAGGACAACGGCAAGCCGCTCAAGATCACCGTCGGCGGCATCGTTTTGTTTGAAGGCAGGCTCCTCTATACCCAGGGCGAGGCGGAATATGTGCGGGAATTTCTCATTCCCGAAGAATCGTTGGAAGAGGTGCGCGAAAAGGAGGCGGGCGGCAAAACGCGCTGCGTCCTGCCCGTCCGTTTCGAGGGGAACGGGGAGGAAGACTCCGCGCGCGTGTGCAGTTTTGTGCGCATCTTCGCGCAATGAATTTTTTGCCGCGCCCGCGCCGAAAAATCGCCGCAAGCCGTAAAACGGCGCAAAGGACCCGAGCGCCCGCGCCGAAAAATCGCCGCAGACCGTAAAACGGCGCAAAAAAGGGCGTACGTCTTGTAAAAACGAGGCAAAAACAGGATAAAAAAGGGGCGGCGCTTAGAAAGTTTTACCCTTTCGGAGCGCCGCCTTTGCATATTTTTCGGCGGGTTTTAAGCGTGTTTCAAGGAGAGATAGACCATCAGGACGGCGATGTCCGCGGGGTTCACGCCCGAGATGCGCCCCGCCTGCCCGAGGTTTTCGGGACGGATCTTGTTGAGCTTTTGCCGCGCTTCCAGGCGCAGCCCGTCGATCTTTTCGTAATCGATGTCTGCGGGCAGCTTTTTGTCTTCGAGCGCCTTCGCCTTTTCGATGAGCTCCGTCTCCCGCCTGATATATCCTTCGTATTTCACGTCGATGACGGCGGTCTCTATATCCGCCCGCGCCCTGCCTTTGAGGATGCCGAAGCGGCGCACGATCTCGGCGGGGTCGATGGCGCGGCGGATCATGTCCGCATAGCTGATGCCGCCGAAGAGGTTTTCAAACCCGTGTTCGCGCAAAAAGCCTTCCGCTTCTTTGGGGGAAAGGCGTGCGTCGAGCTCTTGCAGGATGCCTTCGACCTCTCTCTTGCGCGCGAGCATTTTTTTATACCGCGCCGCGCTCGCGAGCCCCGCCTTATACCCGAGTTCCGTCAGGCGGAAATCCGCGTTGTCCTGCCTGAGCCGTATGCGGTATTCGGCGCGGGAAGTCATCATGCGGTAAGGTTCGTTGGTGCCCTTGGTGACGAGGTCGCCGATGAGGCCCCCGATATACGCTTGGTCGCGGCGGAGGATGAGCGGTTCTTTGCCGCGCAGTGTGAGGGAGGCGTTCAGCCCCGCGACGAGCCCCTGCGCCGCCGCTTCTTCATAGCCGCTCGTGCCGTTGATCTGCCCCGCCGTGTACAGCCCTTCCACCTTTTTGAATTCGAGGGTTGGATAGACGTCGAGGGTGTCGATGCAGTCGTATTCGATGGCGTAGGCGTAGCGCATGATCTTGACGTGTTCCAGCCCCGCCACGGTGCGGTACATCTCCCGCTGCACGTCGTGTGGGAGAGAAGAGGACATCCCCTGCACATACACTTCGTTGGAACCGGCGCATTCGGGCTCGAAAAAGAGCTGGTGCCGCTCTTTGTCGGCAAAGCGCACCACTTTGTCCTCGATGGAAGGGCAGTAGCGGGGGCCGGTGCCCTTGATGACGCCCGCATAGAGGGGGGAGCGGTGCAGATTGGCGCGGATGACGGCGTGCGTCTTTTCGTTGGTGTAGGTGAGATAGCAGGGCCTCTGCTTTTGCGGCACCCGTTTGGAGAGGAAGGAGAAGGGATAGATGTCCGTATCCCCGTTTTGTATTTCGAGCTTGGAATAGTCGATGGTGCGCCCGTCCACCCGCGCGGGGGTGCCCGTCTTGAAGCGGCGCACGTTGAAGCCGAGCTCTATGAGGTTTTGCGTGAGAAGGTTTGCGGGCGCGAAGCCGTTGGGCCCCGAACTTTGTTTGTATTCGCCCGCCACGATCTCGCCTTTCAGATAGACGCCCGTCGCCAAAACGACCGCGCGCGCGCGGATGATCTCGCCGAAAGCGGTCTTGACCCCCGTCACTTTGCCGTTTTCCGTGAGCACTTCCGTCGCTTCGCTCTGCAAAATGTCGAGGTTTTCCGTGTTTTCGAGCACCTTTTTCATGCGCGCGTGGTAGGCGTTTTTGTCCGATTGGGACCTGAGGCTCTGTACCGCCGCGCCCTTGCCCGTGTTGAGCATGCGCACCTGCAGCGCCGTCTTGTCGGCGTTTATGTCCATCTCGCCGCCGAGCGCGTCGATCTCGCGCACCAGGTGCCCCTTGGCTGTGCCGCCGATGGAGGGGTTGCACGCCATAAAGGCGATGCTGTCGAGGTTGAGCGTCAGCATCGCCGTTTTGATGCCCGTCCGCGCGAGCGCCAGCGCGGCTTCACAGCCCGCGTGCCCCGCCCCGACGACGACGGCGTCATATCCCGTTGTGTAAAAAGTGTTTGTCATATAATTTGTGTGTTCACAAAAATCTCGGCGAGCTGACGCCTGCGATTTTCCGTGATTTTAGG
>CALWCR010000058.1 GCA_944376445.1 uncultured Clostridia bacterium | reverse complement strand
CGGCAGGGTGCTCGGAAAGACGGATTTTGCCAAATACAAGAACACAAAAGAGACGCTCGTTTTCAACAAGAGCAAAAATCTGTACAATATCAACCTTCTCAAAAAGCAGAAAAAGGCGGAAGGGCTGAAAAACATCGTCATGGTCGAGGGATATATGGATACCATCTCCCTCTGGCAGGCGGGGTTCAAAAACGTAGTGGCGAGCATGGGTACTTCCCTTACCAAGGAGCAGGCGCGCCTTGCCAAGCGCTATGCAGACGAAGTGCTCATCAGTTACGACGGCGATTTTGCGGGGCAGAAGGGCGCGATCCGCGGCCTGGAGATCATGCGAGAAGAGGGGGTCAACGTGCGCGTCGTGCCCCTTCCCGAAGGGCTCGACCCCGACGACGTCATCAAAAAATACGGCAGCGAAGGGTACGAAAAGTGCCTGGACGCGGCGATGCCCCTCGTCGATTTCAAACTTTCCGTCCTCGAACACGGCAAGGACCTTTCAAAGACGGAGGACAGGCGGGAATATATCCGCGAGGCGCTCAAAGTCATCCGCGAAGAGCCGAGTGAGAGCGTTCGGGAAGACCTTTTGAAGACGGTGCGAGGCAAGACGGGCGTGACCTTTGAATCGCTGCGCCGCGATCTGGACAACGAGCCGCAGCGGCCGCCTTCGCGGCAGGAGACGGAAGAGCCCGTCCGTCGCGAAGAGGGCGGGGACAGAAACGTCAAAGCGTGCAGGTTTATCCTCGCTTCTCTCCTTTTCAATGCGAAATATGCGCGCGGATTTGACCTTTCCGGTGTCAAATTCGCCGATCCTGTGCATAATATCATCGCGGAATATATCCGCGGGCGCAGGGAGCGGGGCGAAGGGGTGCGCGCGAGCGATCTCTTTGAGATCTTTGACGAGAACACGCCCGAGCTTTCCGCCATCCTCGATCTGAGCCTCGGCGAACGCTTTGACGGTACGGACGCAGAGCGGTATTTTTCCGACTGCGTTAGGACGCTGGAGCGGCAGAAGATCGAAGAGGAGCTCAAAAAACTCAGCGCCGCGTGCGACGCGGAGGACGAGCTGGACAAAAAGAAACAGCTCTCGCTCAGGATCATGGAACTTACGGCAAAACTGAAAAATTTATGACAACATATTTGCGGAGGATAAACATTTTACGATGAGCGTATCCGAACAGAAACTCAACGAAATACTCAAACAGATCATCAGCGAATACCGCCAGAAAGGAAGCATTTCCACCAACGTCTTGTGCGATATTCTCGAAAAGATCGATACGAATCCCGACCAGATCGACTATATCTATAAGTCGATCGGCGAGGCGGGCATTCAGATCGTGGACGAAGACGAACGCGACCGCGATCTTTTTGAACAGGCGCTCAAAGATATAGGGTTGGACGACCCCGTCAAGATGTATCTCAAAGACATCGGCAAAGTGCCGCTCCTGTCGGCGGATGAAGAGATCGATCTCGCCCGCCGTATGCAGGAAGGGGACGAGGCGGCAAAGAAGCGCCTTTCCGAAGCCAACCTCAGGCTCGTCGTCTCCATCGCCAAGCGCTATGTCGGGCGCGGGATGCTCTTTTTGGACCTCATCCAGGAGGGCAACCTCGGGCTCATGAAGGCGGTCGAAAAGTTCGACTATCAGAAGGGATTCAAATTTTCCACCTATGCGACGTGGTGGATCCGCCAGGCGATCACGCGGGCGATCGCAGACCAGGCGCGCACCATCCGCATCCCCGTGCATATGGTGGAGACCATCAACCGCCTCACCCGCGCTTCCCGTATCCTCTTGCAGCAGCTCGGCCGCGAGCCGACCCCCGCAGAGATCGCCGAGGAGCTCAATATGCCCGAAGACAGGGTGCGCGAGATCCAGAAGATCGCGCAGGATCCCGTTTCCTTGGAGACCCCGATCGGCGAAGAGGAAGATTCGCACCTCGGCGACTTTATCGAGGACGACCGCGCGACCACGCCGAGCGATTCGGTCGCCTTCACCATGCTCAAAGAACAGCTTTTGGGCGTGCTCGACACCCTGACCCCGCGCGAGGAGAAGGTGCTGCGCCTCCGCTACGGCATCGACGACGGCAAGCCGCGCACCCTTGAAGAGGTCGGCAAAGAGTTCAACGTCACCCGCGAACGTATCCGCCAGATCGAGGCGAAGGCGCTGAGAAAGCTCCGCCATCCGAGCCGCAGCAAAAAGCTCAAAGATTTTCTCGATTGATGAAGGGCGGCAAGAGGCTGCGCATATTGTGCGGCGAGCTGGAGCGCTGCGCTCTGTTTGCAGACGTCGGCTGCGACCACGGGTATTGCAGCGAATATATGCTCAAACACGGATTGTGCCGCGAGGCATTTATTTCCGACATCAGCGCCAAGAGCCTGAAAAAGGCGGAAACGCTGCTGGCGGCGTACATAGAGGCGGGGCGCGTGCGCTCTGCCGCGGCGGCGGGGCTTGATAAGACCGACCCTTCCGCAGAGCTCGTCCTCATCGCGGGGATGGGCGGGGAAGAGATCGTGCACATCTTGAAGGAGGGATTTTTGCCCCCCAAACTTGTCTTGCAGCCGATGAAAAACGCGGAAAAGGTGCGCGCATTTCTGCTTGCAAACGGCTATCGCCTCGTCAGAGACTATACTTTTTTTGCCGAAGGCAAATTTTACGACCTCATCAAGGCGTATAAAGAGGCAGGCGCTCCGGCGTACACGCGGGAAATGCTCGAATTCGGGCGGGACAACATCCTTTCCCCGTCGGAGGATTTTTGCAAAAAACTTGAACGGGACATCGCCTGTGCCGAAACATGGGCGGAAAACGCCAAAGAGGGCCGCGAGGCGCTCGAAGCGCGCATTGCGCGTTTGAAGGAGTTATACGATGAAACTTGCAGACGTTTATCGGGTGATCGATGACGCGTATCCGAAAAAACTGAGCGACGATTACGTCGCCAAATACGGCGCGCGCGACAACAGCGGCATCCTCGTCGACGTCGGCGAAGAGATCGGCGGCGCCGTCTTTTCGCTCGACCTTTCCCGCGGCGCCATCGCCGCGGCGAAGCAAGCGGGTGCAAATCTGATCGTGACCCATCATCCCGCCATATTTTTTCCCGTCAAAAACCTTTTGGCGGAAAATGCACTCGGAAGGCGGCTCATCGACTGTATCCGCGCAGGCATCGGCGTGATCTCCATGCACCTCAATCTCGACTGCGCTCCCGAGGGGATCGACTATTTCCTCGCGCAGGGGATCGGCGGGAAGGCGGAAAGGACGTGCGAAAGCGTGGACGGCGGCGGCTACGGCAGGGTGTATGAGATCGAAAAGACCACCCTTTCGGGGCTGAAAGAAAAACTCCGTGACGTGTTTTGCAGCGAGCGCATCCTCGTATACGGAGAAGAGGGCCCCGTGCGGCGCGTCGCTTCTTTTTGCGGCGCGGGGATAGACGACGCCGCCGTCGCTTACGCCAAGGCGGGCGGGGCGGACGTTATCGTTTCTTCCGACGTCAAACATAACTATATCGCGGATATTTTGGAGTCGGGGATGAAGTTGATCGTCCTCACCCATTACGCGAGTGAAAATTACGGATTCAAGAAAATTTATCAAGGGCTTTGCGGCAAGCTCGGCGTACCCGCGCGGTATTACGAAGATAAGTGCCTGCTTTGACCCGAGGAGGTTATATATGATCGACGAATTGCTCAAATATCAGGAAACGGACGGAAAACTCCGCGCGATCGAACAGGAGATCGCGGCGACGGAGGAGAGGAAAAAGTATATGGGCGCGAGGAAATTTTTGGAAAAAGCGCCCGAAAAACTGGAGGCGCTGGACGCGCGCGCGGCGGAATTCAAATTGCTGTTCGAGCGCCTGGAGAAAAAATATGCCGAGATCGCCGATACCATCAAGGATTACGAAAACCTGGACGAAATGATCGGCGAGCAGGGCGGCGAGATCGCCTTCTATAAAAAGAATGCTTCCGCCATCGCAGATAATCTGAAAAACCTCAAAGCGGAGATCAACAAACTCGTTCACCAGATCGAAAAGATCTCTGCTGAGTACGCCGCGGCGAAAAAACAGACCATCGCCATGCAGAAGCAGTACAAAGAATATAAAGAAAAATATAACGCCGTCAAAGAATCGCGCGCGGCGGAGATCGGCGCAATCGAAAAGGAGCTTGCGGCGATGGAAAAGGGGATGCCCGCCGATACGCTCGCAAAATATAAGGCGAAGCGGAAGGAAAAGGTGTTCCCCGTCGTCGTCGAAGTGACGGGCAACCGCTGTCCGCAGTGCGGCATGGAGCTTTCCATCGCCGAGATCTCCAAACTCAACGACGGCAGCTTTATCGAATGCGACAGCTGCCGCAGGATCTTGTTCAAGCGGAAAAAATAAGTCCCGTGATATGCGCCCAAAATATGTCTGAACTTTAAAGAGCGCTTTCAAGCGGGGAAGCATAAATTTTTGGCAAAAATCTGACAATTTTATTTTGGATCGGGCCCGTCACAATGGCGGGCCCGTTTTTTATGCTTAGTTTGACGATGTATCTGCACTTACGCGGCAAAATCGGCTCAAAATTTTTGTCCGTATCTTAAAGCCTGCGGGGCGGCTTTGGGCTTGCAAAACAATATCCCGCGCGCGTAAATTTCAGATCGCGCCGAATAGAGCAGGGGTATGGCTGCTGCCGAATATTCTGTACCGCGCTCACAAGCGTCCTCGCGTCCGCATGAAAAAAGGTATGGCGGTCGGCAAACCGCCTGTACCGCGTAGATAATTGTCCTTGCGTCCGCCGGCAAAAGGCGTGGCGGCCGGCAAATCGCCTGTGCCGCAGATTGTCCTCGCGTCCGCTTGCAAAAGGCTCTGCGGTCGGCAAATCGCCCGTGCCGCGGGATATTGTTCACACGCCCGTCGGTCTGCCGTCGATGCACTGCGTTTTCGAGGGGCGGCGCGGCTTCAAATTGAAGATAAAAAATATCCGCGCGGCGTATGCTGCGCGGATGGCTTT
>CALWCR010000057.1 GCA_944376445.1 uncultured Clostridia bacterium | reverse complement strand
GCGCAGAAGATGCAGGAACAGCTGCAGGAGACGGAAAAGCTCCTCGACGACTGGGAGATCGTGGGCACGAGCGGCGGCGAGGCGGTCGTCGTGTATAAAAAAAAAAAAAAGATCATCGACGGCATCGAGCTCGACCCCAAGGCGGTCGATCCCGAAGATGTGGAGATGCTGGAAGACCTCACCATGGCTGCGATCCTCGACGGCTACAAGAAGGCGGACGAGGTGTATAAAGAAAAGATGGCGCCGTTCGGAGGAATGGGCGGCATGGGAGGGCTCCTGTAAACCATGCAGGTATTCATCGAACCTATCGGGCGGCTCATCAACGAATTTTCCAAGCTGCCGGGCGTGGGCAAAAAGAGCGCGCAGCGGTATGCGTATAAGATCATCAGCATGAGCGAAAGGGAAGCCGAGGAGTTTGCCGCGGCGATCGTCAACGCCAAAAAGAAGGTGAAATACTGCAAAGTATGCGGGAATTTCACCGAAAACGATGTCTGCGACATCTGCAAAGAGCGCGACAGGCGCACCATCTGCGTCGTCAAGGAGCCCAAAGACGTCATCGCGCTGGAAAAGCTGCACGAGTATAAAGGGGTATATCACGTCCTGCACGGGGTCATCAGCCCCATGGAAGGGGTGGGCCCGGACGACATACGCATCCGCGAACTTCTCTCCCGCATTGCGGAAGGGGGCGTGGAAGAGGTGATCGTGGCGACCAACCCCGACGTGGAAGGGGACGCGACCGCCATGTACATCGCGCGGCTCATCAAGCCGCTCGGCATCAAGGTCACCCGCCTTGCGCACGGCATCCCCATCGGCAGCGAGATCGAGTATACGGACGACGTGACCCTCTCCCGCGCCTTTATCGAGCGCAAAGAAGTCTGAAAATATTTTTACGGGCGCGGCGTTTTACGCCGCGCCCGCGCGCCGCTTTGCCTTCGCAAAGCGGCGCGCGGATAGTATGCGTGCAGATCGTGTTGCCGCCGCGCTTGCCGTTTTATCGGCGGCTTGCGCCGCGCGCGGCAGGGGGCGGCGGCAGGGTTTATAAGCGGCAGGGAACGCATTTTCCGTCAAAAAATTTCCCCGCAATGCTTGAAAACGGGCGCCGTATATGGTATGATAATAGCGACAGAGTGAACGTTTCGCCGCCGCGCGGCCTGCCTCGGTGCAGGCGCGCGCAAGGGCGGCGCGGAGGTGTGTTTTGATTCAGAAAATATCCGTCCTCGGGTGCGGGCGCTGGGGCTCGTTCATCGCCTGGTATCTCGCAACGAAAAAGGGAAAGGACGTCTGTTCGTGGGGGCCTGAAGACGATTATTCGTATCAAGTCCTCAAAGAGACGGGCAAAAACGAATACGTCACGCTGGATGAGCGCATCGCGCTCACCTGCGATCTGAAAAAGGCGGTCGAAAGGGCGGAGGCGATCATTATCTCCATCAGTTCGCAGGGGCTGCGCGGATTTATCGAAAAGATCAAAGAGGCGGCAGACGTATCCGATAAGATCTTTATCCTCTGCATGAAGGGGATCGAAGTGGAGACGGGCGCCCGCCTTTCCGAGATATTGATCGAAGCGGGCATCGACCCGCAGAAGATCGCCGTCTGGGTCGGCCCCGGGCATATCCAGGATTTTACCGCGGGCATCCCCAACTGCATGGTCATCGACAGCCATAACGTATCTTTGAAAAAGGCGCTTGCGGACGATTTCAAGAGCGAGCTCATCCGCTTTTATTACGGGAACGATATCATCGGCACCGAGATCGGTGCGGCGGCAAAAAACGTCATGGGCATCGCCGCGGGCGTCCTCGACGGCGGCGGCGTTTCCACCCTCAAAGGCCCGCTCATGTCCCGCGGCGCGCGGGAGGTGGCGCGGCTCATCAAGGCGCTCGGCGGCAGCGAGCTCTCCGCCTATGGATTGGCGCATCTGGGCGATTACGAGACCACCCTCTTTTCCCGCCATTCGCACAACCGTATGTACGGGGAAATGCTCGTCAAGGGGCAGAAATTTGAAAAGCTCGCCGAAGGGGTCATGACGGCGGCGGCGATGAAGAAGCTGGGCGAAAAATGCGGCGTGGAGCTGCCCATCACCGACGCGGTGTACGACGTGTGCTTTGCCGAGCACCCGCATTCGGACAAGGAGTGGAAGAACCTTTGCATGGCGCGCATTTCGCAGCTCTTTTCGCGGGATACGAAGTTTGAATTTTGATCGCCCGCGCGCAGGCGGAAACAACAAGCAAAGCCGTAAACGCGCAAAGACCGGACGGGCGCGGGAAAATAAATTTCCAAAAAATAAAATTGCCGACGGGCAAAAAATAAAATTACCCGCAGGCAAAAATTAACCGCCCGCGGCGAGGGCGTAAAAATGCGTAAAAGAAAAAACAGGCGAGGATACGCCTGTTTTTTCTATGCGGCGCGTAAGGCGCCGTAATTTTATGCCGTAACGTTTTTTAAGATCAGACGATCTCGATCTGGCAGGCGCGCATCGCTTCGAGCGCCGTTTTATGCCCGTCGGGCGTAATGCCCGCGCAGCAGTCTGCGCGCACGCGCACTTTTGTTTCGGGCGCGTATGCCT
>CALWCR010000056.1 GCA_944376445.1 uncultured Clostridia bacterium | reverse complement strand
GAGGCAGGAAAAAGCGCGGCAGCCGTGAATGTTCGGCAGGCAAAATTGCGGCTGCCGTGAACGTTCGGCAAGGGTAAAACGCCGCTTGCCGCCTTTATAGATATGAATGTGCGCCCCCGCGCGCGGATATTCCGCGCGCGGGGGCTTTTTTGCCTTTTTCTGCCCGCAAAAAGGCAAAAAGGGGAGGGGAACGTTTCGCTCATTTTCCGCATATTTTTTGCGGGAGAAAACGTGCGGCGATAATCGACATATTTCTGTGATAAGTTAACGTTAATTGGTCGAATTGACCAAAAAAAGGGCAAAAAACGAGAAAAAAGTCACAAATTTTTTTTATTTTTCTATTGACAGGGTGCGTGAAGTGTGCTAATATTAACATATCAGAAGGGAGAGGGGAAAGTGATCGGATATCCGCGTTTCGGGGAGTTCGGTGTATTTTTCGCCGAAAGCCTTGGAAGGCGGCTTTTTTTTACCTATGGTGTAGAGCATTTTTTTCGATCCCGGAAACGAAGCCGTGCGCGGCTTTTCGCAAAGCAAACAAAGAGGACGTCCTCGTTTGTCCTTGCCTTGGCAAGGACAAACAGTGATAACGGCTCTTTCAAGCGGCGCGAGGGGCACGCGGGCGCGGCAAAAAAATTTATAAGAGGTTTTTTAGGAATGAAAAGGATTCTCAAAAAGCTTTCCGCCGTCACCCTTTCGACGGTCATGGTAGCGTCCTTGAGCCTCGGTCTGTTCGCGGGCTGCGCGAAGAATTACGAACTTTCTGCGTTCGTCTTCTCGTCTGCGACCGACCAGGTCACCAACCAGACCATGATCGACGCCTGGGCGGCAAACTATGCGGAAGAACACGATCTGGAGCCGTTTGAAGTAAAACTGACTTATGAGTCGGATACGGGCAACTACTTCAACCGCGTTGCGAACCTCCTCTCTTCGGGCGACTTGCAGGACGTCTTCTATGTCTCCCCGAAACAGGTCCGCTCCTATGCGGTCGCGGGCGTCACGCTCGATCTGACCGATTACGTCGAATGGGAAAAGTACCCCGTCAACGACATCTATCCGGACGCGCTCAAACTGTACGCGACGGACGGCGAGACGGTCGGTGAAGAGGTCTCCTATAAAGACGGCGCCTTCAAGACCGCCGACGGCAAAGAGATGGGCGTGTACGCGCTGCCGAAAGATTTCTCCTCCTTCGGTCTGTCCTACAACAAGAACTTCTTTACCGAAGATCTGAGGAATGCCTACACTTCCACGCAGGCTGACGGCGTCTATTATGCCAATGCGGACGGCTCCGCTTCCACGAGGGCGGCAAACTACGTCAACATCGGCGAGACGGTCGTTTATAAGCCTTATAACTTCTATAATTTCGATTCCTATGCGGATGCTGTCAAGGGGAATGACCCGATCGCAGCCATGTCCGAACAGACGGGCGGCTACGCCGTCACCATCCTCGGCTGGCCGGGCGACACCTATGACACGGGCGTTGCGGACGATCCTTCGACGACCTATGACGAGAGCATCGGTTACGTCACCTATACCTATTCCGAATACAGCGCCATGACCTACGCCGTCGCGTACTATGTGCACTCCCAGAGGGGCAGCAACAACCAGTATGCGACCAACGTCGCGGGCGGCGACCTTGCCTGGCTCAACAACACCACGGCATACGGCACGACCAACTACGTTTACGGCAACGACCAGTACGAAGGCCCTCTGTACCTCACGGCGTGGCTGCTCGGCAATGACGTAAACATCATCAACGGCGACTATACCTCCGTCGACGCGAGCAAAGTCTGGAACGAATCAAAGCGCGACTATGACGCGAACCCCGACGTTACCGACGCCGATAAAGACGGCTTCTACGACTTCAAAGAGGGCGTGGAAGCCTACGGTATCAACAGTGAAGAATTCCTCGAAGCGTATTCGGCGTTCCTCGCCTACGGCTCCGACTGGAACAACCTCTCCTTCTACGCGGGCAACGACGCCGAAACTTCCGACACCCGCGGCGGCTGGGCTTGCTTCTCTTCGGGCAGGTTGATCTTCTACGGTCTCGGTACCTGGGACTTGCAGACGCTCAACTCCACGCCTACCGAAAGGCTGCAGGTCGGCATGATGCCCGAACCCGTCAGCGAAGACTTCTCTCCCTATGCGAGAGTCAAGAACGGCGAGTATAAATCTCAGACTTACGGCAAAGAGATCGTCTCCGACAAGGCGCTCAACGTCTACAATGCAGACGCCGCCATCGACACCTCTTCCGCCGCTTATACCGAGTGGAAAAAGCTGCAGGACGCGAGGCAGGATCAGTGGTTTGCCCGTCTCGACTCCGTCGGCTACGGCGTGAATGCAGACGTTCTGACAAGGTATAAAGGGGACAACGCCTGGAAGGTCGACGCAATGGCAGACCTTTGCGCGTTCCTCTCCTGCTCGGAAGAAGTCCAGAGCGCGTTCACGTACTCCGGTTCCCAGCTTTCCTCCCTGCGCAGCCAGTGCGACGAATATCTCCACTATCAGGCCGAAGAGAACCTGACGGACGGCGCCTTCGCGGACATGATCACGACGGACGGCGTTTCCAAGGGCGAACTCACCGTTACCCAGGCTGAGCTCACCAACGCCAACCAGTGGCTGCAGGCCAACAGGCCCGAATGGGTCATCGACGCGCAGGATACCAAGATCGAAGGCGAAGAAGTCTGGCATTTTGCGGTCGCGGCGGCAAACCGTCTCTACACCAACCGCAGGACGGCTTCCACCCCTAAAGAATATATCGAAAAGACCTATCCTTCGCTCAAAGACTATCTGAACCCGTACTTCTCGGTCACGAGGGCGTCTCAGATGGACGGCGTGGCGTATGCCTACAAGGTGCTCAACATGGTCGGCTTCAACTATGCGGAGCGCAATATGCAGGTCAAGATGGCGTCCGGCGTCAACGGCGCTGCAGACTCCTGCACCTTCACCTACTCCTCCACCTGGAGCGACACGACTTTCTCCACGACCTATAAGGGCAAAGCCCTCATCGCCTACAATGTAGACAGAGATCCGGGCGCCGCGAAGATCGTCAAGTGGGATAACTCGAAATTCACGCCTGCAAGTCTGGCAGAGATCGCCGTCGGCAATGCGGACGGTTCCGGCTGGAAAGGCAACTACTACACCCCGTTCGCGTACTGCCTGTCCATCGTCGACGCGGTGCAGGGCGATCTGAGGCAGAACTCCCTCATCGCAGAGCTGAATTATATCGCAGCGAACAAATAAGGCATTTTTGTGAACCTGACGTATCGGCCGCGCAAGCGGGGCGGCTCGCCCGCCCCGCAGAACGGCCGCTCTGCGTATGTAAATCATTTTATCCACGCATAAAAAAGGAGGGAGTTGATGGAAAATCGCGCAATTGCGAGCGATGCAGCCGCTTCTGTCCAAGACGAAGCTGCCGTAGCCGAGCAAACGCCGAAAAAGCGGAAAGTCAACCGTGCCGTCCTCATGGAAAATCTGTGGGGCTGGTTCTTTGTCTGCTTTATCCTCATCGGGACGACCGTCTTCGTCTATCTGGCGCTGGTCCTCTCGGTCTGGATGTCGTTTACCAACTACAGCAACTTGTCGGGCGGCACATTGTGGGAAGCGCTCGGAAAACTTCATCCCGAAGGCTGGTCGCACTGGTACGAGTATATGTTCGCACCCATGTACGGCGCCGACGGGAACCCCACATATACAGGTGCTTCGGATGACTTCTGGACGACCCTGTTGAATTCGGTCATTTACATGATCGGTATCCCTATCGGCATGATCCTCAGCCTGTTCTTCGCGGTCTTGATCTCCCGCGACATCAAGGGCTCGGGCGTCTTCCGTTTGATCTATTACATCCCCACGGTCTCCAGTACCGTTTCTATCGCGGTCATGTGGTCCAACCTCTTCGGCGCGACCGGCGTCATGACGGAGTTCTTCGACACCCGCTTTATGAACGGCACCCCGTGGATGCAGAAGATGACGGTCGTCATCATGACGACGTGGAAGGGCCTCGGCGGCACCATCCTCTTGCTCTGCGCGGGCCTCAACGGCGTCAACGCCAGCTATAACGAGGCTGCGGAGATAGACGGCGCCAACGCCTGGACCATCTTCTTCCGCATCAAGCTGCCGCAGCTGTACCCGACCATCTTCTACGTTCTCGTAACGTCGGTCATCGGCGGTATGCAGATCTTCGCCGAGCCGCAGCTGCTGTTCGGTTATTACCCCGGCACGGGCGCCGTCTCCGCTTCGGTAGACGTCACGCCGTTCGTCGGCTACATTTACGGACAATATTATTCCAACGGCAACTACGCCTTCTGTTCGGCGCTGGGCGTCATTCTGATGATCATCATCTTCTTCCTGACGCTCATCCAGTTCGCTTTGGATTCGAGGAGGGACAAGTAATATGACAGAAGTCTTGAATCAGGCTCCCGCCGCCGAAACCAAGCAGCTCAATAAATTCCAGACCATCCTCGCGCAATTCTGCGCCTTCTTCGGGTTTGGCATTTTCGGTTACAGATCGAGCAAAAAGCGCAAAAAAGTCTTCTTTGACGTGATCACCTATACCATTCTCGTATTGGTCGCGCTCGTCATGATCTATCCGCTTTGGTGGATGTTCATCGTCTCTTTTGCGTATAACCAGCTCGCCATGCTGCAGACGTCCTTCTTCCCGGCGTCTTGGGCATCTTCTTATGACGACGGTCTCTTCCATCATTATACGAACATCATCAATCTGATGGAACTTTCCAATATGAATTATTGGAAGACGGTGCTCAATACCATCCTTTACTCGATCGTACCCGTCGCCGTCGGCGTCGTCACCTCCACGATGGCAGCGTTTGCCTTCGCCAAACTCAATTTCAAGGGCAAAAACATCGCCTTCTTCTACTGCCTGGCGGCGATCATGGTCCCCGGACCTTCCATTATGATCGCGCAGTTCTGTATCTACAGTGAATTGCAGTGGACGGGCAACGGCCTTGCCATGATCATCCCGGGCTGCTTCGGCGCGATCTTGACGGCGTTCTTCGTCCGTCAGTATCTGTACGGGCTGCCCACCTCCATCATCGAAGCTGCCAAGATCGACGGTGCGGGGTATTGGAGGATCTTCTGGGCGTTCATCATGCCCCTCGCCCTGCCCGCCATCATGGCGCAGGCGATCCTCAGCTTCATCGGCTGCTGGAACAACTACCTCGGCCCCCTGCTCTTTGTCACCGATCCCGACTGGTATCCGCTGGCACTGGCAGTCGCCGTTCTGGATACCCAGCAGGGCACCAACGTCGACAACGCGCCGTCCGTTTTGGCGGCAGCCGTTCTCGCGCTCCTTCCCGTCCTCGTGATCTTCGCCGTGTTCCAGAAGATGATCATCGGCTCCATCATGCTCACGGGTTCCAAGGAATGATAAAAACAGCACTTTTCAGAATTTAAGGAGATAAATCCATCATGAAAGTTAAAAAACTCGGCATTCTCGCCCTGGGCGTAGCTTCCGTCATGTCCGTCTCGGTCGGCCTCATCGGCTGCGACAAGAAAGACAAAGGCGGCCCTTCGCTCATTTCCGACGAGACCCTCGCCGATAAGTTTGTCGCAATGTTCACCTTTGAAGACGACGCGTATGACGAAGATCTCGCGCAGATCAAAGTTCCCGCCGTCGATCCCTACACGGGCGAAGCGATCGAAGGCGTCTATGCCGCTTACGATCCCGCCGATTCGAGCAACGCCACCAATCCCGGCGCGGCAAAGAAAAACGGCGCTTCCCTCTCGGGCGCGACCTCTCTGTATCTTACGTCCATCAATAAAGACGGGTTCTTTAAGGGCTCTGTCGAAACGGGTGTAAATGAGACGACGGGTGACGCGACCTTTACGCTCACGGGCAACGAGGGCGGTATTTCCTACTCCTTCTGGTACAACAGTGCAGAAGCTACCAACAGCGACTGGGATGCGATGATCACCTCCGAATTTACGGCGGGCTGCATCGTCAACTATGGCAACGTTTCCTGGGTCGGCGGCAGCGCATTCCCTTCGGGCGGCGCGGTGCACGGCAGGGCGGCGTATACCGATACGTCCTATGCCGCGGCGCAGGCAGAGCTCGCGCTCGGTCAGCTGCGCTCTTCCAACACCTACACCGTCTATAACGCGATGTGCCCCGAGGGCCTCGATGTCGAAGGTTATGTCGCCGAAATGGGCAATGCCATCACCGATACTTGGCTGTACATCACCGTCGTCGTGTCGAATGACGAAGTTTCCTTCTACCGTGACGGCGTTCTCGCGTATTCCTACACGTCCGACAAGTTCGCTGCGGGCGTTGAGATGATCTACGAGAACCTCTATATGGATCTGCTCGCGCCCGGTCTCGGCACCAAGATGTTCGGCACCGGCTCCGACTCCAAGGTGTTCTCCGTCGACGAGCTGCTCATCGGCAAAGAGCTCACCGCGGCGCAGGTCCGCGCTCTGTATGAAAACGTCTCCGGCACCAAACTTGCCGATTCCGACGTGACGCTTTCCTCTTCCGTCGTCGCGACGACTGCCATCGCTTCCGAAACGTATACCGGCGCATGGTTTAACGCCGAACTTCTCGCGCAGGTCCTCCTGCCGAAGGGCGATTTTGACATCACCTATACGGCAGATCTGTACACCGCACGCGTCAACGCATGGGAGGGACCCGAATTCTGTATCGTCGATCAGGATGAGCTCGGCTTGAACACGCCCGCGCCAGGCGGCGGTATGTGCATGTGCATTTCGCCGAACAACGGCGCTCAGCCGCTCAACAGCGATATCCTCGACGCGGATAAGAACGAAGACGGCTCTTTGAAGATCGAATTCACGAAAGAGAGCACGGATGACACCTTCAAGTACACCCTCTCCGAGGACGTCCTTTATACGAAGACGGATGAGGAAGAAGGCCTTACGACGAATATCTGCACCGCTTCTCCCGTCAAACTGATCGTTAACATCGTCCGTGAAGGCAACGAATGGACGGTCACCTACTATCAGACCGAAGAGAAGGAAGAGAACATCATCTGGGCGTTCACCGTGCAGTGCTCCAACACCGATCAGCTCGTCATGAACATCGGCGGCGACGGCTGCTACATGGAGAACATCAAGATCGACAACGGTCTCAAGCTCAGCAGGACGACGTCCGGTGCGAAGGCGCCCGTCTCCACCGAGGGCTTCACCGAAGTCAAGTAATCAGCAGTAAGCGGCCCAATAAGCCGTGCAAGAGAAAGGGTCACGGGGCGATTCGTGGCCCTTTCTTAACGAAAGCCGCCTTTTCCCGCCCGCAGGGGAAGGGGGGGCACGGCGGCGCGCGTTTTGCGCCCGCGCGGCGCAAAATACCGCCGCACACATCATTTTATAAAAAGAGGACAGCATGAAAAAGAAGATCATCAGCGTTTCGCTTGCGGCAGCCATGTCGCTCTCCCTCTTTGCCTTCGCCGCGTGCGACAAAAAGGGGGGCGGCGGCGGAAGTGACGGCTGGGTAGACGAAAACGCCGTTACCGTGGCACAAGTCAAAGAAGTTCCCGCCGTCTTTGTGGATTCTTCCGCGACCAAATACACCGACGCCTCCATCGGAACCGACACCCTCGTCTATACCTATGAAGAAGGGGAAGCCGTCACCGTCGCCATAGAGGAAGGCAGCGACAAAGTCACCCTTTCCGAGCCCGAAACGAGCACGGAGGGCGGCGTCGTCACGGCGGAATACACCGTCACCGCCAAGGCGCTCGGCGATTATACCCTCCGCTTTTCAAAGGGCGGAAAGGAGGACGGCGCCCTCTCTCTGACCGTGCGCCCCGCCTATCCCGAAGATCCCGAATTCGACGCGCTCATCTACCAGGGCGGCACCAACCTTTGGAAGACCGCGCACGCGCACGATCCCGTGGTCGTCGAGGCGGGCGGCAAATATTATTCCTTCTCCACCGATAACGACGGCAACTTCGGTTATCAGGTGCGCGAGAGCGAAGACCTCATCCATTGGAGCGTCGTCGGCAACGCCATCCCGCGCTGCGGCTCGGCGACCAGCCATTCGGTCTATGAAAACGGCACGGCGGAATTGCAGCCCGTGTACGACCTTCTGAAAGAAGACGGCCATTGGGACGAAAGCTGCTGGACCCTCTGGGCGCCCGACGTGACCCCCGCAAAAGACGGCGGATTCTGGCTGTACGGCTGCTGGACGGCGGCGTTCGGGCAGGGGCATTCCGTCATCTTCCAGTGCTATTCCGACGAGATCACCGGCCCTTACGAATATGTCGATATGCTCGTCTATTCGTGGGACGGCTGGCAAAACGGCGCGCCCAACGCCATCGACCCTTCCATCTACTATGACGCGGAAGGCAATATGTGGATGGCATACGGCTCCTTCAACGGCGGCATCTGGACGCTGGAGCTCGACCCCGAAACGGGCCTGCGCAAAGACGGCCTCACGATCGAGGATATCTCCGGCTCCGAATATTCGCGCGACGAGCGCTATGGCTGGCCGCTCATCGAGACCAACGTCATGGAAGGCCCCGTCATCCAGTACCGTGAAGACGTACCCGTCTACACGGGCGACGTGACCGCCTTCGACGCCTCTAAAATGACCTATGAAGACCGCTATTATATGATGGGCTCGCACGGCAGCCTCTTCGATTCGTATAATATGCGCAGCTATTACAGCTCCGAGCCCAATTCGGGCTTTGTGGAAACGCCCGTCGTCGGCGTGTCCGGCAACCGCGTCAGCGGCTCGTTCACCTGGAAGACTTCCGCAGACGATAGGTCGGTGAATTACGACTTCTATGTGCCCGGACACAACGATATGTTCACCACGAGCGACGGCGTAGACATCCTCGCCTATCACAACCGTTCCAAATACGGCAACAACGAGCATTATCTCTTCACGAGTATGTTCGCGCTCAACTCCAAGGGCATCATCGTCATGAACCCCAACAGCTACGCGGGCGAAGCGCTCAGAAAGGTGACCGAAGCGGAGCTTTTGAACCTTTCGGGCGGCGATTATCTGTATCGGATCGTCGACAGCAACGACTATACCGCGTCCGATAACGGCGGCTATGCGCGCAGCGGGCTCAAGCTCGGGGCGAACCATGCCGTCACCGTCAACGGCGCAGCCGCGGGCGAATGGTACCTCTACGGCGACAATTACGTCTATATCAAGCTAAGCGGAGTCAAATATTACGGCGTCGCCATGCCCGCATGGCTGGACGCCTGCGATAAGGGAGGCCTCGCCATCTCCTGCCTGAGCGAAGACGGCGGCGACTGCCTCTACCTCGACATGACGTTCTGACGGCAGAAAACGGCGCGGCACGGGGCGGGCTGCGGGTAAAAAACGCACTTTCCCGCCTTTTGCGACGAGGCACAACGGGCCGCGCGGCAACCATCGCCGCGCGGCTGTTTTTCAAAAAAACCGTCGTTTTTTGCTTGCCACCCGCGGCGCAAAGTTGTATAATACCTTGCGGCAAAGCGGGTAAAACCCGGAATTGCTTTTGAATTCGGACAAAAAAGGTCAAAATTATGGAAAACAAGATCAAAGATTTCCCCGAGGGCTTCCGCTTCGACGCCCTCAACCAGAACTGGGAGGCGACCCCCGATAAATGGGGGCCCTTCGGCGTGCACGACCCCTCCATGATCGAGGCGGACGGCTATTACTATGTCTTTTCGACGGGCACTTTCCGCCGCGATCTCTATCAGATCCGCCGCTCCAAGGACCTCGTCCATTGGGAATTTGTCGGCGAAGCCTTTTCGGGCATGGCGGAGCTCAAACCCGTCGTGGAAGTGCTCAAAGGGCTCTACGGCGGCGACGTGCGCACGGAAAACCTCTGGGCGCCCGACATCGTCCCTGCCAAAAAGGGCGGCTATTGGCTGTACGGCTGCTATACGGGCGTGTTCGGCAACAACTATTCGGTCATCTATCTCGCCCATGCCGATTCCATCGTCGGCCCGTACAAGTATACGGGTATGCTCGTCGTCACGGGCGGGAACTGGGGGCTCGCGCCCAACGCCATCGACCCGCAGATCTTCTATGACGGGCAGGGGCGTATGTGGATGACCTACGGCTCCTTCTACGGCGGAATCCGCATCCTCGAGCTCGACCCCGAAACGGGCCTGCGCAAAGACGGCTATACCTTCGATATGTTCAAGGCGAAAAAACTCTCCCGCGATCAGTATTACGGGAAGCGTATCCTGGATACCTCCAACGCGGAGGGCTCCGTCGTCGCCTATAAGAAGGGCGTGAAGGTATACGGCGGCGACATCTTTGCCGCGCCCGAAGATCCCGCGCTTTGGCATAAAGAGGACAAATTTTACGTCATGTGCTCGGCAGATTCGCTGTCCATGGACTACAATATGCGCGTCTGGGCGAGCAGCACGCCCGACGGCGGCTATACCGCGCAGCCTTACGGCGAGATGGGGCAGAAAGTCGCAAGTTCGTTCAGCTGGCGCTTCGGAGAAGACGACCTTCGCGTCGCCTATGACTTCTATGTCCCGGGGCACAACGACCTCTATACGACGGAGAGCGGCGTCGACCTCGTCGTCTATCACAACCGCACCCCGTATACCAACCAGCGCGTCCCGCGCCGCCACTATCTGTTCATCAGTATGTACGCGCTCAACTCCAAGGGCGAGCTCGTCATGAGCCCCAACCGCTACGCGGGCGAAAAGCTGCGCAAGATCACGCGCGAGGAGCTTTTGGGGGTATCCGAAGGCAACTTCGATTATATCCGCGTCTATTCGGGCAACTTTGATTGCGGCTATGCCAAGACGGGTTTCCGCTTTGAAGAAAGCGGTACCGTCACCCTCAACGGGGAAGAGATGGGCGCATGGCGCCTTTACGGCGACAATTATGTCGCGTTCTCCTTTGACGGCGTCAAATATTACGGCGTCGCCATGCCCGCCTGGATCGACGCTGCGGGCCGCCCCGGCATCACCGTCTCCGCCCGCGGGGAAAACGGGCTGCCCTTCTTCCTCAACGCCGCGTTTTAAGGGGAAGGCGCAAAGCCGCACGGCGGGGCGGCTCGCCAAAATACGCCGCTCTGCGCGCGCGCTTTCGTCTGCAGATCGGCGGCGGCAGCTTGTTATATGATCCCGTAGGGCGGCTGTAGCCTATTTATGTAATGCGGCTGCCGCCTATTATATAATAAGGAAAGGATATAAGGGGCCTCCCCGCCGAATACGGCGGGGAGGCCCTGTACCTTTTGCCGCGCGTGGCGCGGCCGTGCTTACTTGCGCGGGGCGGTTTTGTCCGTTTTGCCGTGCGGAGCTTCCCTCGCGCTTATTTTTCTTCGTCTTTTGTATCCGTCGGCTCGCTTTGAGCGGGCGCGTTTTCCTGCGGGCCGCTTTGCGCGGCGTCTTCTTTTGCGGAGGAAGGGGAATTGCCTTCCTTTTCTTCCTGCAAAAATTTGAAGAGCATACTCAAAACAAAAAACAGCAGCGCGCCGCCCGCCATGCACCATACGGCGAGCATATCCCAAAATATGCCCGCGGGCACGCACAGCGCCACCAATATTGCCGCGGCGATCGCAAAAGCCGCCCTGAGGATCTTGAACATTTTTCCGTCCTGCCTTGCATGATTTTTTATCTATAAACGAGGGAGCACGGCAGAGTCCGTGCGCAAATTTTCGCCGCCTGCCCGCTCCTTTTACAGTATAACACAAAAAAGGGAAAGCCGCAATCAAAATCCGCCCCGTCGCCCCGCCGAGATATAGTGGGCCTTTTTCCATAAAAATACCATATTTTGTGTATGGGAAAATAACGGAAAAAAATTCAAAAAATCCGCGAAAAAGTTTAAAAAAAGTCGGAAATTCCGTTGACAAACGAAAAGGAATATGGTATTATATGCAAGCTGTCACGGAGAGAGCGACAAACATCCTCGGCACGGCGGAAAGAAATCAAAAATTTTTCAAAAAACTTTGAAAAATCGCTTGACAAAAACTTCCCGATGTGTTATGATGGATAGGCTTTCACGAAGAGAGCTCCGAACGAAGTTCGGAATGCGAAGATTAAAAATTGAATAGAAAGGAAATGAATTAAATATTATCGCAAGATAATGTTTAAGTGTTTCTGTCAATTTAACTTTTAGTACACGAGTACTCAAAGAACAGTCAGCAAAAAACGTTAGAGCAGACGTTCGCAAGAACGGCTTTAAGCAATTAAACTTAAGAGTTTGATTCTGGCTCAGGATGAACGCTGGCGGCGTGCTTAACACATGCAAGTCGAACGGACAAAAGGGGCTTGCTCCTTTTGTTAGTGGCGGACGGGTGAGTAACGCGTGAGCAACCTGCCCATATCAGGGGAATAACACAGTGAAAATTGTGCTAATACCGCATAAGACCACGAAGCGGCATCGCTTTGCGGTAAAAGATTTATCG
>CALWCR010000055.1 GCA_944376445.1 uncultured Clostridia bacterium | reverse complement strand
TGACGGAGGAATTTACCCGCCGCGGCTTCACAGTCCTTCCCAGCGTCACCAACTTCATCTTCGCCAAACATCCCGCGATGGGCGGGGAGGCGCTCTATAAGGCGCTGTACGCACACGGCATACTCGTGCGCAATTTCAAGGGCCCGCGCACGGGCGACTTTTGCCGTATCACCGTGGGCACGCATGAGGAAAACGACGGGCTGCTTGCCGCCGTCGACGATATTTTGAAAAACTGAGCGGCGCGCCCCGTGCGGGCGCGCCGCAGGGCACGAAAGAGGACGAAAAAGAATAGAGGAGCCTTTTTTATGTGTCCGGAACTTCCTGCCGCCGCCGAGGCGTGCGGCGTACATACCCGCTTTTATTTTGAGAGCGTCAGCCGTCTTTGCTCTCGCCTTCAAGAACTTTTGCCCTGCGGCAAACTGCTTCTGATCGCCGATGAAGAGAGTGCGGAAGGGGCGGCTTTGCTGCGTGGGCTGTTTGCGCCGTTCACCCTCCTTTTCGTCCTCTACGGGAAAGGGGAGGGGGAAACGGGACTTTTTTCCCTGCCCGACGACGTGCGCGCCGCCGTGGCGGTGGGTCGGCGCAGCATCGCCGCGGCGCGCTTTTTCTGTACCCTGCGCAGGGCGTACTGTATCGCCGTGCCCGACGAATGGGGCGCGCGCGGGGCGCTGGAAGAGAAGTGCGGCAACGGCTATCCCGTATCCGCGCCCGATATTCTCCTCTTCGACGCCTCCTTTGCCCGCCGCGCCCGCGCGGAGAACATCGCCTTCGCCGCCCTTGCCGACGCAATGGCGGAAGATGCGGAGATCGACGCCGTCTTTTCTGGCGAAAGGAAGGAGGGGTACGCGCCTTTGCGCCCTGCGGCAAAGTACGCCGCGGGCGGCGCGGAAGAAGTCTTTGCGGCGACGGCGCTGCGCATTCTGGCGGAACGCTCGGCGCCCGCCTGCCCCGCGGCCGCCTTTTCCCGCCTGGCGGAGAAGGAGGCGGGGGAGGGCGCGGGCACAATGGCGGCGCTCGGCTATACGGCGCAGCGCTATGCCGCGTTTTTCGGCGGCGCTTCGCCGCGGGAATACTATGTCGCGGACTATGCCGCCCGCGCGCGGGCGGCGGAACCGTTCGGCGGCGCGGCGGTGTATAAAAATATGCGCGTGCCGGATTTGGCGGAAAACGCCGCGCACATACGTGTGTTCGGGGAGTGCAGGGCGCATTTCGCCCTCTCCGCTTCCCTGCTCAAAAGCCGCGCGCAGAGCGCGGCGGAGCAATACTATCTTGCGGGCGGAAAAGTGCCCGCGCTTTCCCGCGAAACGCTCGCAAAACTGTACTCTCTGAGCGCGGAACTTTCCCCGCTGCTGTCGGTGAGTGCGCTGGAGCGGGATTTCGGCACGCTGCCGCATATGTGCGGCGGCGCATATGCGGCAAAAAGGGCGGGCAAAAAGGAATAAAGCGCCCGCGTGCCAAGGAGGACATATGTCTTACGCTGCACCCGGAAACGAGCGCGCGCTGGCGGCGCTCGTCAAAGAGACGCAAGTGTTTTTATTGGATATGGACGGCACCGTCTACATCGAGGACGAGCTCATCGGCGACATGAAAAACACGCTGGAGCGCATCCGCCGTTCGGGCAGGCGGATCGTCTATTTCACCAACAACTCTTCCAAAACGGCGACCGAATACGAACAAAAGCTCGTGAGGCTCGGCATCTTCGGGGAAGGAGACTTTGTCTATACCTCGGGCATCGCCGCCGCGGAATACCTGAACGAGTTTTATGCGGGAAAGAAAGTGTATCTCGTCGGGACGGACGCCCTCAAAGGGGAGTTTTGCGCGGCGGGCATCCCCCTTACGGAAGGGGATGACGCCGAAGTCGGCGTGCTCGCCTACGACACGACGCTTACCTTTGAAAAGCTGGTGCGGCTCAACCGCCTCATCGTCAAGGGAAAGCCGTACATCGCCACCCATCCCGACGCCGTCTGTCCCGCAAAGGACGTGTTCCCGCCCGACGTCGGTTCCTTCATCGCCCTCTTGGAATGCTCTTCGGGCAAGCGCCCCGACGTCATCTGCGGCAAACCGTATACGGTGATGGGGGATTGCATCAAGCGCCGCCTGCACCTTCCGCCCGGCAAGATCGCCATGGCGGGGGACAGGCCGCATACGGACATCCGCTTTGCCAACAACAACGGCTTTCACAGCCTGCTCGTTCTGAGCGGGGAGACGGATGCGCGGACGGCTGCGTCGTCGCCCGACAGGCCGGACGCCGTCGCGGAAAGCCTCAACGACATCGTCCGCTTCCTCTGAGGCGGGCGGGGCTTTTCCGAGGGCAACGAGGCGGCGGAGCGTGTGATTTTATCGTAAAGAGGAGAAGAGATCATGACGGAAGAGGAGGCGGTATTCGCGCGCCGTTCGGTGCGCGCCTATTTTGAGCGCCCCATCGAAGAGGAGAAGGCGGCGCGCCTTGCCGAAGAGGCGGAGCGCTGCAATGCGGAAGGAGGGCTCTGTATCCGCCTGGTGCGCGATGAGCCGGACGCCTTCCGCAGTTTTCTCGCCCGCTACGGGAAATTTTCGGGCGTGTCCGACTATTTTGCCATCGTCGGCAAAAAGGGAAAGGGACTGTACGAACGGGCGGGCTATTACGGCGAACGGCTGGTCCTTCTGGCCGAGACGCTCGGGCTCAATACCTGCTGGGCGGCGCTCTCCTTTTCCAAGGGCGCGGCGCGCCGCGCGGCAAAGATAGGAAAAGGGGAAAAGCTCGTCTGCGTCATCGCCGTCGGCTACGGCAAAACGCAGGGCGCGCCCCGCAGGAGCAAGGCCGCCGCCGACGTCATGCGCGCGCAGGATCCGCCCGATTGGTTTTTGCGCGGGGTGGAATTTGCCCTCCGCGCGCCGACCGCCGTCAATCAGCAAAAATTCCGCTTTACCCTCACGGGGGAGCGGGAAGTTTTTGCCGAGCGCCTCGGCGGCTTTTACGGGGAGATCGACCTCGGCATCGTCAAATATCACTTTGAACTGGGCGCGGGAAAGGAAAATTTCGTCTGGCGCGGACAGACGGGCGGGAAAAAGGCATGATAAAAAGACGCCGCGGCGCTTTTTTCCTGCGCGGACGGAGAGCGGATATAAAACAGAGAGCGGCTATAAAACAGAGAGCGGATATAAAACAAGGCGGCGCCCCGCATTTCAAATGCGGGGCGCCGCCTTTATGCATGAAATTTAAAAACGTTCTTCCGTTTCGTGGCGGCGGGGGGTGACGAGCAGCGTCTTGAAATCGGTATAGACGACAAAGCCCGCCTTCGCCTTGGGCGGTTTTTTCACGAACCGCCGTTCGCAGCAGTCGACGGGGATCTTGTCGCCCGCCTTCCCGTCCGAGAAAAAGGCGCAGATCTCGGCGGCGGCAAGGAGCACGCCGTCGGGGACTTTTCTCCCTTCCGTGCGGATGACGACGTGCGAACTGTGGTATTTTTGCGTGTGCAGCCAAAGATCGGCGGGCGCGCATTCCCGCAGCAGCCTGTCGTTTTGTACGTTGTTCCGCCCCGCGAGCACGGTAAATTCCCCGATGCGGAAGGCGCGGAAGGGCACGGCGGGCGCGCTTTTTTTCTTTTTCGTATCGGGCGGGAGCAGCCCGGAAAGGCGCAGCTCCTCTTCCGCCTCGGCAAGGTCGAGCATATTTTCCGCCCGCGCCAATGAGGAGAGGACGCTCTCCGTATAGTCGAGTTCCGCCTCCGCTTCCCGCTTTTGCGGCGTCACCGCGGCGAGGGTGCGTTTGAGCTTGTTGTATTTTTTGAAGTATTTCTGCGCGTTCTGCGCGGGGGTGAGGGCTTTGTCGAGGGGGATTCGCACCGTCTTTGCCGCCTCGTCGTAGTAGTTGACCGCCTCAAATCCTTCCGCGCCTTTGCGTATGGCGTAGATGTTCGCCGTGATCAGTTCGCCGAAGACGCGGTTTTTCTCCATGTCCGCGCATTCGCGCTCCCTGTCCGCAAGGAGGGCGAGCTTTTTTTCCTCCTTTTTGCGCCGCGCGTTGAGTATGCTTTCGAGCTTGCGCTTTTTCTCCGAAAAATCACGCTTCTCTTCTCGCTCCGTATAGTATGCGTCCTCGGCGGCGTTCACGCTCTCAAAGGGCTGCCCGCCCGTAAAGCGGACGTGAAAATCTTTCGCTTCCCCGCCCGAGCGCTCGACGGCGGGGCATTTTTCGTCCGAAAAGATATAACCGTAGACGAAATCGGCCAGATCGCTTGCGGGCACTTGCCGCGCCTGTTCGGCGATGAGTCGGCAGGTGGGGTAGGCGAGCCCCGCAACGTGCGCAAAGAGATAGTCGGCAAGTTCTCCCGTCCTTGCCGCAAGGCAGGCGGCGAGCGCCTCTTTGCCGCGCGGGTCGGTCTTGTCCTGCGGCTCGGGGAAGGCGTATTTGACGCCGGGGAAGAGGACGCGCTTGAAATTTTCCTGTAAAGAGGAGATCTTCAGCGCCCCCGTCACGGTGCCCTCTTCCGTGAGGACGAGGTTGGAGTATTTGCCCATGATCTCCGCGTACAGCACCCGCCGCGCGCGGGAAAATTCGCCCGCGCAGTCGAAAGTGAAGGCGAGGATGCGTTCAAACCCTTCCTGCGCGACGGAGAGGAGGACGGCGCCCGTCAGGTGTTTGCGCAGCAGCATACAGAAGTTGGGCGCGGCGTCGGGCGCGGTGCGCGGGGCGTTTGAGACGCAGGCGCGCGCGAAAGAGGCGTTGGTGTTGAGGATGAGTTTGCGCGTCTTTCCGCCCGCATAGAGGATGAGGTCGGCCTCGTCGCGCGAGGGCTGGATGATCTTGTTGACTTTCCCGCCCGCGAGCATTTCGTTCAGTTCTTTGGCAATATGCCTTAAAGTGAAGGCGTCCTGCGGCATATAAGCTCCTTTTGCCGCGGAAAGATCTGCCCTGTTCCGCGGCGCTGTATGCCGACATTATACCGCAACCGCGTAAAAAAAGCAAACGCGCGCGCTAAAAAAGCGGGCAGCGCGGGAAAAACGCCGTCAAAGCGCGCCCGAAATTATTTTCTTCCGCCGCGCAAAAACGCTTTGCAAAATGCAACGTTTGTGTTAAAATACTGTAACGTATAAGAAAGACTATTTGTTTCAGGAGAACGATCATGAAGTACACGGCAGAACCTTCCGAAAAGAGCACGGTCAAGATCACCCTCACCTTCGACAAGGGCGAGTGGGACGACGCCAACATGAAGGCGTATCAGAAGACCCGCGGCAGATATTTTGTCAACGGTTTCCGCAAGGGCAAGGCGCCCAAGCACGTCATCGAGCTCAATTACGGCAAGGGCGTATTCTATGAAGACGCGCTCAACGAGCTCTTCAACGACCATTATTATGACGTCATCGAAAAGGAGAAGGACAACTTCACCGCCGTCGGCCAGCCCGAACTTTCCGTCGGCGACATCAGCGACGAGGGCGCTTCCCTCATCGCCACCGTCCCCGTCAAGCCCGACGTCAAGCTGGGCGCTTACAAGGGTATAAACATCGTCAAGGCGGAGTATAATGTAAAAGACGAAGACGTCGAAGCGGAGCTCAAGAGATTGCAGGAGCGCAATTCCCGCCTCGTCGAGGTCGAAGGCCGCGCCGCCGAGAACGGCGACACCGCGACCATCGATTTTTCGGGCAGCGTGGACGGCAAAAAGTTTGAGGGCGGCACGAGCGAAAATTATCCCCTCGTACTGGGCAGCGGCTCCTTCATTCCCGGCTTTGAAGAGCAGGTCGTCGGCATGAAGGTCGGCGAGGAGAAGGACGTCAACGTCAAATTCCCCGAAGATTATCAGGCGGAAGAGCTCAAGGGCAAAGACGCCGTCTTTGCGGTCAAGCTCAACAAGCTGGAAAAGAAAGAGCTCCCCGAAGTGAACGACGAGTTCATCAAAGACGCCGCCGGCGCGGAGAGCGTGGAGGCGTATAAGAAAGAGACGCGCGAGCGCCTCGAAAAGCAGGCCAAAGAGAAAGGGGACGCGGAGACGGAGAACAACATCCTCAAAGCCATCTCCGAAACTTCCGAAGCCGAGATCCCCGAGGCGATGATCGAGAACCAGATCGACATGATGGTGCGCAACGCCGAGTACCGCCTCGGAATGCAGTACGGCGGCATGAAACTTGCCGACTATCTCAAATACATGGGCGGCACGATGGAAGATTTCAGGAACGGTTACCGCGCGCAGGCGCAGGATACCGTCAAGAGCCAGCTCGTCGTCGACAAGATCATCCGCGAGGAGAACATCAAGGCGGAAGACGCCGAGATCGACGCGAAGCTCGAAGAGTTCGCAAAGGCCGCCGATAAGACGCTCGAAGAGTATAAAAAGGACGTGGACGAGGCGCAGCGCGAATATATCGCCAACGACATCGTCATCAACAAGCTCTTCGATTTCCTCAAAGCGAACAACAATCTGACCGCCAAAGCGGAAGAAGCGCCCGCCAAAAAGCCCGCCGCCAAGAAGAGCACGGCAAAGAAGGCGGAAGGGGAAGAGGCGCCCGCCAAAAAACCCGCCGCCAAGAAGAGCACGGCAAAGAAAGCGGAAGGGGAAGAGGCGCCCGCCAAAAAGCCCGCCGCTAAAAAGAGCACGGCGAAAAAGGCGGAGGACAAACCTTCCGAAGAGGGCAAAGGGGAGTAAACCCGCATTTTTCCATTGCAAGGAGCAGAAATGAAAGACAGCGTTTCGATGAACCTCATCCCGATGGTCGTGGAGCAATCCAGCCGCGGCGAGCGTTCTTACGATATTTATTCCAGGCTTCTCGAAGACAGGATCATCTTTCTTTCGGGTGAGATCAACGACGGCATGGCAAACACCATCGTCGCCCAGCTCATCTATCTGGAAGCCAAGGATATGAACAAGGACATCAGCCTGTATATCAACAGCCCGGGCGGCAGCGTCACGGCGGGGCTCGCCATCTATGACACGATGCAGTACATCCATTGCGACGTATCCACCATCTGCATCGGCATGGCGGCGAGCATGGGCGCCTTCCTGCTTTCCAGCGGCGCTAAGGGCAAGCGTTTCGCCCTTCCCAACAGCGAGATCATGATCCATCAGCCCCTCGGCGGCGCGCAGGGCCAGGCGAGCGACATCAAGATCCAGGCGGAACACATCCTCAAGATCAAGGACAAGATGAACCTCATCCTCGCCGCCAATACGGGCAAGAGCATGGCGGAGATCGAGCGGGATACGGACAGGGACAACTACCTCTCCGCAGACGAGGCGCTCTCTTACGGGCTCATCGACAAGGTGTTCCATACCAGATAACGACGGCGGGTGCAGCCCGCAGACGGCAAAAAAAGATCCGCGGCACCAGACAGCGTGCCGCGAATTGCTTCTTTTGCGCATTGTCCGCCGCGCGTGCGCGGCGCGAAAAAAGGAGGTCAAGTTCATGGAAGAAGAACGGTATTGTTCTTTTTGCGGCAAGAGCCAGAGCCGGGTCAAGCGCCTGATCGCGGGGCCGAACGGGCTCAATATCTGCGACGAGTGCATAGAGATCTGCAACGAGGAGATCAAGTCTGCCGCCGCCGCCCCCGCAGAGAAGGTGGAACTGAAAAAACCTTCCGAGATCAAGGCGGAGCTGGATAAATATATCGTCGGGCAGGACAAAGCCAAAAAAGTGCTCTCCGTCGCCGTATATAACCACTATAAACGCATCAACAACGAGATCGCCAAGTCGGACGACGACGTGGAGATCGAAAAGAGCAACATCCTGCTCCTCGGGCCTACGGGCTGCGGCAAGACGCTGCTCGCCCGCACGCTGGCGCGCATCCTCAACGTCCCCTTCGCGACGACGGACGCGACCACCCTCACCGAGGCGGGCTATGTCGGCGAGGACGTGGAAAACATCCTCTTGAAACTCATCCAGAACGCCGATTACGACATCGAAAAGGCGGAGCGCGGCATCATCTACATCGACGAGATCGACAAGATCGCCCGCAAAGGGGAGAACGTGTCCATCACGCGCGACGTCTCGGGCGAAGGGGTGCAGCAGGCGCTTTTGAAGATCATCGAAAGCACCGTCGCCAGCGTACCCCCGCAGGGCGGCAGGAAACACCCGCAGCAGGAGTGTATGCGCATCGACACGACCAACATCCTCTTTATCTGCGGCGGCGCTTTCGTCGGGCTGGATAAGATCGTCGCCAAGCGCAAGGACGATACTTCCCTCGGCTTCGGCGGCAAGGTCAGAAATCCGGGCGACGAGATGGATTATGAGGCGCTCGAAGACGTGAAGCCGCAGGACCTTACCAAGTTCGGCCTCATCCCCGAATTTGTCGGGCGCGTGCCTATCGTCGTCAGCCTCAAACCGCTCGACGAAGAGGCGCTCGTGAAAATTCTGACCGAACCCAAAAACGCCATCATCAAGCAGTATCAGAAGCTCATCGGCATGGACGGGGTCAAACTTTCCTTCGACGCGGGCGCCGTCAGCGAGATCGCCAACACCGCCATCCGCCTGAAGACGGGCGCGCGCGGCTTGCGCACGATCATCGAGAACCTGATGACCGACGTCATGTACGAGATCCCTTCCGAAGGGAACATCAGCGAAGTGCGCATCACGCGCGAATGCGTCCTCGGCACAGCCAAGCCCGAGGTCATCAAAAAGAGCGCCTGAACTTCGGCGTTCGTCTTATAATAATAGGGGCGTCTGATTTTCGGCGCTTTGATACGGCAAAACGAGGGGCGGCGCGCAAGGCCGCCTCTTCTTTTTTTTCCGCCATCCGCCCGAAAAGGCGCGCCCCGCGTTCGCCCTTTCAAAGGGCCGCATAAAAAAACGCCGCGCGAGAAAACGCCGCATATAAAAACGCCGCATATAAAAACGCCGCATATAAAAATGCCGCGTAAAAAAACGCCGCGTAAAAAAACGCCGCGCGAGAAAACGCGCGGCGGCCGCCCTCAGCCGTCCGTTCGGACGGGGAACAGTTTTTTGATCATCTGGCTTACATATTGCACGGGGATAAGTTCGATCTTGTCCCCGAATTTTTTTACGCTCTTGAAGTTTTTTGCGGGGAAGATCACCCGCTTGAATCCCGTCTTCACGCATTCGTTGACCCGCTTTTCGGCAAAGGTCACGCCGCGCACCTCGCCCGTCAGGCCCACCTCTCCGAAGACGGCGGTGTCCTTTTCGATGGGTTCGTTTTTGAATCCGCCCGCCAGCGCCGCGCAGACGGCGAGATCCACCGCGGGTTCGCTGAGGCGTATGCCGCCCATGGCGTTGAGATAGACGTCTTGGTTGTAGAAGGGGAGCCCGCACCGCTTTTCGAGCACGGCGATGAGCAGCACGAGTTTGTTGTAGTCGATGCCCAGCGGCATCCTGCGCGGCAGCCCGTAGGCGGTCTTGCAAAGGAGGGTCTGGATCTCCACCATCATGCAGCGGTTGCCCGTCTCGGAAGGGGTCACGCAGCTGCCCGCCGCTTCCCCGCGGCTTTCTGAGAGGAAGATGCCCGAATAGTCGGATACGCCGTAGATGCCTTCGCCCGTCATCTCGAACACGCCCACTTCCTGCACCGAACCGAAGCGGTTTTTATAGGCGCGCAGGATCTTGAAGTTTTCCTCCCGCTCCCCCTCGAAATAGAGCACCGTGTCCATGATGTGTTCGAGCACTTTCGGCCCTGCCAGCGCTCCTTCTTTGGTGACGTGCCCGACGATGAAAAAAGTGATACCGCGGCTCTTGGCGATGCGCTGGAGCTTGCCCGCGCATTCGCGCACCTGTCCGACGGAGCCCGCCGCCGAGGAAAGTTCGCTCGTATACACCGCCTGGATGGAGTCGATGACGACGAATTTTTCCTCTTCGAGCGCCTCTTCGATGTCCTCTAAGCACGTTTCGTTCAAAAGGAGCAGGTTGGAAGAATCCAGCCCCAGCCGCGCGCAGCGCATCTTGACCTGCGAGCAGCTCTCCTCCGCGGAGACGTACAGCACTTTCTGCGTCTTGGAAAGGTGCGCGGAAACTTCGGTCAGAAGGGTGCTCTTGCCGATGCCGGGATCGCCGCCGATGAGCACGAGCGAGCCCGGCACGATGCCGCCGCCGAGCACGGTGTCCAGTTCCGCAATGCCCGAAGAGACGCGCGCAAAGCGCTCTTCTTTGACTTCGGAAAGAGGAACGGGGCGGCGGACGTTTACCGAGCGTTCGCGCTTGGGCTCCTTTTTGGCGGCGGGAGCCGTCTCCGTCAATTCCTCGACGAGCGTCCCGAATTTGCCGCATTGCGGGCATTTGCCCAGCCATTGCGGCGTTTGCGCCCCGCATTCCGAGCATACGTATACCGATCTTGGTTTTGCCAATGTTCGTTCTCCTTTGCCTGTTTTTGCCTCGCCCGCCCCTTTTCGCAGTCGGGCATTGCGCGCCGCCGAAAAAGCCCGACGGGAAATTTGCCGCTTTGTATGCTCTCCGTGCAGGTCAGAGCCGTTTTATCAGCGCCGTCGCCGTGACCGTGATCCCTTCGCCGCGGCCGATATAGCCTAAGCCCTCGTTCGTGCCCGCGGAAATGCCGACGCGTTGCGCGGAAATTTGCAGCGCGTCTGCGATGTTTTGCTTCATCTTCTCGATATGAGGCGCGAGTTTGGGCCGTTCCGCGGCGATCGCCGCCGATACGTTCACGACCGAAAAGCCGCCTTCCTGCAAAAGCGCATGCACGCGCCGCATGAGCGCAAGGCTGTTTGCGCCTTTATATTGGGGGTCGGTGTCGGGGAAATGGTGCCCGATGTCGTAAAGCCCCGCCGCGGAGAGCAGGGCGTCCATGACGGCGTGAGCGAGCACGTCTCCGTCGCTGTGCGCGACAAGCCCGCTTTTTGACGGTATTTTCACGCCGCCGAGCACGATATGGTCCTTTTCTGTGCCGAAGGCGTGGGTGTCCGTGCCGATACCCGTCAGGTATTCTTCCATGGCAAAATCCTCCGCGAATGTCAGTTTGCGGTTGCGGCGATCGCCCGTAAAGAGGCGGACGGGCGCGGCATATTTTGCGAACACGCCCGAATCGTCCGTGAAGTTTTCCTCATCTCCGATCTTGCGGTAGGCGGCCAAAAGTTCGGGGAAGGAAAAGCCCTGCGGCGTCTGCAAAGTGAACAGCTTGTCCCTCTCGACCCCTTTGGCGATGAATCCGCCCTCCGCGAGCACCGCCGTGTCCGTGCAGGGGAGCGCGCAGACGGCGCTGCCGAACATTCGCACGGTGCGGATGCAGTCGTCGATGATCTTCTGGGTCACGAAGGGCCGCGCGGCGTCGTGGATGAGTACATAGTCGGGCGGGGAAGGGAGAGCGGCGAGAGCTTCCAAAGCGTTTTGCACCGAGCGGGTGCGCGTTTTGCCCCCCTCGGCAAAGAGCACGCCCGCGCAGGGGGCGAGCGCCGCTTCGGCTTCTTCGCGTTCGCAGGGGTTCACGCTCACGATGAGAGAGGAGACGAGCGGGTGGCGCAAAAAGGCGGAGACGGTGCGAAAAAGCACCGTCTCGCCGCCGAGCGTGCCGAATATTTTGTTTTTTCCCAGTCCCGCGCGCGAGCCTGTGCCCGCCGCGGGGATGACGGCGGCAATGTGCATGAACTCTCCTTGTTTTCTTTTTGTAAGGGATAAGGCGCCCGCACGGGCGTCTGTCATTCTTCCTTGACGATCTCGTAGAGGGAGGCGGCCTCTTCCTTTTTGACCGTTTCCTTGAGGGCGAGCACGCGGAATTTCAGGCTGCCCGCCGCGAAGGCGAGCTCGACGACGTCGCCGGCCTTCAGCTGGTAAGAAGGTTTGACTTCCCTCCCGTTCACGCTCACTTTGCCCGCCTTGCAGGCGTCCAGCGCGACGGTGCGGCGCTTGAGGATCCTCGATACTTTCAAAAATTTGTCTATACGCACGGCGGCCTCCTTGTTTCGGCGGGCGCCTCGGGTAAGCCCTGTTTCCCTCCGCTTTTTTTGCCTTTCCCGCCCGCGGGGCGGAATTTGCCGCGCGGCGTCGGGTTTTGTCGAAATTTTTTAAAATTATTTTTTACCGCTTGAAAAGCGGTTGACTTTTCTTTGAAAATTTTATATAATACTAAACTGTATCATTATGGAGTATAATGTGATTTTTACCCTTTTTTTTTTTTTTTTTGGAGTAAACATCCCCGAAAACGCCCTCCGCATTCTATTATTAAGATAGAAAAAGGGCGGGGCGGGCTGCTTTTTCCCGCCGTTTCGGATATTATACCGCATTTTTCCGGATATGTAAAGGGGCGGAGCGGAAGTTGCGCAAAAAAATTTCCGTGCCCCGCAAGCGCAGGCAACCTACGGAACGAATTTCAAAAGGAGCAAGTGAATGAATTTACCTATTCAAAAGTACGGCAAGACAGAGAGAAGGAAGTTCGGCAAGATCAATGAAGCGATCGACATCCCCGACCTCGTCGAGATCCAGAAGAACTCGTACAAGACGTTCATCGAAGAGGGGATCGGCGAAGTGTTCGAGGATTTTTCTCCCATCACCGACTATTCCGACCACTTTGAATTGTACTTTCTCAGTCACGAATTCGGCACCAAACCGAAATACGACGAGAAGGAGTGCAGGAACCGCGACGCGACGTATGCGCTTCCGCTCCGGGTAAAAGTGCGCCTCGTCAACAAAGTCAAGGAAGAGGTCATCGATCAGGAAGTGTTCATGGGCGATTTCCCGCTCATGACAGAAAACGGCTCCTTTATCATCAACGGCGCGGAGCGCGTCATCGTCTCCCAGCTCGTCCGTTCCCCCGGCGCGTACAACGAGTCGGAAAAGGACAAGTCGGGCAGGGAAATGTTCAAGACCACGGTCATCCCCAACCGCGGCGCCTGGCTGGAATTTGAACAGGACAGCCAGGGCGTCATGTGGGTGCACGTCGACAGAAAGAGAAAGATCTGCGCGACCGTCCTTCTGCGCGCCCTCGGCTTCGGCTCGGACGTCGCCATCACCGATATTTTCGGCGACGACAAGATGATCGCCGCCACCATCGAAAAGGATACCGCCAAGAGCGAGCAGGACGGCCTCATCGAGCTGTACAGGCGCCTGCGCCCCGGCGAGGTGCCGACCGACGAGTCCGTGCGCCAGCACCTTCACAACCTCTTTTTCGATCCCCGCCGCTATGACGTCGTCAAAGTGGGCAGATATAAATTCAACAAAAAGCTCAACATCGCCTACCGTCTGCCCGGGTGCGTCTCGGCGGACGACATCTTCGATCCCGCGACGGGCGAACTTATCGTCGCCAAAGGGGAGAAGATCGGCGAAAAGAAGGCGTTTGAGATCCAGGATGCGGGCATCAACGAGGTGTATGTCCTCGTTTCCGACGAACGTGCGGGCGAAATGCGGCACAAGGTCATCGGCAACAACACGGTGAACTTTACCGCCGTTTCGGATAAGAACCCGAAGAGCTTCGGGCTTTTGCCGACCATCTATTACCCCAACTTCAAATTCTCCGAAGAGATCGCCGCGGCGATGGAGAACGCGGACGCGGAGACGGTCGCAGAGCAATACCGCGACCGCATCAACGCCGTCTATTTCACCGAAGAGACGAAAAAGACGGACGACGAGAAGCAGGAAGAGCGCAAAAACCGCGAAAAGAGGCGGGAAAACCGCATCAAATTCGTCGAAGCGTGCAAAAAGTTCCATGAGATCCTGCGCCGCGGCGAAGTGTCTGTTTCCGCCGAAGAGAAGAAGGCGATCCGCCCTCTCATCGACAAGCTCAACCACCGCCATATCACGGTGGACGACGTGATCGCTGCCGTTTCGACCAACCTCGACCTTCGCTACGGCATCGGCACCATCGACAACATCGACCACCTCGGCAACCGCCGCGTCAGGAGCGTGGGCGAACTCTTGCAGAACCAGCTGCGCGTCGGCATCGCCCGCCTCGAGCGGCTCATCAAAGAGCGCATGGCGACGCAGGATCCCAACGAAGTCACCCCCTCGGGGCTCATCAACGTGCGCCCCGTTTCCGCGGTCATCCGCGAATTTTTCGGGTCTTCCCAGCTGTCGCAGTTCATGGACCAGACCAACCCGATCGCGGAGCTGACGCACAAGCGCAAGCTCTCCGCGCTCGGCCCGGGCGGACTCAACCGCGACCGCGCGACCTTCGACGTGCGCGACGTGCACCACAGCCATTACGGCCGTATGTGCCCGATCGAGACGCCCGAAGGCCAGAACATCGGCCTGATCTCCTCGCTCGCGACCTTTGCCAAGGTCAACGAATTCGGCTTTATCATGAGCCCGTACAGGCGGGTGCAGCGCGAATATGACGAGACGGGCAAATGCGTGCTCGTGCGCGTCACGGACGACGTCGACTATCTCACGGCGGACGAAGAGGACAAATATGTCGTCGCGCAGGCGAACGAGCCGCTCAACGAGGATGGCACCTTCGTCAACGAGCGCATTTCCTGCCGCCGCCGCGCCGATATCACCCAGCTTCCGCAGGAGCGCATCGACTACATGGACGTTTCGCCCAAGCAGCTCGTCTCCGTGGCGACCGCGCTCATCCCGTTTTTGGAAAACGACGATACCAACCGCGCCCTCATGGGCTCGAACATGCAGCGCCAGGCGGTCCCTCTTCTGAAGACGGAGAGCGCCATCGTGGCGACGGGCATCGAGGCCGCCATCGCGCGCGACTCGGGGGTCATCGTCAAGGCGAAAAACGCGGGCACGGCGATCGGCGTCGCCTCCGACCTCATCCGTATCCGTCAGGACAACGGCATCGTCGACGAATACAAACTGAAAAAATTCGAGCGCTCCAACCAGGGCACCTGCCTCAACCAGCGCCCGATCATCAATACCGGCGACAGGGTGGAGGCGGGCGAGATCATCGCCGACGGCCCTTCCACCAGCAACGGCGAGCTGGCGCTCGGCAAAAACATCCTCATTGGCTTCATGGAGTGGGAAGGCTATAACTACGAAGACGCCATCCTCATTTCCGAAAAGCTCGTGCGCGAGGACGTGTTCACTTCGGTGCATATCGAAGAGCACGAGACGGAAGCGCGCGACACCAAGCTCGGCGAGGAAGAGATCACAAGAGATATTCCCAACGTCGGCGACGACGCCCTGAAAGACCTCGACGAAGACGGCATCATCCGCGTCGGCGCCGAAGTGAGCGCGGGCGACATCCTCGTCGGCAAAGTCACGCCCAAGGGCGAGACGGAGCTCACGCCCGAAGAGCGGCTCCTGCGCGCCATCTTCGGCGAAAAGGCGCGCGAAGTGCGCGATACCTCCCTGCGCGTGCCGCACGGCGAGGGCGGCATCGTCGTGGACGTGAAGATCTTCACGCGCGAAAACAAAGACGAACTGTCTCCCGGGGTCAACAAGCTCGTGCGCGTCTATATCGCGCAGAAGCGCAAGATCTCGGTCGGCGACAAGATGGCGGGCCGCCACGGCAACAAGGGCGTCATCTCGCGCATCCTGCCCGAGAGCGATATGCCTTTCATGGCAGACGGCACCCCGATGCAGATCGTCCTGAACCCGCTCGGCGTTCCTTCGCGTATGAATATCGGGCAGGTTTTGGAAGTACACCTGGGGCACGTGTGCAAGCAGCTCGGCTGGAAGATCGCCACCCCCGTCTTTGACGGCGCGACCGAAAAGGACATCAAGGAGCTCTTCCGCGAAAACAATATCGTCAATCCCGAAGGGAACGTGGACGGCAAGATCCAGCTCTATGACGGGCGCACGGGCGAGCCGTTTGAAAACCGCGTCACCGTCGGCCAGATGTACATGATCAAGCTCATCCACCTCGTGGACGACAAGATCCACGCCCGTTCCATCGGCCCGTACTCCCTCGTCACCCAGCAGCCGCTCGGCGGCAAGGCGCAGTTCGGCGGCCAGCGCTTCGGCGAAATGGAAGTCTGGGCGCTGGAAGCATACGGCGCGGCGCACATTCTGCAGGAGATCCTCACCGTCAAGTCGGACGACATCGTCGGGCGCGTCAAGACGTATGAGAGCATCGTCAAGGGCAACAACATCTCCGAGCCCGGCATCCCCGAGGCGTTCAAAGTGCTCTTCAAAGAATTGCAGTCGCTCGCGCTCGACGTCAAGGTGCTCACCGAGAGCAAGGACGAGATCCAGCTCAAAGACTTCTCCGACGCCGACATGGACGAGGAGGAGACGGATACCCGCCGCGACGAGGATACGGAGGAGATCGACTTCAACTTCGACGACGAGGACGAAGACGACGAGGATGAAGACGACGTCGATTCCATCTTCGAGGACGAAGACGAGGGCGAGGACGAAGATTTCACTTCTGCCGACCTTTTTGACGAAGACGACGAAGCGTTCGACGACTGGGACGAAGAAGAGGACGCGGACGAACAGGCAGACGACGACGAAAACTAAACGGACGGGAGGAACAGTATGTTTGAATTAAACGATTTTGACTCAATCCAGATCGGAGTTGCATCTCCCGAAAAGATAAGAGAATGGTCTTACGGCGAAGTCACCAAGCCCGAGACCATCAACTACCGCACCCAGAAACCCGAGCGCGACGGCCTTTTCTGCGAAAAGATATTCGGGCCGACCAAGGACTGGGAATGCCATTGCGGCAAGTATAAGCGCA
>CALWCR010000054.1 GCA_944376445.1 uncultured Clostridia bacterium | reverse complement strand
ACTTTGGAAGAATACGAAGAGTATCTCGATTTCTTGGAGATGAAACGAGCAAAGAAAAGAGATTTTGAAATGTAAAAAGGCATAGAAAAACCGCTTGATTTTATTTTCAATCAAGCGGTTTTTTGGTACTCCCGGCGGGAATCGAACCCACAACGGCCCCTTAGGAGGGGGCTGTTATATCCATTTAACTACGGAAGCATATTACTATGAATACATTACTATGAAATTGTATTGATTCCCGCCCCGGCGGGTATCTGCCGAAACCCCTAAAGGGGTCCCCTCGGCAGAGCTTCGCTTTAGCTCGCACGAATCCACAACGGCCCCGAAGGTGCGGGCTGTTATATCCATTTAACTACGGAAGCATATTACTATGAAATTGTATTGATTCCCGCCTCGGCGGGTATCTGCCGAAACCCCTAAAGGGGTCCCCTCGGCAGAGCTTCGCTTTAGCTCGCGCGAACCCACAACGGCCCCGAAGGTGCGGGCTGTTATATCCATTAACTGCGGCGGTATTTAATGTACAGAGCAACAAAAGCGCTGCACACCCTGCCTGCGCGCTCATGCGGCTGTAACGGATACCGCTTGTATTATGATACAATATTTTTGCAAAAAAAGCAAATGATTTTTACGCTTCGGCGCGATTTTTTGCGCCTTTTTCGAGAGCGGGCCGCGCCCTTGCGTTACTCATAACGCAAGGGCGCGGATAAACGTCATGCCTTGGGCAGGATCACTTTTTTGCCGCCCATGTATTTTTGCAAAACTTCGGGGATGTTGACGCTGCCGTCTTCGTTGAGATGATTTTCAAGGAGTGCGATGAGCATTCTCGGCGGTGCGACAACGGTATTGTTGAGCGTGTGCGCGAATGCATTCCCCTTTTCCGTCTTATAGCGGATGCCGAGGCGCCGCGCCTGCGCGTCGGTGAGGTTGGAACAACTCCCCACTTCAAAATATTTTTTCTGGCGGGGGCTCCACGCCTCGACGTCCACGCTCTTGTATTTGAGATCGGCAAGGTCGCCCGAGCAGCATTCCAGCGTCCTTACGGGGATATTCATGGACACGAAGAGTTCGACCGTGTAATTATACAGTTTTTCAAACCAATCGCGGCTCTCTTCGGGCTTGCAGATGACGATCATCTCCTGTTTTTCAAACTGATGGATGCGGTAGATGCCCCGCTCTTCGATGCCGTGGGCGCCCTTTTCTTTGCGGAAGCAGGGAGAATAGCTCGTCAGCGTCAGGGGCAGCTTATTTTCGTCAAGGACGGTATTCATGAACCTGCCGATCATCGAATGTTCGCTGGTGCCGATGAGATACAGATCTTCTCCTTCGATCTTATACATCATGCCGTCCATCTCTTCAAAGGACATGACGCCCGAAACGACGTCGCTGCGGATCATGAAGGGCGGAATCACATAGGTGAACCCCTTGTCGATCATAAAATCGCGCGCATATGTCAAGACGGCGGAATGCAGGCGGGCAATGTCGCCGATCAGGTAATAAAAGCCCTGCCCGCTCGTGCGGCGGGCGCTGTCGATATCGATGCCGCCGAGCTTTTCGAGAATGTCGAGATGATACGGGACCTCGAACGGTTTTTCCTTCGCTTCGAGGAAACGTCTGCGCTCCACGTTTTCAGAATCGTCTTTGCCGATCGGCACGTCGTCCGCAATGATATTCGGGATGGACATCATATCCTTTTTCAGTTGTTCGGCGAGCGCTTCCGACTCCTTTTCGATCTCGGCGATGCGCTCGTTGTTTTTGACGACCTCTTCTTTGACGGCGGCGGCCTCTTCCGCCTTTTTCTCGCGCATGAGTTTGCCGATCTGCGCGCTGAGCGCATTTCTTTTGGCTCGGCGTTCGTCGCCCTCTTTCTGCAATTCGCGGCGGCGGCTGTCCAGTTCGAGCACTTCGTCTACGAGCGGCAGTTTTTTGTCCTGATATTTCTTTTTGATATTTTCCCGCACCAGTTCGGGATCCTTTCTGATAAGGTTGATGTCGATCATTCTCTTTTGCCTCCGTTTTTGTTACCGAAATTATTTTACCCCAAATCCGTCATTTTTGCAATTATATTTGCGTATAAAACAAAAAGTCGGAGAAATTCTCGCAATTATTTCCCCGATTATTTGTAATTGCCGAAAGTTTATGATATAATAGTGTTATGGTACGCCGTACCGGACACACTTACAAAAAGCCGCTTTGCGCGGACGATTGGATGAGGAACGATATGCCCGAGAAACAGCAGCCGCAAAAGACAAAAGCGCAGGCAAAAAAACCCGCCGCGGCAAGAGCAAGGATCAAAAAATACACGACCGCGGACGATAAGCCCGTAGCGGTCAAGGATTTCGTCGCGCAGAAACTTGCCGAAAAGCAGGCGGAAGAGGCGCCCGCGGCCACGGTCCCCGACCGCAAGGAGATCCAAAAGCGATTCAAAAAGAAGAAGGCGGACGTTCCGGACTATGCGAACGTCAAAAGGTATTCGCCCGACCTTTCGGCGGGGCTTTCCTCCGCGGAAGTGGACGAACGCTTTTCCAAATTCCTCTTCAACGACACCAATCAGAAATACTCCAAGTCGTATGCGAGCATCTTTATCGGAAACCTCTGCACCTTCTTCAACTTACTGTGCGTGCTCGCCGCGATCGCCCTCCTCTATTCGGGCGCACCCATACAGCAATATCTGTTCGTCGTCATCTTCAGCGCCAACCTCGCCTTCGGTATCGCCATGGAGATCAAGGCGAAGCGGAAGATGGATAAACTTTCCCTTCTGACCGCGCCGACGGCTAAAGTCATCCGCGGCGGACAGATACAGGATATCCCCGCCAAAGAAGTGGTGCTCGACGACGTGATATGCCTCTCCCTCGGCGACCAGGTCCCCGCGGACTGTATCCTCGCCGAAGGCTTTGTCGAAGTCAACGAATCTCTCCTTACGGGCGAATCGGTGCCCGTCATGAAAGAGCTGGGCGATACGCTCTATGCGGGCAGCTTTATTTCAAGCGGTTCATGCAAAGTGCGGGCGGATAAGGTAGGCAAGAACACCTATCTCAACTCCCTTTCCGCCAAGGCGAAAAAGTACAAAAAGCCCAATTCCGAACTGATGCGTTCGACCAAATTCATCATCTGCATCGTCGGGATCCTCATCATCCCCATCGCCATCGGGATGTTCATCGTCAACTGGAAAACTTACGACCCCGCCGCGATCGACATTCCCCAGCTCAATAACGCCATCCAGCGCACGGTCAGCGTCGTCATCGGCATGATCCCCTCGGGGATGCTGCTGCTTACGAGCGTCGCCCTCACCGTCGGCATTTTGCGGCTCATGCGGCACAACACGCTCGTGCAGGACTTGTATTCGCTGGAAATGCTCGCCCGCGTCAACGTGCTCTGCCTGGATAAGACGGGCACCATCACGGACGGGCGCATGAAGGTCAACGAATGCCTGCTCCTCAACAATCCCACAAATTACAGCATCAACGAACTGGTCGGCTCCTATCTTGCCGCCCTCGACGACAATAACCAGACCTCCATTGCCCTCCATAACTATTTCGGGCGCAGCAGCGTCTTGCAGGCGACGGCGACTTTGCCCTTTTCCTCCAAGCGCAAGCTCTCCGCCGTTTCGTTTGACGGCGTCGGCACCATCGCCATCGGCGCGCCCGAATTTGTGCTGACATCCGTCCCCGTCAAAGTTTCCAAGATCGTCAACGATTACGCCTCGGCGGGTATGCGCGTGCTCATCGTCGCGCTCTCGGGCGGACAGCTCAATGGGGATAAACTCCCCTCCTCTTTCAAGCCGATCGCCGTGATCTCCATTTCGGACAACATCCGCGAAGACGCCATCCAGACCATCCGCTGGTTCAAAGAAAACGACGTGGACGTGCGCATCATTTCGGGCGACAACCCCGTCACCGTTTCGGAAGTGGCCAGGCGCGTCGGCGTGGCGAACGCGGAAAAATATATTTCGCTGGAAGGGCTGAACGAAAAGGAAGTCGCCGCCGTCGCCAACAAGTACACCGTCTTCGGGCGCGTGACGCCCGAGCAGAAGGCGATCCTCGTAAAATCCATCAAGGCGGAAGGCAACACCGTCGCCATGACGGGCGACGGCGTCAACGATATTCTGGCGCTGAAAGAAGCGGATTGCGCCGTGACCGTCATGTCGGGCAGCGAAGCGGCAAAGAACGTGAGCCACATCGTCCTCACGGACAACAACTTTTCATCCATGCCGAAGGTCGTCTTTGAGGGGCGGCGGGTCATCAACAATATCCAGAACTCCTCCTCGCTGTATCTGATGAAGACGCTGTTCACCACCGTCTTTGCGCTCATCTCCATCATCATGATGCAGCAGTATCCCTTTGTGACGAGCAATATGATGGTGCTCGAATTTTTCGTCATCGGCATCCCGACCTTCTTCCTCTCCCTGCAGCCGAACAAAAACCGCGTCCGAGGAAAATTCTTGTCCTTTGTGCTGAGCCGCGCGATACCCGGGGCGATCGTCCTCATCGTCGCCGTGCAAAGCACCAATATCTTTGCGATCTTCCATCCGGAACTTTTCGACGATTATTATATGGAGATATCCGTCTATCTCATCTCCTTTGCGGGGCTCATCATGCTGTACCGCGTCTGCCAGCCCTTCAACGTCATGCGCGGGTTCTTGTTTATCGGAATGCTCGCCGTGAGCGTCCTCTGCCTGACCCTGCTTCCCAACCTCTTCATCGACGAATTTTTCTTTGCGGAGAATTATTGCCACCTCGGCTTCGTGCAGTATCTGTATATCGCCGCGGTCATTCTCCTGTGCATCCCCCTCTCTTCCGTCCTTTTGCGCATTTCGGATAAACTGACCAAACCTTCGGACGGGAAGGACGCGGCGCAATAAGCGCCCGAGCCGCAAACGAAAAACGCCCTGCTTTTTGCCGCGCAGCAGTCCTGCGCCAAGGCGGGGCGTTTTTTACGGGCTGTTTCTGCCGTTCGATCCTGCTTTCGGCGCGCCGAAAGCAGACCGCCGCGCCGCCCTTTCGGACAAAATTTTGCCGACGGAGAATTTTCGGCCGCGCCGCCGTTTTTTGTGCGGCAGCACCTCATACTATCCCGTCTATATAGAAATGCGGCGCCCGCAAAATTGCGGGCGCCGCGCCTTACTTTTTAGTTTTTATCCGATATTGTCGCCATCCGCCGGCTCTGTTTCGGGTGCGGCATCATCGTCTGCTCCGCCGTTACCGTCGTCGGCGTTTTCCTCGAGCGGCTCTTCGACGGAAGCGCCTTCATCGGAAGGCTCCTCTTCGCGCGGCGCCACCGTGACCGTCGCAACTTCGCCCTCTTTGAGGCGCATTACGCGCACGCCCTGCGTGTTTCTGCCGATCTTGGAAATGTCCATAACGTGCATACGGATGATCGTGCCGTTGTTGGAGATGATCATGATGTCTTCCTCTTCGGAAACGATCTTGAGGTTGACGAGATAGCCCGTCTTTTCGTTGAATACGCCCGCCTTGATGCCTTTGCCCGCGCGGCCCTGCAAGCGGTAATCTTCCACGTCGGAGCGCTTGCCGTAGCCGCCCGATGTGATGGTGAGCACTTCGCATCCGGGCTTGATGACGAGCATATCGACGAGGAAGTCGTCGTCGGAAAGGTCCATCGCCTTGACGCCTTGCGTATCCCTGCCCATCGGGCGCACATCCTTTTCGTCAAAGCGGATGCACTTTCCATCGTGCGAGGCGATGATGAGCTGGTCTTCGCCCGTCGTGAACTGAACGGAGATAAGTTCGTCTCCCTCGGTGATCTTGATGGCGATCTTGCCGACCTTGCGGATATTGGCAAATTCTTCCAGCGCCGTCTTTTTGATGAGCCCCTTGTGCGTCGCCATGGCGATGTAGCCGCTCGTGCCTTCCGCCAGCGGGATGACGGCGGTGATCTTCTCGTTCTGATCGATCTGCAGCAAGTTGACGATCGCGCGGCCGCGCGCATGGCGCTGCGCTTCGGGGATCTCGTACCCTTTGATGGAATATACCTTTCCGAAGCTGGAGAAGAAGAGGATGTCGTCGTGCGTGGAAGAGATGAAGAGCTTTTCCACGAAGTCTTCTTCCTTCGGTTTATGCGCCGTAATGCCCATGCCGCCGCGGCGCTGCGCCTTGTATTCGGACGCTGGCTGCCTCTTGATATAGCCGCCGTGCGTCATGGTGATGACGATGTCTTCCTTTTCGATGAGGTCCGCCACATCGATCTCGCCGTAATCGTAGGAAAGCTCCGTCTTTCTCGGGCTGGGATATTTTTCCGCGATGACGCGAAGATCGGTCTTGATGATGTCGAGAACGCGACTTTCGTTGGCGAGGATGTCTTTAAGGTCCGCGATCGTGCGTTCGAGCTCAGCGAGCTCTTCCTGCAGTTTTTCAACTTCCAGTGAAGTGAGCCGCTGCAAGCGCATTTCGAGGATTGCGTTGGCCTGTTTTTCCGAAAGCTCGAACGCCTGCATGAGTTTGTCCGCCGCGGCGAATTTATCCGCCGACTGCTTGATGATGGCGATGACTTCATCGATGTTCGCCAGCGCCAAAACCAGCCCCGCGACGATATGGGCGCGCTCTTCCGCCTTGTTGAGGTCGAACTTCGTGCGCCTGACGATGACGTCTTCCTGATGCAGGATATAATAATGGATGATCTCTTTCAGATTGAGGACTTTGGGCTCCCCGTCCACGAGCGCCAAAAGGGTGATGCCGTTGGAAGTCTGCAGCTGGGTATGTTTGTAGAGGGTATTGAGCACGACCTGCGCGTTGGCGTCTTTTTTCAGTTCGATGACGATGCGCATCCCGTCGCGGTCAGACTCTTCACGGATGTCGGAGATCCCCTCCACCCTTTTGTCTTTGACCAGATCCGCGATGCTCTCGATGAGGCGCGCTTTGTTGACCTGATACGGGATCTCGTTGACGATGATGCGCGTGCGCTGAGTATTGCCCGAAGTATAATCTTCGATCTCGCACTTGGAGCGCAAAACGTAGTTGCCGCGGCCCGTGCGGTAGGCGCGCTTGACGCCCGCGCGGCCCATGAGGATGGCGCCGGTCGGAAAGTCGGGCGCGGGCACGTATTCCATCAGTTCGTCCACGGTGATCTCGGGGTTGTCGATCTGCGCGATGACCGCGCCGATCACTTCCGCGAGGTTGTGCGGCGGGATATTGGTCGCCATGCCGACGGCGATGCCGTCGCTGCCGTTGACGAGAAGGTTGGGAAAGCGCGCGGGCAGCACGCAGGGCTGCATCCCCGTGTCGTCGAAGGTCGGATAGTAATCGACCGTCTCTTTATCGAGGTCGCGCAGCATTTCCGCCGCGAGTTTGGACATCCTCGCCTCGGTATAACGCATTGCGGCGGGCGGGTCGCCGTCCACCGAACCGAAGTTCCCGTGCCCGTCCACGAGCGGGAAATTGATGGTAAAATCCTGTGCCAGGCGCACGAGCGCATCATAGACGGCGCTGTCGCCGTGCGGGTGATATTTACCGAGCACATCGCCGACGATACGCGCGCATTTCCTGTACGCCTTGTCGTTATACAGCCCCATCTCGTGCATGGAGTAAAGGATGCGCCTGTGCACGGGTTTGAGGCCGTCGCGCACGTCCGGGATGGCGCGGCTGACGTTGACCGCCATCGCATAGGCGATGAAGGACTTTTTCAGTTCGTCGTCCACCTCCACGTCGATGAGGTTGGTCATCGCCAGCGTCTTTTTAAATTCTTCGGTAAGCTCCGGACTCGTCTCTTTCTTCGCCATGTGTCACCTCTTAAACGTCCAGTTCCGCGACGAGTTTCGCGTTTTCTTCGATGAACTGCCTGCGCAGTTCGGGTTTTTCGCCCATGAGCAGAGTGAACATTTCATCCGCTTCCACCGCGTCTTTCATGTTGACGCGAAGAAGGGTCCGCGTCGCGGGGTTCATCGTCGTTTCCCAAAGCTGGGTGCTGTTCATCTCCCCGAGGCCCTTATACCGCTGCAAGTCGAATTTTCCGGGGTTGGAATTGCGGTATTCTTCCAATTCCTCGTCCGAATACATATACTTTTCTTCCTTGCCGCGCGTCGCCTTGTAAAGGGGCGGCTGGGCGACATAGACGTGCCCCTTTTCGATGAGGGGGCGCATGAAGCGGAAGAAAAAGGTCAGAAGCAGGATACGGATATGGCTGCCGTCGACGTCCGCGTCCGTCATGCAGATGATGCGGTCGTAGCGCAGCTTGCTCTCGTCGAAATCGTCGTGGATGCCGCAGCCGAAAGCGGTGATCATGCTCTTGATCTCCTCGTTTTCCAGCACGCGGTTGAGGCGCGCCTTTTCCACGTTGAGGATCTTGCCGCGCAGGGGCAGGATGGCCTGGAAGCGCCTGTCGCGCCCTTGTTTGGCGGTGCCGCCCGCCGAATCCCCTTCGACGAGATAGATCTCGCAAAGTTCGGAGCGCTTTTCGCTGCAATCGGCAAGTTTGCCGGGAAGGGTCGTGCTTTCGAGCACCCCTTTCCTGCGGGTAAGCTCGCGCGCGTTCCTCGCCGCGTCCCTCGCCTTCTGCGCCGTGATACAGCGGAGCACGAGTTCGCGCGCCTTGGAAGGATTTTCTTCCAGATAGGTGCCGAGTTTTTCCACCGTCGCCTTCTGCACATAAGAGCGCATGAAGGAGTTGCCGAGTTTGGTCTTGGTCTGCCCTTCAAACTGCGGCTCGGTAAGTTTGACGGAGACGACCGCCGTGATGCCTTCGCGCACGTCGTCGCCGCTGAGTTTGTCGTTTTCTTTGAGGATGTTGAGCTTGCGCCCCGCGTCGTTGATGACTTTCGTGAGCGCCGCCTTGAACCCGTCCAGGTGCGAACCGCCCTCTTCTGTGTGGATGTTGTTCGCATAGCTCATGATGAGCTCGCTGTAACCGTCGTTGTATTGCAGGGCGACTTCGATGGAATAGTCCTCTTCCCTTTCCTCAAAATAGAGAGGCTCGTCAAAGAGCACTTCTTTGTTTTTGTTGAGGTCTTCGACAAAGTGTAGGATACCGCCTTCGTAGCGGAATTCGTCGAAGCGCGGTTTTTCCCCTCTTAGATCTTCCAGCGAGATCGTGAGCCCCTTGTTGAGGTACGCAAGTTCGCGCAGGCGCACCTTCAGGTTGTCGTAATTGAATACGACGCTCTCGAAGATCTCGCTGTCTGGGAAAAAGGTCACCTGCGTGCCCGTCTTGTCCGTATCGCCGACGACGGCGAGCGCGCGCTGCGGCACGCCGCGGTTATAGATCTGCTTGTGGATGTGCCCGTTCTGAAAAACTTCCACTTCCAGCCATTCGGACAGCGCGTTGACGACGGAAAGGCCGACGCCGTGCAGCCCGCCCGAGATCTTATATCCGCCGCCGCCGAACTTGCCGCCCGCGTGCAGCTTGGTGAGCACGAGCTCGACCGACGAGACCCCTTCTTTGTGATGGATGCCCGTCGGGATGCCGCGCCCGTTGTCCGTGACCGTGCACGAACCGTCTTTATTGATGCGCACGCGGATGGTGTCGCAATATCCCGCGAGCGCTTCATCGATAGAGTTGTCGACGATCTCCTGCACGAGGTGATGCAGCCCCCGCTCGTCCGTCGATCCGATATACATCCCGGGGCGCTTTCTGACAGGCTCCAATCCTTCCAGGACCTGTATCTGCTCCTCGCCGTATTCTCCTTGTACTTTATCCGTCATTTTGCCAATCTCCCGATGTCATATGCTTGCGCACAAATTCATTTTAACGCTGTTATTATACCATAAAACGCCCGAAACGCAAAGCGATTTTGCCCGTTTTTGAAAATTTAACCGAAGCAGACCGCGTATAACGCCCGTAAACGCCCCGTAAACGCCCGAAAAAAGGTTCCGAACCAAATCATAGCGGGATATTGCATAACAAAGCGGCTTTTGCGGCGCATAAAAAGCGCCGTTTCCCGCCATACTCAATTTCGGGAGGCAGGATATGGAAAGTGAAAAACAAGGCTGCGCCCGCTGCGGCAAGTCGGAATATCTGACGAGGATGCTCGTCTGCGGGCACTGCGGTTCTTTTTTCTGCGCGCCGTGCGCGAACAACGCGGGCAACCTCTGCCCGCAGTGTTTCGGGCTGCTGACGCGGCTGAACTGAACAAAAAAAGACGGGCGCCCCGCAGATATTGCGGGGCGCCCAAGCCTTCTTTTTCAGCGGACGGCGCCGCCCTCTTCGCCGCACGAGGCGATGTCCTCGCGGATACAGGCGATCAGTTTTTTTTCAAATTTGGCGATGCCGCTCACCCAATACTTTTCCGCCTTTTCCTCTGCCGCGTTGAGCTGACGGAGGGCGGCGAGTTTGTCTTTATTGACATACAGTTCGTAGGCGGCGAGGATACGGCGCGCCTGCAGCGTGTCCTCCCGTTCGAGATATTTTTGGAGCGCGGGATACATTTTTTTTGCGAGCGCCGCATCGCCGCGCAGCGCGCATTCCGCAAAGAGGATATCCGCCGCAATGTCTTTGGCATAATACGACGGCACGTATTCGAGAACGCTTTTGAGCCTGTCGGCCGCAAAGAGCGCCTTCTCTTCGTCTCCCGCGTCCAGATAATACATGAATCTGTAATCGGTCAGGAGGATGAAATTGAAGTCGTCTTCGGGAAGCTGCGGCAAACCGAAATAGAGCTTTTGGTCAATCTCGGCGGGAGTCATGCCCTGAAAGAGGTAGCCTTCGACGGCGAGGATGTTGACCGCCGTCAGATACGCCGTCTCCTTTTTGATGAGCCCGCGAAGAAGCGAGCCGTCCGTATCCAGCCCGTCGCAGGTAAAGGGCAGCACGTTATAGAAAAAGAGATGAAAGGCCGCGGGCAGCGAAGTACAGACGAGCGCATACGCCGCAAAATGGATGTCGCGGTAAAAATAGAGCGCCGTCAGCGAAGCGATCAGAAACAAGAGAGAAAAGACGGGTCCGCCCGCCGTCATCAGGAGGTATTTGCCGTACAGCCCTTCCCCGCCGCGCGGGAGCATCTCCGCCGCGCCCGCCACCGTATCGGGGACGTCTTTGCAGCTGATGCGAAGTTTCCCGTCGCCGCGGTAGATCTTTACGGGACCGATGCGCAGGCTGTTGAAGCGGAAGCCGCACGCCGCCCCGAAGAGGATGTGCCCCAGTTCGTGAAAGACGCAGCACACCAGCGAGGAAAAGAGCCCGCCGAGCACGAGGGAAAAGATGAGAAGCGCCGAATTATACTGCGCGTAGTAATGTTCATAACCGAGATAAATGACGATTCCCGCGAGCGCGATGACTGCCGCCCAATCGAATATGCGGGCCGCCCTTTCAAAAACCCGTCTCATTTTACCGCCTCCCGCATCAGGATATACCCTTCGAGGTTGTCCGCTTCGCTCACGGCGATCTCTTCGGTGCCCGCGTACTCTGCGATCATCGCCAGAAGGAGCGCGCCCCCGCCGAGGATGTCCGCCCTCCGCGGATCCATGCCCGCAAGGGAAAGCCGCTCGTTTTGCGTCATGGCAAAGAGCCGTTCCGCCCATTTGCGGACGGTCCCGACGCGCAGGCGCGTGCCGTGCACTTTTTCCGCGTCATACGGCACGAG
>CALWCR010000053.1 GCA_944376445.1 uncultured Clostridia bacterium | reverse complement strand
CTTTCGGGGCGGCGGGAAAACGTCACCTTCAAGGAATATCTCGAAGGCATCCTCGGCGAGACGGGCGAGGGCACGGGCGTCACCGTGCGCAGCAAGATCGACGACATTTCCATGAGCGAAGAGGCGGAGCGCTTCATCGCCAACACCCTCAGGGAGGGGATCTCCAACGGCATCCGTCACGGCGGCAGCACGGCGTTCTTTTTCGAGCTCAAAGATATGGGGCATTACGTCGAATTTCTCCTTTCCGACAACGGCAAGGGGACGGATATGCACGCATTCAAGGAAGGCTTCGGGCTTTCGGGGATGCGCGCCAAGGCGGAAAAGCTCGGCGGCATGGTCAATTTTTCTTCCGAAGAGGGGGAAGGGTTCGAGATCCGCATGAGCCTTCCCGAAAAACTCAAAAACGCCGCGGCAAAGGAGGCAGCACATGAAGATTAAAGTGATGATCGTGGACGACCAGCCCATCCTCGCGGAGGGGATACGGAGCGTCTTGTCCAATTCGGGGGAGATAGAGACGGTCGGCGTCGCCAAAGACGGCGCGGACGCGCTCGAAAAGATGGAAAAGTCGCTGCCCGACGTCGTGCTCATGGATATACGGATGCCCAACATGAACGGCGTGGTCGCGACGGGGGAGATCAAAAAGAGATACCCCGCCGTCAAAGTGCTCATCCTCACCACTTTTGACGACAGCGATTATATTCTGAGCGCCATCAACAACGGCGCCTGCGGCTATCTTTTGAAAGACATCGGCGCGGCGGCGCTCATCGATGCCATCAAAAACGCCTGCGCGGGAGATACCATCCTGCCCGCCAAGATCGCCAAAAAGATCACGGACGCGGCGAAAAACGTCTCCGCGGACAGGGAAGCGCGCATACGCCGCGCGTTCGGGCTTTCTGACAGGGAGACGGAGATCGCCGTCATGCTCACGGAAGGGTTCAACAACCGCCAGATCGCGTCCGCGCTCGGGCTTTCGGAGGGCACTTCGCGCAACTACATCAGCGCCATTTATATGAAGATCGGCTGCGACAACCGCGCCGACGCCGTCGCCAAGATGAAAGAGGCGCTCTCTTCTTGATTTTTTGCCTAATTTTTTGCCGGAATTTCGCCCGTGCGATTCTCTTGCCAAACGGGCGCGCGTGTGATACAATAGACGGGTATGTTTTGAGAGAGGTTTTGAACGGATGAAAAAAGGTTTCGATAACGATCTGTATATCAGGCTGCAAAGCGAAAAGATCCTCGAAAGGATCAAAAAATTCGACAACAAGCTGTATCTCGAATTCGGAGGCAAGCTGTTTGACGATATGCACGCAACGCGCGTCCTTCCCGGCTTTGCCGCGGACGCAAAGTGCAGGATGCTTCTGACTCTCAAAGACCAGTCGGAGATCGTCTTTGTCATCAGCGGGCAGGATTTGGAACGCAACAAGATCCGCGCCGACTTCGGCATCCCTTACGGCACGGACGTTCTGCGCCTCATCGACAAGATGCGCGGGCTCGGGCTCAACATGAACAGCGTGGTCGTGACGCAGTATCAGGACCAGCCCGCCGCGGATAAATTCATCAACAAACTCAACCGCCACGGGCTCAAAACATACATACACAGAAAGACGAAAGGGTATCCTACCGACGTCGACGTCATTGTCTCGGACGAGGGATACGGCGCCAACCCGTATATCGAAACGAGCAAGCCGCTCGTCGTCGTCACGGCGCCCGGCCCCGGCAGCGGCAAGCTCGCCACCTGCCTTTCGCAGCTGTATCACGAATACAGGCGCGGGGTGCGCGCGGGGTATGCGAAATTTGAGACCTTCCCCATCTGGAACCTGCCGCTGCGCCATCCCGTCAACGTCGCCTACGAGGCGGCGACGGCGGACCTCGGCGACATCAACATGATCGACCCGTACCACCTCGAAACATACGGGGAGACGACGGTCAATTACAACAGGGACATCGAATGTTTCCCCATCGTCAAATCCATCCTCACCAAGATCACGGGGGACGAATCCATTTATTCATCTCCCACGGACATGGGGGTGAACATGGCGGGCTTTGCCATCGTCGACGACGAGGCGTGCCGCGACGCTTCCCGCCAGGAGATCATCCGCCGCTATTATAAGGCCGCCTGCGACTATAAGACGGGCAACGGCGGCGCAGACGCGGTGGAACGCATCCGCCTGCTCATGAACCAGAACAAGATCTTCGCCGAGGAGCGCGCGGTGATCGCGCCCGCCCTCGCCAAGGCGGAAAAGGTGAACGGCACCGCCGTCGCCATTCAGCTGGAAAACGGGGAGACGGTCACGGGAAGGTCGAGTAAACTCATGAGCGCCTGCTCGAGCGCGGTGCTCAACGCGATCAAATCCCTCTCTTCCATCAGCGACGATATGCTTTTGCTCTCGCCCATCGTGCTCGCGCCCATCATCAAGCTCAAAAAAGAGGTCTTTCTGGACGATAAGGTCAAACTGACCCTCGGCGACGTGCTCGCGGCGCTGTCCATCTGCGCGGCGACCAACCCCGTCGCGGAAAAGGCGATGGATATGCTCGTCAGGCTGCGCGGCTGCGAGGCGCACGCTTCCTGCATCCTGCCCGAATCGGATATGCGCTATGTGCGCAAACTCGGGCTCAACCTGACCTGCGAACCCGAATTCGGCACGCGCGATCTTTACGGCTTCTGAGAAAAACGGGGGCATTCCGCCGCATATTGCGGGAAGGGACCGCATATTGCGGGAAGGCGCCGCCGCGTTTTTTCCGATAAAATGAGCGCCGCCTCGTTTTGTACGGGGAGAAAAGTGCCGCCGCCCTTTTTCGGAAAGGGGCAGAGCGTGCATTTGCGGCGTTTTGCGTTTGCCGCGGGCGGAAAAGGGGAATCATTTTCAGCGCGCCCTTTGGCGGCGTTCCGCAAAAAAAGGAGGAACGGGTTTTTGTCTGCATTTGACGCTGTAACGCTATTAAGCGCCATTCTCGTCGCGGGGCTCGGGCTCGCGTTCGGCTTTGCGCGCACGCTGCGCTTTTTCACAAAAGGGATCTTCGGGTTTGTCATCTCCGTCTTTTTGTGCGCGACGCTGGGCGGCATGATCGCGGGGATCCCCGCCGTCGGACGGCTCATTTCCCGCCTGCACGCTTCCCTCTCGGACGCGTGGAGCTTTCTCGGCAAGATCCATCTGGAGAAGGTCATCTATTATCTCCTTCTCTTTGTCGCCCTGCAGATCCTGCGCATGATCGTCGTGCGGCTCATCGGCGGCATCTTTTCGGCGGACAACGCCGTCATGCGCTTTTTGAACCGCATCCTCGGCATGGTGCTCATGACGGCGGCGGTCTTTCTCTTGCTCCTGCTCGTGTTCGGCATTTTCAGGATCTTTGAAGATACCTCGTTCGTGCAGGATTTCATCGCCCAAACGGAGGGCACCTTCCTCGGAAAGCTGTATGAGATCAACCCCGTGCGCTTTGTCGCGGACGGAAAAGAAGAGGCGCTTTTGCCCCTGTTGCTTTTATAAAGAGATACGCCGCGCCGCCCCTTCGGGCGGCGCAGAGAGGTTTTTATGAAATTTATCGAACTGACCGTACATACCACCACGGAGGGGAGCGAGCTCGTCTCCGACATCATGTGGAATTATACCAATTACGGCGTCACCATCTGCGACGTCAACGACATCATCGCCCTGCAAAAGGACAAGCGCACCTTCTGGGACTATATGGACGACGATCTCTGTGCCGAAGCGGGCGGCGACGTGCTCGTCAAGTGTTTTTTGCCCCTCGACATCGCCGAAGAGAACATCCGCGCCGTCACCGCCGATTTAGAGCTTTTGCGTGAGCGCGCGGCGGGCGCCGTGCGGCTCGGTTCGCTGGAAACGGGCCGCCGCGAGATCGAAGGGGACGACTGGATCGACGTATGGAAAAAGCATTTCCGCCCCATCCATATCGGCGAAAGGGTGGTCGTCTGCCCCGAATGGATCGAATATGAGAAAAGGCCCGAGGAAGTCGTCGTCTCCCTCGATTCCAACATGGCGTTCGGCACGGGAGAACATGAAACGACTTCCATGTGCCTCGAACTTCTGCAAAAATATTTAAAAGAAGGGGATACGGTCATCGACGTCGGCTGCGGCAGCGGCATCCTCGGCATCGCCGCCGTCAAGATGGGGGCGAAGTTCGCCTACCTTACCGACATCGACTACGTCGCCGTGCGCAGCGCCGAACACAACAGCGCCCTCAACGGCACGGCGGAAAAGACCAAAGTCGCCCTTTCGGACCTTCTCGAAAACGCCGACGTGCAGGGGGATCTCATGACCGCCAACATCACCGCCGACATCCTCTGCCGCCTTTCGGAGAGCATCCCCAAAAACCTGAAAAAGGGGGGGACGCTCATTCTGAGCGGCATCATCGAGAGCAAGCTCGCCCTCGTCAAAGAGGCATACGCCGCCAAGGGGCTCACGCTTTCGGAACAGCTTCATAAAGGAGAATGGTTCGCTCTGGCGTTCCGCGGCTGATATGACTCCCAGAAGATTTTTTGTGGACGCGATCGCGCCCGAAACGCGGCTCACGGGCGAGGAATATGTGCACGCCAAGAACGTTCTGCGGCTCAAAGAGGGGGACGAGGCGGTCCTTCTCGACGGCAGCGGCAAGGAATACGACGCCGTCGTGCGCCGTGCGGAAAAGGGGGCGCTCGTCTTCGGCGTCGTGGGGGAACGCCCCGGCGATAAAGAGCCGTCCGCGAGGGTCAAGCTGCTGGCGGGCGCGCTCAAAGGAGACAAGACGGAGCTGGTCGTGCAGAAGGCGACCGAGCTGGGCGTCTTTGAGATCGGCATTTTTTCCGGCCGCTACTGCGCGGCGTATATGAACGAAAACAAGCTGGCGCGGCTCGGCAAGGTCGCGCGGGAGGCGGCAAAGCAGTGCCTGCGTTCGCGCGTGCCGCGCATCACCTACTACGACGGGCTCGTGCCCGCGCTGGAAAGCTGCCAAGGGTATAAAAACAAGCGCTTCGCCTGCGAATTTGCCAAAGAGAGCGAGGCGGAGCTTTTTTCCCTGCAAGGAGACTGCGCCCTCGTCGTCGGCAGCGAAGGGGGCTTTTGCGAAGAGGAATTTGCCGCCGCGCGGGCGCGCGGCTTTGCGGGGATCACGCTGGGCAAGCGCATCCTGCGGGCGGAGACTGCCTCCGTCGCCTTCCTCTCCGTGGTCATGTATGCATTGGGGGAACTCAAATGAAAGCGGTCGTATTCACGCTCGGCTGTAAAGTCAACGATTGCGAGAGCGGCTCCCTCATGGAAGGGCTCTCCCGCATGGGGTACGAAGTTTTTGACGAGCTCGTTCCCGCCGATATTTATATCCTGAACACCTGCGCCGTCACGGGCGAGGCGGAGAAAAAGTCCCGTCAGGCGGTGGCGCGCGTTCGCAGGCTCAACCCCGAGGCGCAAGTGTATGTGCTCGGCTGCGCCGCCGAACGGGCGCCCGAAGCGTTCCTGAAAAAGGCAAACGTATGCGCCGTTACGGGCGCGCGGCAGAAGGGAAAGATATTACAGCTTTTGGGAAAACGGGGCGTCTTTTTGGACGAAGACGACGCCGCTTTCGAGGAAATGCTCCCGCCCAGGCGCTTTAAATCCCGCGCCTTCGTCAAAGTGCAGGACGGGTGCAACAATTTCTGCTCGTACTGTATCATTCCCTATCTTCGCGGCAGGAGCCGTTCGCGGAAGCTCGAAAGCGCCGCGGCGGAGATCTTGCAAAGCGGCGCGGAGGAGACGGTCATCACGGGCATAGACGTCTCTTCGTACAACGACGGCGGCAGGGACCTTGCCGACCTTCTCATGGCGGTGCGCGGGGCGAAGAGCCGCCTGCGCATCGGTTCGCTCGAAGTGGGGGCGGTCACGGAAAAATTCATCGCCGCGGCAAAGGCGGCAAACCTCGCGCCCCATTTTCATCTCTCGCTGCAAAGCGGCGCGGAGCGGGTGCTCGGGAAGATGAACCGCCATTACACAAAAGACGATTACCGCGCGCGCGTCGCCCTCATCCGCGCGGCGTTCCCGTCTGCCGCGGTGACGACGGACATCATCGCGGGATTTCCGGCGGAGACGGAGGAAGACTTTGCCGAAACGCTGGCGTTTGCCGAAGAGATCGGTTTTTCGCAGATCCATTGTTTTCCGTACAGCCGCCGCACGGGCACGGCCGCGGCAAAACTTGCAGACATCCCGCCCGAGGTCAAGAGCGACCGCCTGCACAGGCTGATGGCGCTCGGGGAAAAACTGAAAAAAGAGTACGAGAGCCGCTTTAGCGGCAGCGTGCTCGAGATCGTGCCCGAAGAGCGCCGAGAGGGCTTTACGCAGGGATATTCGGAAAATTATATCCGCCTTTATACCGAAGAGGAGCTCACGCAGCGCACGAAGGTGCGCGCGGTGCGCCCCTTCAAAGACGGGCTTTTGGCGGAAAAAATCCAATAAGGGAGATAAAGAAGATGGAAGATTGTATCTTTTGTAAGATCATCGCGGGGGAGATCCCCTCGGACAAGGTGTATGAGGACGAGGATATGCTCGTCTTCCGCGACATTGCCCCGCAGGCAAAGGTGCATTGCCTCTGCGTTCCAAAACCGCATTTTGCGGCACTTTCGGAAATGGACGGGGCGCAGGCAGAAACGCTCAAGCGCTGCCTGGAAAAGATCCCCGCCGTCGCGCAGAAGCTGGGGCTTGCCGACGGGTACCGCCTGATCGTCAACCAGGGCAAAAACGCGGGGCAGACGGTGTTTCATCTGCATATCCATATCCTCGGCGGGCAGCCTCTGGGCGAAAAGTTCGTGTAAAATGAGGGGATATCCCGCCGAAAAAAGAAAAATTTTGCCGCCGCGCGCGAATGCGGTAAAAAAACTTGACATTTTTTTCCGTTTCGGATAAAATAATGCCGTTAACGAACTGCGTAAGGCGAAGGAGGGTTGAAAAGGAATGTCCACGATCAAAGTCGGAGAAAACGAGTCGATCGACAGCGCGCTGCGCCGTTTTAAGAGGAAGTGCTCCCGCGACGGCATCATCGGAGATCTTCGCCGTAAAGAGCATTACGAGAAGCCTTCCGTGAGGAAAAAGAAGAAGTCCGAAGCGGCGAGAAAAAGAAGCAACAAAAACTGACGCACAAAAGCCTGTTATTGCAAGATAACGGGCTTTTTGTTTGCGAAAAATACAAAAGAGGAAAAATTTTTGCCGAAAGTGAGGCTATCATGTCGAAAACAGAGCAAAAAAATTTCCGCAGCGTCGCCAAAGAAGCAAAGGCGCGCCTAAAAAAGGGGTTTTGGGAAAATTACCGCCGCGATCTTGCGGGCGAGCTCGCCCGCGCCAAGGAGGAGGGGCTCAACGAGAGCAAGGTCGAACGCTATTTCGCGGGCAAAGTCACCTACACCATCCGCGGCGGCGAGGACGACGAGTTTTATGAAAAGGTGAAAAAGCTCCTCCTTTCCGAAGGGGAAGTGAGCGACGCGATCGGGCGGCTTACGGACAAAGAGGCGTTTGCCAAACTTTCGTATGAAGAGAAGCAGCGCTATACCCTCCGCCTCTCGGAAAAATATCTGAAGGCGCTGGAACGCTTCCGCCGCGAGATGGAGTTCGAGCGGCACGGCTGACGCCTGCGGTTTTTGCGCGCCCGCCTTTTGCCCGCGCTTTTTGTGTGCGCCCGCCTTTTGCTTGCGGCCGTGCGCGTCTGTGTTCGGCTGCGCCCGCAAAAGGCTTGAAGTTTGCGCCGTAATTTGCTATACTGTAAGGGAAGGATAAAGACCGTGCTCCCCGGCCGTATGGGGAGCCGTGCCCGCGGGCAGACGCGCTTTTCGGCGGC
>CALWCR010000052.1 GCA_944376445.1 uncultured Clostridia bacterium | reverse complement strand
ATACGGGAAGATTCCAGAGCGGCCAAATGGATCAGACTGTAAATCTGACGTCTACGACTTCGGTAGTTCGAATCTACCTCTTCCCACCACGTAAAAGGCGATGCCATAAGGCATCGCCTTTTACGTTACGGGAAGAGGTAATTGATCCTGCCGATCGCGGTAGTTCGCGCGAGCGTTGCGGCATATCGGGCAAAAAGCAAGTATACTTTTTGCGAATCCCCGCGCAGGCGGCAAGCGCAAAGATAAAGGCACGGACCAACGGATCCGTGCCTTTCGGGCGGCGCGAAGCCGACAAGCAAATCCCGACCGCATTTTAACTTTCCGACACTATAAATCAGCAGCCTCGCAGAAAAGTATTCGGGCAAAATGCACGAATACTTTTTGCGAATCCCCCGCGCAGGCGGCAAGCGCATAGATAAAGGCACGGAACAAACGGTTCCGTGCCTTTCGGGCGGCGCTTTGCCGCCAAGCCCCTGGTGCGGATGACAGGATTTGAACCTGCAAGGTTGCCCACCGGATTCTAAGTCCGGCGCGTCTGCCAGTTTCGCCACATCCGCAAGTATGTACAAGTGTACACTATTTTCCGCAAAAAATCAACAAAAATTGCGCAGTAAGGCAAGGAGGATTCGCCCTTCTTTACGCGAAAAAAGGCGCCCGCTCCGCCTTATAAGGGCATTTCGCCCCGTTTTTCCCCAAAGAAAAGGCGGCACACACGCCGCCTTCCCTTTTAATTGCCGCAGCAGCTGCATTTGCAGCAGAGCGCGTACTGACGTTCATAGTACCCCCTGTCGCCGCAGACGCCCGCGCCCGCATGGCGGCCGTAACCCGTACACGCGCGGCAGCCGCAGGCCGCCTGCGCGCACGAGGATGCCTGAGCGCAGCCCGAAGACCTATCCGCGCCGCCGCAGCCCGAAGACGAGCCGCAGGGGCAGCCGAACAAAAGCAAACACAAAAGACACATGATTCTTTGTCCCCTTTCGTATGTTTGAGATCGCTCTCTTCTACCATCATACGAAAGCGGACGGCATTTTGTGACGGCGGGCGTAAAATCGCCTATGCCGCGGGGATAAGCCTGCCTTCATCGTCATATTTTGCCATATTCTTTTTACGAAGGCAGGGAATGGCGAAATAAAACCCGAGCGCCACGGCAGTACCGAGCACCCAGCCCACGTCCCACGCCCAGCCGACGCCCGCAAAACCCAGAAACGGCGTCAGGATAAAGACGAAGGCGACGCGCAGGATGAGGTCAGAAAAGGTACTGACCATAAAGCCCACGTTGCCGTTGCAGCCGCGGACGGTCGCGTCGGCGATGATCTTGACGTTGACGACGACATAGAAGGGAGAGACGAGCCGTATATACCGCGTGCCCGTGGCAAGGGCGAGGGCGACGTCTTCATTCTCGGGCATAAAGAGCACGATCAGCTGCCCTGCGAGGGTGAAAGAGAGGATAAACAGTACGAGGGTAAGCGTCGTCGAGATGACAAGCGCCGCCAAAAACCCGCGTTTGATACGTTTAAAGCGGTGCGCCCCGTAATTTTGCGAGACGAAGTTGGTCAGCCCGCTCGCGCAGGTATTGAAGCAGGTCGTGCAGAAGACGAGGAGTTTGAATCCTGCCGTAAAGCCGGAGGTGATCCCCTCGCCCTGCACGTTGGCGATCTCGTTAATACGGATCTGAATGATCAGGTTGCCGACGGACACGAAGCTGTTTTGCAGCGCGACGGGGATCGCCAAAAGGACGAGCGTTTTGAGAAGCGCGGGCGAAAAGACGGAAGGCTTCCCCTCGGCGGCAAGCCCCGCCGCCCTTTTGAGCACGAAGATGAGAGTGAGGACGCAGGAGACGCCCTGCGCGATGAAGGTCGCCCAGGCGACGCCCGCCACTCCCCATGGCTGCACCATGAAATAGTCGAGCACGATATTGGATACCGAGGAGATGACGAGGAAAATGAACGGGGTGCGGCTGTCCCCGAGGGCGGAAAAAATGCCCGTGCCGAGGTTATAGAGGATGAGGAAAGGGACCCCGAAATAGTAGATATTGAGATAGACCACGCTCTCTTCCAACGCACCGGGAGGCGTTTTGAGGGCGGCAAGCAGCGGGCGGCAGGTCGCGACCCCGACGCCGAGCAGCAGGGCGCTCAGCGCCGTGAAAGCGATGAGCGCCGTAAAGATGACCGATTTGACTTTCAAGTTATCTTTCGCCCCGAAATAGCGCGCCGCCAGCACCGCGCAACCCGCGTTCGCGCCGAGCGCGAGCGCCATGAGGATGTTGACGATGGCGTTGGAAGCGCCGATCGCCGTTAAAGCCGTCTGCCCGGCAAACTTCCCCGCGATGACGGTATCAGCGAGGGTATACAGCTGCTGGAAAACCGCGCTGCCCAAAAGAGGCAGGATATATTTCAAAAGCACTTTCCAGGGGCTGCCGACGGTGAGATCGTTGTTCATAAACAATGCCTCTTGCGAAAAATTCCTGCGAAATTATAGCACCGCGCCCCGCCGTTGTAAAGCGATTTTTCCGCCCGAAAAAACTTTTCCGAAAGTCCTTTTTGCGCCCTTTACGAAAAAGGTGGGGCGCGGCGCTTTGCGGGGCGCTCCCGCTCGCGGAGGGCGGCAAAAAAAGGCGGACGCTTCGCGCAAAAACTTAAAATTTTTCTTTGAGCATCTGCTTGTATTCGAGCGGGAGATAGCCGAGCCGCTCATACAAGGAGACGGCGCGCACGTTGTCCTCTTCCACTTCGAGGCGGATGCGCGCATAGCCGTTTTCCCGCGCATACCCTTCGGCATAGGCAAAAAACTCCCGCCCCAGCCCGCGGCTCCTGTATTCGGGGAGGATGTACAGCTCTTCCAGCCACAGCACCATGCCGCCCGCCTCGCGGGAGTAGGTCTTTGCCGTGATGCCGAAGCCGACCGTCTTGCCGTCCGCTTCGAGGATCACGCCGTCCGTATAGGCGCTGCCGCGCATGAATTCGTCAAACACCGCCTCGTGGCGGGAAGCGGGGATATCGTGCAGCACCACGGGGGATGCGTAAAACTCCGCCGAAAGGCGCAAAAAATCTTCTCTGTCTCTCTCTTCGATCTTGCGGATCATAGTCGTTCACTCCTTTTTGTTTTTCGGTTCGCGGAGAAGGCAATACTCCTTCAATCCGAAGGCGCCCGTAAAGCTGTCAAACAGGGTAAAGCCGTAGTGGCGGTATATTTCGAGGTTGGCGGCGTTATGCGTTTCCAGCGCGACGCGGATCCCCTGCTCATCCGCATGGGCGAGGACGGGCGAGATCAGACGGTGCGCGATCCCCTTGCCGTGGAAGGCGCGCCTGACGGCAAAATAGACGATGTGGATGACGTTTTCCCCCAACCGTTTAACCCAATCGGAGGAGAGAAAATCTTTGCCTTTCCTGAAATTTTCCGCCACCTGCCCCGACTCGTCGTCTTCGCTAAGGCGCTGTTCGGTAAGATAGGCAAAATACCGCTCGGCGAGATATTTGCGGATGCCCTTGTGCTCGGCGGGGTCTTCGAGCATGATGAGCCCGTTGACCGCGGGCGATTCGGCATACATATCGCAGTATTGGGCGATCTCGTTCGCGTCGCAGTCAAAAACGTCGGGAAGGATCTCGGCGCGCTGGCTGTCGGAAGGAATGAGGGCACAATACAGCGGGTCTTCGTAAAAACATTCGGTAAGGGTGCGCACGACCGCGTCAAAATCTTCGCGCTTGATCGGATACAGATCGGGTATAAACATAGGTCATCTCCCGAGAGAGGCGACTGCCGCCGCCGCTTGCCTGAGTTTTTGTTTGAGAGTGCCGAGATACAGCGTTTCCGCCTCGACGATGCGCGCGAGAAGTTTTTTCTCGGCGGCGATGCCCGCGGCGAGCTCCGCCCGCTCCGCCGAAAGATCCGCCCCCTCTTCCCTGCGCTTTGCCATGACAGAACGCAGGAGGGCGAAAAGGTCGCGCCGCCCCGTGAGCCTGCCGCTGCCCCAGGTGCCCGTATCCGTCAGTGCGCGTTCGGCAAAATAGGCGACGACTTCCCTCCCGAACGCCTCGGCATAGCTGTTGTCGTCCACCTCGACGAGCGCCGCTTTGGCGCCGTCCGCGTCCCCTTCGGCAAGGCAGCCGCGGGCGCGTTCCATCATCTCCGCGTTGCGCTGCGCGTTTTCGTGCGGGAATACCGACTTTTCGTACCAATCGAGGCAGACGAATTTGTCTTCGCACTCGGAAAACACGTCCAAAAGCAGCTTTGCCGCCACGCTGTCCCGCTCTTCGGGCGCTTTGCTGCCGTTGATGCGCGCGATCTCCTCATACAGCGCGCCCGCCTCTTCGCGCACCTCCTCCACGGCGGCGCGGAAGGCGTCTTCCGTTTGCACGGGCACGTTCCCCTCTTTGAGGGTGGAAGAGAGCTTTTTGAGCCGCGCCGTAAAGTCGAGCGGCGGCAGGGAACAGCGGTCGAAGGCGAGCAGCAGCCTTAGGTACAGTCTGTGATGAAAGGCGTAGATCTGCGCGTCGTATGAGGAATCGTCGTCCAGCTGGGAATGATAATGGGTCTCCATGAAGCTGCCCGAAGCAAACTCGTTGACGAGGGAAGGCACCCCGCTCACCGCCATGGAAAAATCGTCCGACCACGTCTGCACGGGGCAGACGACGTCCGCCCCTTCCGGGTAACAGGCGTCCATGCCGCGCGGGTCGCTGAGAAATCCGCGCAGAAAGCGCTTGTATTCATAGACGCTGCGGATATAGTGCATTTTTCCGTGGGCGATGGCAGGAAGTTCGAGGTTGATGTCCGCGATCATTTTCCCCTTCCACGCGCCCGCCTTCATCTCGCCGAAGGCGCCCGCCGACCAGTCGTAACGGGAATCAGACTTGCCCCATTCTTCCGCCGCAAAGGCGATAAAGACGAGCGTCTTGTACGGGCGGTAGCCGGAATTGACGATCGCCCGCGCGAGCGAGAGCATCATGCCGACGCCCGTGTTGTCGTCTTCAAAGCCGTGAAAATAGGAATCGTAATGGGCGGATACGGCGACCATGCAGGAAGTCTTTCCTGGAATGACGCCGACGATGTTGTAGCTCGTCGCCGACCGCATGACGCGCGAATCGGCGTTGAGCGTGACCTCGATGCGCCCCTTCTGCATTTCGGCGACGATCGCCTTCATGTCCGTTTTGGACATGGAAAGGGCGGGCGCGTCGCTGCGGCCGCAAATATCCTGCGCGTTGAGCGCGGAAGGGTCCGCCTCGCCGTATCCCTTGTCCTGCACCGCGATGACCGCCAACGCCCCCGCAAGGTGCGCCTGTAAGGCGGGATAATTGATCCACCATTCGTCACGCTGGTTGATGCGCACGAGCGCCAATTTTCCGCGCACGTCCGTCTTTTTCAGGTCCTCTTCCGTCCCTCTGCCCGCATCGACGAGCTCGGTCTTCAAGTTCTTTGCCAGAAGGTCTGTCTGATAGCCGCCGAGGCGCACCGTCCTCTTTCCGTCCGCCGCGCGGTAGGTGAGCGTCGCGCCGCGAAACTCCCAGCCGTCGACGGTGACGGGATGTTTTTCCGCCTGCAGGCCGATGCGGCGCATTTCCGCAAGCAGATACTCCCCCGCCGCAAATTCGGCGCCGCTGCCCGCCGTGCGGTAGCCGAGCACGGGGTCGGAGCGGAACGCTTCCAGCGCGCGCGCCCGCTCATACGAATAGCGCACGTCGAGGCGCTCGGCAATAGGTTCAAATACCCGCAAAAATTCTGCGGGCATCTCTTTTTCTTCTCTCTCTTGCATGACCGTTTATTTCCTTTCCGCGATATTTATACCGATACGGATCCTCCCGGAAGCGTACTTCGTTTTTTCCCTTACAGTATACAACACCCCGCCGAATAAGTCAACGCGCGGCGCACCCCTTTGCGCCCTTTGCCCGCACTTTTACGAAAGCATACGGCCCCGCCTTGTTCCTCCCTTCTTCCCCTTTTTTTTTTTCTTTTTGTAAAATAATCGACAAGTGTTGACAAAATTTTCCTTTTGCACTATAATAAAAGTGTATTTTGGAGGGAAAAAATGAAAAGAGGAGACAAAAGAAGCCAAAAGACGGTCAAGGCGCTGCAAGACGCTCTCCTGCATATGCTGACGGAAAAGGACCTTTCCGCCATCAGGATCATCGACCTTTGCCGCTGCGCCGACATCAACCGCACGACCTTTTATCTGCATTTCGACAATACCGACGACGTGCTGCGCTCCATTCGCGAAGAAATCGTCGAGCGCATCTTCACCCAATACCGCGGGGAGTCTTTCCTCTATACGATGGAGCACCCCCTGCGCTTTCTCATGACCTGCACCCAGGTGATCTCTTCTTATGAGGGGTTTGAACGGTTCGTGCGCTTTTCGGACGAGGCGGCGTATTTTCTGGAAGAGCTGAAAAAGAGTTTTGCCGCCAAAGTGTTTGCCGACTATAAAAAGGAGTACCCCGACAGCAGCGGCGCTTCTTTTTATATCATCAACTTTCTCACCGCGGGGACGTTCGACACCTATATCGTCTGGCTGCGCTCCGAACAGCACTGCCCTTTGGCGGAACTTTTTGACCGCTTCGGCAAAATTTTTGCCGCGGGGCATGAGGCGCTTTCCCAAAAATGAGGGCGCGCCGCTTGACAAATCCCGCGATTTATTGTAATATGGTATCATGGAAATATATGACAAGACATTACAAAAGGACCAACCGAAGACCATGAAGATCGCCATCATTGCCGACGTGCTCGGCGCGGAAAACAACGGCACGACCATCACCGTAAAACGGCTCATCAACAACCTGAAAGCGCGCGGGTACGAAGTGGAAGTCGTCTCGCCGAGCGATCCGCAGGAAGCGGGGTATTTTCAGGTGCCGAAGATCGACTTCAAGATCTTCAATAAATATGTGGAAAAAAACGGCGTGGAGCTCGCAAAGCCGGATAAAGAGCTGCTGCGGCGGGTGATCGCGGGCTGCGACGTGGTGCATATCCTCATGCCCTTTGCGATGGGGCGCGCCGCTATACGCATCGCGAATGAACTTCAAAAGCCGGTGACGACCGCCTTCCATGTCCAGCCGGAAAACGTGAGCAGCCATTTCGGTCTGCAGCGCAGCAAAGCGGTCAACGAGCTCATCTACAAGCGCTTTTACGAGCAGTTCTACCGCTACACCGAATATATCCACTGCCCCACCCGCTTTATCGCCGACAAACTGGCGGCGCACGGGTACGATGCCGACCTTCGCGTCATTTCCAACGGCGTGGACCCCGTATTCAAGGCCAAACAGATCAGACGGCCCGCGCAGTACGCGGACAAATTCTGCATCCTGACGACGGGCAGGCTCTCCAAAGAAAAATGCCAGAAAGACCTCATCGAAGGGGTCAGGCGTTCCAAATATGCGGACGGGATACAGATCTTCATCGCGGGAGACGGCCCGCTGAAAAACAGGCTCGCCCGCCGCGGCGCAAAGCTCAAAAATCTGCCCGTCATTTCCTTTTATGCGAAGGAAGACCTCGTCAACCTCATCAACTGCTGCGACCTCTACGTCCACCCTTCCTATGCGGAGATCGAATCGATCGCCTGCGTGGAAGCGATCACCTGCGGCTTGGTGCCCGTGATCGCGGACAGCGAAATGAGCGCGGCAAAATATTTTGCGCTCACGGAGCACGACCTCTACGCCTCGGGAGACCCCGACAGCCTCGCTCAAAAGATCGATTTCATGATCGAACACCCCACCCTGCGCGCAGAGCTTAAACAGCGGTATATCGAATATGCGGAGCGTTTCCGCATCGAAAAATGCATCGGGCAGATGATCGAAATGTTTGAAGACGCCGTCGCCCGCCGCCACCCGCAGCCGCGCGAAGAACAGGAAACGACGACGGCGTGACCATTTAAAAACGCCGCCCGTAAGCGGCGCAGCACGGGCGCGCAAAGCAAGCAAAAAACGCGCAAAGAGCGCACAAACAAGGGGCGCGAAAAAAAGACGCGCGAAACAAGCGAAAAAGAGCGAAAAAACGCGTGGAAAACCTTCCGCGCATTGCTAAGCGCGCTTCACTTTTTCTTGACGAATATTTTTTACGGCAAAGGGCGCGGCGCCCCGCTTAAACGGGGCGCCGCGCCCTTTTACTTTATTCAAACCATACAAACGCGCCGAAGATTTTGCGCGCCTGCAAAATGTACCGCCCTTACAGGCCTCGCCCGCGGACAAAACCGGCTTTGCGCGGTCATGCGCCCGCGCGCAGCTGCGCGCGCTTTGCCGAGAGCGCAAAAAACGCCTTTTCGGGATCGGAAATGCCGCTTACCGCCTCTTCCATCGGGCAGATCCCGTCACCGCGGCGGTTGACGATGTGCTCGGTAAGCACCCCACACGAATAGGGTATGCCGTGCGCCCGCAAGACGGCTGCGCCCCCTTCGGAGAGCACTTCGGCATAGACTTCGCGGATGCCCGCCAGCACGAACAAAAGCGCCGCCGCCTTGCCGACGATGCGGTCCGCCGCCGACATTCCCGAAAGATCTCTGCCTTCGGCAAGAAGATCGAGCATGGGCGAAATGCCGCGCGCATCCGATATGATGCGCTCTCCTCCCCCGCACAGGGCGAGCGAATGCCCGCCGAGGGCAGCCTTTGCCTGTTCGATGTCAGTCATCGCGCTTTTCCTTGACCATCAGAAGGCGCAGCCCCATGACGAGGCAGGGAACGAGCACCGCCTGCAGGATGACGCCGGGGAGCCCCGCGCAGATCTGCGACCAGACGGCGGCGGGCGTAAAGGGCGCAACATTTTGGAAAACGGCCGCGGTAAGGAGGAAAAACGCCCTGCCCGCGAGCGCTGCCAAAAGCACCGCGGGGAATGCCATCCATCCGTTTTCGGCGATCTTTTCGGAAAAAAGGCCCGAAACGGCGGCAAACACGGCAAGTTCCGCCATCATGAAGGGAAGCCGCGCCGCCGCGGGCATCGCGCTGCCCAGCGCGGACGTGAGCGCAAAGCTGACGAGCGGCGACAAGAGCCCCGCCCCGAGCCCCCACGCGGCGCCGAGGAGGCAGCCGCCCAGCAGTACGGGAAGGTACATGGGCAGCCACCGCATCCCGCCTGCCTGCCCGAAGGCGATATGTACCAGCTGCGGCAGAAGGACGGCGAGCGCCACGACGCCGAGGGCGACGGCGCTCTTGACCGTAAACCTGACTTTCAATGAGATCCCTTTGCGGGAAAGGATGCTTTCCAACATAAACCGATCCTCTGTTTTGTCCTCAATTTTTTTGTGCGCCGGCGCGCCCTGCGTTTGCAGGGCGCGCCGATCGCGATCATTCGATCACAAACACGGTCAGGCTGTTCTTGTCGAGCGTGTATTCGAGCTTGTTGCCCGCGATCTTGATGTTCTTTTCCATCGGCACGATATTGTGCTTGGCGCCGTAATTGGTGCCGATCTCGTTGATGATGTATTCGTCCTCGTCCGAAAGGGTGATGACGTGCGCTTTTTTCTTGTCGCCGAAGTTCTTGATGTCCGCCGCGATCTTCTGTTCCTTCCCGCTGACGTTGACGACTTTGAGATAGATCTTGTCCCCGTCGAAGGTCGCCGACTGGAAGACGCGCTCGTTGACGCGCCAGACGTTCTTATCGAAGAGGAAATGCCACTCTCCGTCCTTGAAGAAGTGGGCGGTGAGCTTGTTCTTGGTATACACGAGCTTCATCGTGTTGCCTTCGGGGCTGTAACCCAAGAATCTGTCTTTGCCCATCAATTCGCAGACGGTGCGCATAAAGTCGACGCGCTTGTCGAAGGAAACGTCATAGCCTTTATGATTTTTGCCGTACTGGCAGCTCATGGAAAAGCCGTTGCAGTCCATCGTGCCGCGGTCGGCGACGTCTTTCACGCCGACGCCCGCGATAAAGCTCTGTTTGCCGCCCACCCTGCGGAAATCTACTTCCACTTCGCATTCGACAAAATCGCCGTCCAGATAATAGCCGTTGAAGGCGTCCGCTTCGTCGATGACCAGTTCGCCGCCTGCCAGCCTGCCGCCGATGCAGCGGGGATACAGTTTCCAATCCCCCATGCCGTCCTTAAAGTTGTGGCGGTACAGTTCGGCGCCGTCTTTGAGGCTCTTGACGCGCACTTCCTTCACGGCGACGGCCGTCGCGTGCGCGCCGATGAGCAGGCCGCCCGCATTGTCGTCGTCCACTTCGCTCACTTCGTTGAGGAGGGTCTTGCCCGTGTTGGCGGCAAACATCTGCTGCACATAATAGTTGGGCGTGAACATCATGTCGCGCGGGTTGAACCAGATGAGGTTGGGCGTCCACTTATAGTTGGCGGTGGAAGCGAACAGGGGCGCGTAGCAGGTCATCTTGACGACGTCGCTGTTGCGTTCGCAGCCCGTGAGGAAGGCGGCTTCCGCGAGCGCGGAGCGAAGGTTGTTTTCGCCGTTGAGCCTGCCGCGGCCGTCGCTCATGGTGTGCATCGCGTATTCGCCCATGAACACTTTGGCGCCGTTCCTGTCATAGCAATCGTAGCGCTTGGTATTGTCGATGAACCACTGATAGGAGTTGTAGACGTGCTCGTCCACGATCATGTCGCGGTATTTTTTGTTGATGACCTTCCAGTTGTCGCTCGAATCCTGCGGGCGGATGTCGACGCCCGCCGTGGTGACGACAATCACGCCGAATTTCTTGATGAGGTCGACCTGCGTGCCCGCATAGTCGTACTGCTCCAGCCCCAAAAGGCAGGCGGCGAAGTTCTCAAAATATTCGTTGCCCCAGTTCTCGTTGCCGATGCCGACATATTCGAGATCGAAGGGCGCGGGGTGGCCCATATCCGCGCGGACCTTCGCCCAATGCGCTTCGACGGGGTCCTGCGAATCGACGCTGCCCTTGGCGAAAAAGAGAAGGTGGGCGACGTTGTCGATGACTTCGCTCTTGAAAATGCGGGTACCCGGCATGAGGCGGCGGTACCCCTCTCCCCTCTGCTCGCCGACGCGGATCTGGCACAAGAGCCCCGCGTGCAGGACGGGAAGGGGCGCCATGCCGAGGTCTTCGCAGAGGCAGAAATACTCATAAAAGCCCACGCCGTAAGACTGCATATACCCCCAGGTGTTGGCGATCTGCTTTCTCGTTTCGAGCGGGCCGACGGTGTTGCGCCATTTGTATTGGTTTTCAAACACTTCGTCCCCTTCCACGACGCAGCCGCCCGGGAAGCGGAAGAAGGAAGGATGGCAGTCTTTGAGCGCCTTGACGATGCGCGGCGAGAGTTTGCCGTTCCTGTACTTGTCGGGATCCCCCCAGACGGTGTTGGGAAGGAGGGACACATAGTCGATGCCGATATGCCCGTTGCCCTTGAAGATCATGACGAGGCGGCCCATTTCGGTATTGAGCGCCTTGAAGGAGCCCGAGACCTTTTCCCACGAACCGTCGCTGCCCGAAAGCGGGATCTCCGCCACGGTGGTGAGCACCGAGCGCGCGCCGCGCACATAGATCTCAACTTTGCCTTCAAAGCCGAGTTTTTTCACGAACATACTGAAATTATACGTTTCGCCCTTTTCCAGCGCCATGCCGTAATAATTCCAGGAACCGACCGCAAAGCCGGGGTTTTCCAGGCGGTAAATGCCGCCCACGCACATGACGAGGTAAGAAGGGTTGCTCGGCGCGATGCCCCCTTCCTCGGCGATGTAGTGCGGGCCTGCGCCGGAAATATCCCAGTACGCAGCCTTCTGTTTGCGAAGCTGCACGGGAGACGAAGCGTTGAAATTATCATACGCGAAATATTCAAACTCAAACGAATTGTTGATGACCATCTCCGCGTTGAGCCCGCCGTCGCCTGCCTGGTTGATGTCCTCGAAGAAGAGGCCGTAGAGGTGTTTGCTGACTTCGATACCCTTTTTGCTCTTGTCGAGCGTAAAATTGATCATGATGCAATGCTCCCGATCCGAAAATTTTATTTCTTGTTTCATTTTAGCATAGAAATATCCAATAGTCAACGGTTGCGCCGAAAAATCCGCCGCCGCTTTTTTGCATTTTTTCAAAAGAAAAAGACGCCGCGGCGGCAGCGTCAAAAAAGCGGTGCGAACGGAAGCGCTTCCCCCTCTTTTTAGTTTTTTTTGCTCTTCGGCTTGAAGATAAGGGCAGCAAAAAAGGAGCAGACGACGGCGGCGGTGATACCCGCGCTCGCCGCCGAAAGCGGGCCCGTCAAGGCGTAAAAGAGCCCCTTTGCCGCCCCGCGGATACCGCCGCGCGCCAAAAGGCAGCCGAACCCGCTGATGGGCACCGTCGCCCCCGCGCCCGCAAAATCGACGAGGCGGCCGTACAGCCCGAGCGCTTCGAGCGCGGCGCCCGCCAGCATGAAAAGGACGAGGATACGCCCCGCGGTGAGCTTGGTCGTATTGATGACGATCTGCGCCGCCGCGCAGATCCCCCCGCCGACGGCGAACGCCTTGACGAACATGAGCGCGACGTTCAAATATTTATCCATCTTCTTCCTCCTTTTCCGCCCCCGTGTTTTCGATCGCCACGGCGTGCGCGATACAGGGGATGCTCTCCCCCTGCCCCGAAGAGACGGTGGAAAGGAGGGCGCCCGTCGCGGCGAAGAGCACCCGGCGGATGCCGCTGCCGCCCGTCAGTTTGTCGTAGATATACGAATTCATGACCGCCGCGCTGCAGCCCGCGCCGCTGCCTCCTTGAAATTCTTCTTCGACGACGTCATAGACGATCTCGCCGCAGTCCACATGGTTGGCGGAAATATCCGTCCCCTTCTCCCAGACGAGATCCTTGACGATGCGGCTGCCCAAAGCGCCGAGGTCGCCCGTCACGATAAGATCGTAATAAGAAGGGTCCCTGCCCGTATCGCGGAAATGCGCCAGCAGCGTGTCGGCGGCGGCGGGCGCCATCGCCGCGCCCATATTGTTGACGTCAGAAACGCCGAAGTCGACCACCTTCCCGACGGTGGCGGCGGTCAGGGCGGGCCCTGCGCCCTTGCGCGAGATGAGCGCCGCCCCCGCGCCCGTCACCGTCCACTGCGCCTGCGGCGGGCGGGTGGTGCCCTGTTCGAGCGGGAAGCGGTACTGCCGTTCGGCGGAGGCGAAATGGCTGCCCGTCGCCGCGAGCGCGGTCTCGGCATATCCCCCGTCCACCAGCGCCCCGCCGAGAAGATAGCCCTCGCTCATGGTCGAACAGGCGCCGTAAATGCCCAGAAAAGGGATACCGAGCCCGCGCGCGGAAAAGCTCGCGGAGATGATCTGATTGAGGAGATCGCCCGAAAGAAAGACGTCCACCCCGCCCGCGGTGAGCCCCGCCTTTTCGATACAGCGGCTTGCCGCCCATAAGAGCATCTTCCGCTCGGCGCGCTCGAAGGTCTTTTCCCCGAACATATCGTCTTCGAGGGCGCAGTCGACATATCCGCCGAGCACCCCTTCGCACTCCTTCGGCCCCGCGATCGCCGCCGCGGCGCAAAGGCGCGGGCGGTTTTTGAAAAAAATCGTCTGTCCCGTCATGTTTGCCCCCTTTTATACGGACAGTCTGCCGCACTTTTGCCGAAGTTATGCGCGCCGCGGTATAGCGGGCGCGCAAAGGGGGCATATTATGACTGACAAACGCAAGGAGGTCTCTCATGGCGAAGCACAAAAAGAACAAAGTCAGGACATTGACGGACGAGCAATACAACGAATACCTCATGTCCCTCAAAGACGAGCGGCCGACCATGCTCATCGACGGCGAAGGCAAAAGGCGGCCGCAAAAATGACAGGCAAGGGGCGCGGCAGACTGCCGCGCCCCTCTCCTTTTCCGCAAAAACGGGATGTTTTGCCGCAATAGCGGGCTCAGCCGCCCGCGTTCTGCGCCCGTTCCGCCTTCGCGAACTGCGCGTTGTAGAGGCGGGAATAGAATCCGCCCTTTTGCATGAGCTGCGCATGCGTGCCCTGCTCGATGACCGAACCGTGGTCCATGACGAGGATGAGGTCCGCGTCGAGCACGGTGGAAAGCCTGTGCGCCACCACAAAGCTCGTCCTGCCCCGCATGATCTTGCGGAACGCCTTCTGGATACGCATTTCGGTCATCGTGTCGATATTGCTCGTCGCCTCGTCGAGGATGAGCATGGGCGGATCGGCGAGCATGACGCGCGCGATGCACAGGAGCTGTTTTTCCCCCTGCGAAATATTCACGTTGCCCGTGAGCACGGTGTCGTAGCCCTGTTCGAGGTTGCCGATGAAAAAGTCGCAGTACGCCGCCTTTGCCGCCCGCTCGATCTCCTCGCGCGAAGCGTGCTCCGCGCCGTAGGCGATGTTATAGGCGACCGTCTCGCCCGCAAGAAAGCTCTCCTGCAGGACCATGCCGAACATTTTCCTGTATTCGTCCAGCGGGATGCGGGCGATGTCCCTGCCGTCCACGGTGATACGCCCCTTGTCGGGCGCATAAAAGCGCATCAAAAGGTTGATGAGCGTCGTCTTGCCGCAGCCCGTAGGCCCCACGATGGCGATCTTGCTGCCCGCCTTCACGCGAATGTCGAGCCCTTCGATGAGGGGCTTTTGCGCGTCGTAAGAGAACCATACGTCTTCAAACGCGATGTCCCCGCGGCACTTGCCTAAGACGGGCTCTCCCTCCTTGTTTTCCCCGGGTTCGTCGACCACTTCAAACACGCGCGCCGCCGAGGCAAAGGCGTTTTGCAGCTGGGTGACGACGTTGGAGATCTCGTTGAACGGCTTGGTATACTGTTTGGCGTAGCTCAAAAAGACGGAAAGTTTGCCGACGGTGAAGGCGCCGAGCGTCACGCCGCCGAGGGTGAGCACCCCGCCATCGCTCATGATACAGAAGATGACGCCGAGGGTGCCGACAAAGGCGGAGATGACGGCGTTGACGAAGCGGGTGCTCGGATTGGTGAGCGCCGAGGCGTACTGCGCGCGCCAGCCGATCTCGTTGAGGCGGGCGTTGATGCCTTCAAATTTCTTTTCCGAATATTCCTCCTCGTTGAAGAGGATGACCGACTTCTGCCCGCCGAACATCTCCTTGGTATGCGCGACGAGCTCGCCCTGGATGCGGACCTGCTTGCGGAAAAGGCGGAAGGTGCGCTTGGTGATCGCCGCCGCCACAAAGAGGGAAAGCGGTGTGAGCACGACGACCACGAGGGCGATGATATAGTTGACAATAAACATGACGATGAGGGTCGCCAGAATGGTCATGACGCCCGTAAACAGCTGCGCAGCCCCCTGCAGGAGCCCGTCGGTGATCACATCAACGTCGTTGACGATGCGGGTCATCACGTCCCCCTGCGCGTGGGTATCGATATATTTCACGCCCGCGTCGGTGAGGCTGTCAAAGGCGTCTCGGCGCAGATCGCGCACCAGTTTATAGCAGAGGCTGTTGACGCAGTTGTTTAATAATTTCTGCGCGGCGGCGCACGCCAGGACGCAGGCGGCAAAACCGCCGACCATGCCGTACACACGGGAAAAGTCGACCTGCCCCGTGCCGATCATCGCGTCGATCGCCTCGCCGTAGAGGACGGGCCCGATGAGCACGAAGGCGACATAGAGGACGCTGAAAACGACCGCGCCCGCGACATACCCTCTGTACGGGCGGATATAGGACATCAGACGGCGGACGATGCCGCCCTTGATCTTTTTTATCTCTTTCATGCTTCCGCCCTCGTCTGCGAATCGCAGATCTCCCTGTACAGGGGACAATTTTCGTACAGCTGATCGTGCTTGCCCGCGCCGACGATCCTGCCGTCTTCCATCACGAAGATCTTGTCCGCGTTCATGAGTGAAAAAGCCCGCTGGGAAATGATGATCGTCGTCGTGTCTTTCAGCGCGGCGATGTTGGCGCGCACCTTGGCGTCCGTCGCAAAATCGAGCGCCGAACAGCTGTCGTCGAGGATGAGGATCTCGGGCTTTGCCACGAGCGCGCGGGCGATGGTGAGCCGCTGGCGCTGTCCGCCCGAAAAGTTTTTGCCCCCTTCCGTGACCTTCCTGTCCAGACCGCCCCCTTCGTAGACGAAATCATAGGCGCACGCGCTTTTGAGCGCCTCGTCGAACTGCGCGTCGTCCGCCTTGTCGTTGCCCCAGAAGAGGTTGGAGCGCACGCTGCCCGAAAAGAGGGAAGCGTTCTGCGGCACGACGCCGAAGAGGAAACGAAGCTGTCTGAGGCTGTATTCGCGCACATCCCTGCCGAAGATCTTCACTTCTCCGCAGGAAGCGTCGTACAGGCGGGGCAAAAGGTTGACGAGGGTGGATTTGCCGCTGCCCGTGCCGCCGATGATGCCGACCGTCTCCCCTCTCTCTACGGAAAGGGTCACTTCGCGCAGGGAATATTTGTCCGTGCCCGCATAGGAAAAGCTGACCCCCTTCATCTCCACCGCGGGCGCGGAAAAATCGGGCGTGCAGCCCGCGCCGTCCTCCACGCTCGGGCGCATATCGAACACTTCGCTCACGCGGTGCATGGAAGCGTTCGCCTTTGTAAAGAGGGAAACGAGGTTGGAGATGACGATCATCGCGTTGAGGATCTGGGTCATATAGTTGATGACGGCGATGATGTCCCCGCTCGAGAGAGCGCCGCCGTGCACTTTGAACCCGCTCAGAAGCAGGATGACGGCGACGCCGAAATTGACGATCGCATAGGTGAGCGGGTTGAGCCATGCGGAGATCTTGCCGATGACGATGGAGTTTTGCAGCATATCCTCCGCCGCTTCCCCGAAACGGGCGCGCTCCTTCTCGCGGTTGGAAAAGGCGCGCACCACCCTCGCCCCTTCCAGGTTTTCATTGGTGATCTGGGTGAGGCGGTCGAGCTTTTTCTGATTCTTCGTATAATACGGCACGCTCTTTTTCATGATGAACCACAAAACGAGCGCGACGAGGAAGGAGACCGCCGTGACGATGAGCCCGATCTGCCAGTCGAGGATGAGGCAGAGGATGACGGAGCCCGCCGCAATGAAGGGCGAACGCACGACGAGGCGAATGGTCATGGCGACGGCGCTCTGCATCTGCGTCACGTCGTTGGCGACGCGGGTGACGAGGGATGCGGGGCCGATCTTGTCGATCTCGCGGTAAGAGAGGGTGTCGATGTGCCTAAACAGCGCGTTGCGCACGTTCGTGCCGAACCCCTGCGAGGCGATGGAGGCGCTGCGCTGGCAGAAGACGGCGCAGCCGAAGCCGACCGCCCCCATCGCGAGCATGACCGCCCCGCCCCAAAGGACGTAGGAGATGTCGCCGCGCGCGACGCCCTCATCGATGATGTTCGCCATCACGAGGGGGACGAGGAGCTCCAAAAACGCCTCGAACCACTTAGAGAGCGCCCCCAAAATGCAGGAGACGCGGTACTGTTTCAGATAAGACAGATAACGTTTGATCACTTTCTTTTGAACCTTTTTCCGTAATATAACCATTATATGCGCAAACGCTCTTTTTCGCAAGCGGAAAGGGGCGTTTTTCCGTAAAATGCGCCTGCCGGGGCAATATTTCCCGCTCTTACGGGCCGCCGCGGCGCTTATTTGCGAGGCGGATCCCTTTCTCGCGGCGAAGGGGGCGGCGCGAAATAAGAACGCGCCGCCCCCTTTGAAACTTTTTTCAGAGCAGTATGCAGATGACGCCGCCCCGCCCCTCGTTGACGATGCGCCCGAGCGTGCGGGCGATCTTTTTGCGCACTTCCGCGGGCATACCGCCCGCGCGCGCTTCCAGGCCTTCGCGCACCATGTCTTTGAACGTCCTGCCGAACAGTTCGGTATTCCACAGCCCTTCGGGGTCGCGCTCGTAACTTTCCGCCAAAGAGCGGGCGATCTCTTCGCTCCGCGCCGCGTCGCCGAGCACGGGCGCCGTCTCCCCCTTCACATCCACCCGCACGACGTGATAAGTCACCGCTCCCGCCCGCAGCAGTATGCCGCTGCGCCGCTCGCTGCGGGTAAGCTCGGGCGCTTCCAAAACGAGGTCCTCCTCCTTGGGCATGACGATGCCGTACCCCGTCTCGTCGGCGGTGCGGACGGCGGCGGCGAATTTTTCGTAAAACTTTTTCGCCCTGCCGAGCGCGCGCACATACGCCATCAGCTGTACGTCGCCCGAAAGGTCGGCGCCGCTCTCTTCGCTCAAAGCGCGGTAAAACACCCCTTCTTTGGCGGCGACCGTGTATTCCGCCCTCCCCTCGCCGAGATGCAGCGCGCTCCCCGACGGCGGCAGGAAATATTCGCTGCCGTCAAAGATCTGTTCGAGTAAGGCAAGGTCGCGCATATGAACGACGGAGGCGGCGCCTTCCCGTATGCGCGAGAGCGCTTCGGCGACGATGGGATCGTCTTCGGGCAGGGTGCGCATCCATTCGGGGAGCTCGAAGTCGATGCATTGGACGGGAAAGGCGAAAAGCAGCTGTTCGAGTACTTCTGCAAATTCTTCCGCCGAGGCGTTCTCGCAGTCGAAGGGCATCGCCGCCGCCCCGTATTTTTCCGCCAGCGACGCAGCCAGCGCCGCACAGCCGCCGCTGCCCGCCTCGCGGCTGTTGACGAGGATGACAAAGGGCTTGCCGAGGGCGGAAAGCTCCCGCGCGGCGCGCTCTTCCGCCGCGATATACGCCTCCCGCGCGATCCCTGCGGGCGTGCCGTCCGTCGTGACGAGGACGGCGGCGGTCGAATGCTCGCGGATGACCTTTTCGGTGCCGATGCGGGCGGCTTCGGCAAAGGGAAGGGGCGCATCGCTCCACGGGGAAGAGACCATGCGCGGCTTGCCGTCCTCTTCGGGGATCGCACCCTCGACGGGGAAACCGACGCAATCGATGAGCCGCACGCCCGCCTCGGCGTTTTCGGCGAGGGAGATCTTCGCCGCCGAAGCGGGTATGAATTTAGGTTCGCAGGTCATCACCGTCTTCCCCTCCGCCGCCTGCGGGAGCTCGTCGATAAGTTCCCGCCTGCCGTTCTCCTGCCCCATATACGGCAGGATCATCTTTTCGGCGAATCTGCGGATGAAGGTGGACTTGCCCGTGCGCACGGGGCCCACCACGCCTATATAAATATCGCCGCCCGTGCGTTCGGCAATGTCCTGATAAATCCTGCGGTATTCCATACAGAAAAAGCCTCCATATACCCTTTTTACAGTCTAGTATATGAAGGCGTATCTGCAATTAGACCCCCGTCAGCCGTCCTTTTTGCCGTGGGAGAGTTTTTTGACCGAAGTGTGGTGTTCCTCGCCCGCCAGCAGCGCGACGATGTTTTTGCGGTGGGCAAACCAGGTAAGGAAGCAATCGAGGAGCAGCAGCATAAAGAGGGCGATGACGAAGCCGTTCGCAAGTTCCGCGCGGTAGCGGAAATAGAAGATGAGCGCCTGCGCGAGCGCCAGCAAAGTGACGCCGAGAAGGGAACCCATCGAACCCCATTCGCTCGCCCATATATAGAATAAGGTGAGCACGAGCACGCCGAGAACGAGGGCGATCATCCAGGGATACTGCGTTTCCAGACAGAGGGCGAAGGCGTACATCCCGAGGGTGGAAGCGATCCCTTTGCCACCCTTGAAGCGCATGGTGACGGGATAGATATGCCCGATAATGACGGACACGCCGCAGACATAGCGCGCGAGGTCTGAAACGAGCACGTCCGTGCCCTCGAAGCGGTAGCCGCGGAAGATGAAATAGGCTATCAAAAGGGGCAGCCCGCCCTTGATCATGTCCAAAAGCAGCGTGAGCCCGCCGATCTTGAGCCCGAACTGGCGGCTCATGTTCATCGTGCCCGGGTTGCCGCTGCCCATCTTGCGCACGTCTTTATGCTTGATCTTGGAGATGAGAAGGGCGAAGTTGAAGCAGCCGACAAAATATGACAGGACTGCCATGAGCACGAACCAATACCAAATATCCGCAAAAGCGAGTTCCATTGTGACCTCCTATCCCATCATGCCGGCGTCGTTTTCTCCCCTGCCGCGGGTGACGATGCGGACGGGGGTACCCGAAAGGTCGAACGCGCGCCGCAGCACGTTTTCCAGATACCGTTTGTAGGAAAAATGCATCAATTCCCCGTCGTTGACGAACATGACGAAGGTGGGCGGGCAGACGGAGGGCTGGCTGCAATAGTAGATCTTCAGCCGCCTGCCGTTGTACGAGGGCGGCTCGTTGGTGCGCACCGCATCCAAAATAAGGTCGTTGAGCGTGCCCGTGGGGACGCGGAAATTGGCGTGCGCGTACACTTCCCGCGCAAGTTTGAGCACCTTTTCCGCCCGCTGCCCCGTCTTGGCGGAGATATAGACGGATTTAAAATAATCCATGAATTTGAGATCGAGCGCGAGCTTTTCTTCAAATTTATTGACCGTCTTGGTATCCTTTTCGATGAGATCCCACTTGTTCATGACGATGACGGAGGGCTTGCCCTGTTCGTGGACATAGCCCGCGATCTTCACGTCCTGCTCGGTGAGCCCCTCCGCGCTGTCCACGACCAAAAGGCACACGTCCGCGCGGCGGACCGCGTCGAAGGCGCGCAGCACGCTGTAATATTCCACGTCGTCGTCCACCTTCTTCTTTTTGCGGATGCCCGCCGTGTCGATGAGGGTGTATTTCTGCCCGTCCAGCTCGAAGGGGGTATCGATCGCATCGCGCGTGGTGCCCGCAAGTTCGGTGACGATCGTGCGTTCAAAGCCCAAAAGCCTGTTCACGAGGCTGCTTTTGCCCGCGTTCGGCTTGCCGACGACGGCGATCTTGAGCCTTTCGGAATCGTCCGTCTCCCCTTCTCCGAAGAGCGCGACCGCCTCGTCGAGCACGTCGCCGATCCCCTGCGAATGTTCGGCGGAGACGGCATACGGCTCCCCCAGCCCGAGGGCGTAATAATCGAAGAGTTTGTCGTGCGAAAATTCGTCCACTTTATTGACGACGAGAAGGACGGGTTTTTTGCTGCGCCGCAGCTTATCCGCCACGTCGTAATCGGAAGAAGTGAGCTCTTCTTTCCCGTCCACCAAAAGGAGGATGACGTCCGCCATGTCGATGGCGGCGTCCGCCTGGCGCAAGATCTCCCGCCACATCCTGTCTTCCGATTTGAGTTCGATGCCGCCCGTGTCGACGACGGTAAATTTTTTGCCCCGCCACTCGGCGTCGGCATACAGCCTGTCGCGCGTGACGCCCGGCCTGTTCTCGGTGATGGAGATCTTTCTCCCCGCTATTTTATTGAAGAGGGTGCTCTTGCCCACGTTGGGCCGCCCCACGATCGCTACCAGAGGATTGGCGGACATATCTGTCTTCCTTTCGTTTTTCTATTATTATAACTTTTCCCGCGCCCTTTGTAAAGAAAAAAACGGCCTGCCGACGGGCAAACCGCTTTTTTGCGAAAATTCTCAGAACAAGTTCATGATCGCGCCTGCGACATAGATCGCGACGGCGATCCAGAAGATGATGATCCAGGCCTTGCCGTGCCTGCGCGCGAAGCTCCACGCGCCGAAGACGATGCCGAGCAGGAGCGCGATGTCCTTCACGAGGCGGAGCGCCCCGAAGAGAGGCCCGCTCACTTCCACGCCGACGAGGGGCAGAAGCCTGTCGATAAAGAGCAGCACGGCTGCCAAAAGCAGGGTCACAAAGCAGCAGATCTTGATGAAATCCGCCCTTGCCTGCCCTTCCGTTCTCTGTTTGTTTGCCATGATTTGAGTTCTCCTTTTTGAAATCGCCTATATTTTACCACGCCGCCCCGTGAAAGGCAAGCGCATACGGGCAAAAATTTTTGCCGATTTTTGCCTCGCGTATTTGTCGAAGATATATACGGCGTCCTCGCCGTCGTCTTCCGTAAAGCAGACGCGTATCCCCTCCCTGCGGGAAGTGGGCACGCTCTTGCCCGTAAAGTCGGCGCGGAACGGGAGCTCCCTGTGTCCCCTGTCGATGAGGGCGAGGAATTCGACGCGCTCGGGCCGCCCGAGCTGCATGACTTCGGAGATGGCGGCGCGCACCGTCCTGCCCGTAAAGAGCACGTCGTCGCAAATGAGCACCTTTTTCCCGTCCACGCCGAAATCGATCTCGCTGCCGAGAAAGGCGATGTCGGCGCTGCCGTCCAGATCGTCCCTGTACAGGGCGATGTCAAATTCGCCCGTCGGCACAAGGACTCCCTCGATCTTTTTCAGCTCCTCGCGGATGCGCTTTGCCACCGTCACGCCGCGCGTCTTGATGCCGATGAGCGCGAGCCCTTCGGCGCCGTCGTTCTTTTCGATGATCTGGTGCGCGAGGCGGCGGAAGGTGTTTTTCATCCCCTCCGCGTCCATCAGTTTTCCCTTGATCTGCATATCTACCTCCGCCGGAATCCCGCACCCTTACAGGACGCCGCCCTTTTCCAAAGTGTCCAAAACGCGGGTGAAATGTGCGGGAAGGGGCGCTTCAAAGCGCATCCGCTCCCCCGTTTTCGGATGGTCGAGCGTGAGGCGGAAGGCGTGCAGAAGCTGCCCGTTCAGTTCAAATTTTTGCTTTTTGCTCCCGTAGACGGGGTCGCCCGCGATGGGGTGCCCGAGATACCTGCAATGTACGCGGATCTGGTGCGTCCTGCCCGTTTCCAGGCGGAAGCGCACGAGGGTAAACCCCTTTGCGTACCGCTTTACGACCTTATAATGGGTCACCGCCCGCCTGCCCTTGCCCGCAGGCAAGACCGCCATTTTGATGCGGTCGTTCGGATGGCGGCCGATGTATGTATCCACCGTTCCCTCGTCTTCCTTGAATATCCCCTCGCAGAGGGCGAGATATTCGCGGCAGCAGGTCTTGTCCGCGATCTGGGCGGACAAGGAGAGGTGCGCAGCGTCGTTTTTGGCGACGACCAAAAGCCCGGACGTGTCTTTGTCTATCCTGTGCACGATGCCGGGGCGCACGACGCCGTTGATGGAAGAGAGGCTTTTCAGCCTGAACAACAGGGCGTTGACGAGGGTGCCCGAAAGGTGCCCGTTGCCCGCGTGCACCGTGAGCCCCTGCGGCTTGTCGATGACGGCGATGTCTTCGTCCTCATAGACGATGCCGACGGGGATGTCCTCGGGGGTCAGATCCAGCGTTTTCGGCTCTGGGATGTCCGCCTCCACGAGATCGCCCGCCTTGACGGGCTGCGAGGCTTTGCCCGCCTTCCCGTTGACCGTGACCGCCCCCTCCTCGATGCGCTTTTTTGCCGCCGAACGGGTGATCTTGCATTCTTCGCTCAAGAACACGTCCAGCCGCGCGCAGGGCGCGTCTGCGGTGAAAGACTGCGTGCTCATTCCCTCTTGCTCTGCCCTGTCTGCGCGCCGTCTTCCGCTTCTTCCCCCGCGGGCAGGCTCGCAGCCGCGCGCTCTACTTCTTTGAGCTCCTCTTCTTTTTTCTTATGGAAGCGGAAGAGGGCGTCGTCGTCGACAAAGAGCAGGGCGAGGATGAACATGACCGCCCCCGCCGTGATGACGAGGTCCGCCACGTTGTTCCAAAACGCCGTGAAGCCGAAATTCATATAGATGAAGTCGCGCACCCCCTGCAAGACGGCGCGGTCGATGAGGTTGCCCGCCGCCCCCGCCATGATGAGGACGATGGAGACGCGCAGAAAGCGCTTGCGCGCGGGCAGCTTGGCGAGCGCGATGAGAAAGATGACGAGCGCGATGCAGGTGACGGCGATAAATACGGGAATCGCCCACGGTTCATCCCCCGCGATACCGAAAGACATACCCGTGTTCAGATCGCCCGTCTGCGGGTTGGACATCTTGTCGATCTCTAAGATCCCGGGAATGATCGCAATGGGCGACACGTCGAGCGCATAGGCGACCGCCTTTGTCAGCTGGTCGGCAAAGACCAGCACGAAAAATAAGATTGCGTAAGCCATAAAATTCCTTTCAAGTCAGTTTTCGGGGTCCGGATCGTCCATGAGCCCCAGCCCCCTGCACAGTTTTGCGAGGTCGAGCTCTCCCTTGGGGTTGAGGACTTCGTCGAGGTCGAACCCCGTCTCCTCCTCATCCTCCATATATTTGCCGATGATGGCTTTGGGGTCGAATTTTTCTTCCCCGCCGTCCGTCAGGGGCGGAAAATGTCCTTCTTCCCTGCCCAAAAGGGCGGCAAGATCGTCCGCAAAGCCCGCATAGCGCGCCGCTTCCTCTTTGGGAAAGACGCCCAGCATGCTTTCGGCGAGCTTTTTCCACTTTTCGGCAAAGAGCCTGAGCGTTTTGAGCTCCGCCTCCGCCGTCATGCGGTAGAGCCGCACGATCTCTTCCCCCTTCTCCTCGGCGTCGACGATGGCTTTGCCGACCCTGTTTTCCCGCCCCTTCAATTCGGAAAGGGAGGCGCGCAGGTTCCTGTTTTCGACGTTGAGGTTTTCGATGCGGTAGTTAAGCTGCCGTATCTTCGCCTCATACGCCTCGCGGATGCCGCCGATGAGTTTTTCCGTCTCTTTTTGCGTCAGTTTCTTAGCCATTGCCGCTGCGTATCTCCGAGATCAATCGATTTTTTATATCGTACAGTTTTTGAGAGAGGTCGACCTTATAGACGTGCGGGTTGTCCAGCCGCTTGTACTCGTCCCAAAAACTTTCCTTCTCCCGCTCCGCATACGCCACGATCTCTTCCAGCGAAGGAAGTTTACAGGCAAGTTTGCCCCCCTCGATCACCTTGACGGTGAGCGGGCGCACCGTGTAATCGGTAAAAGTCGTCTTTTTCCACGTCTCTTTGGGATGAAAGACGGTGAGCGGCTCCTTCTCGTCGATATTCTCGCCGCGCACGACGATGAGGTCCGCTTCCGCCTTGCCCGTCTTGTTGTCGTAAATGCGGTACACGTCCTTGAAGGCGGGGTTGGTGATCTTGTCCGAATTGTCGGAGAGCTTGATCTTGGGGATCTCGCCCCCTTCCTTCGGACAGAGGGCAGAGAGTTTATACACGCCGCCCAGCGCGGGCATATCGGCGCTGGTGATGAGCTTTGTGCCCACCCCCCAAAGGTCGATCTTCGCGCCCTGGTTTTTCAGGGAAGCGATGAGATATTCGTCCAGATCGCCCGACGCGCAGATGAGCGCGTCCGGATAGCCCGCGTCGTCGAGCATCTTGCGCGCGCGCTTGGAAAGATAGGCAAGATCCCCGCTGTCGAGGCGGATACCCTTGGGTTCGTGCCCCGCCTTGCGGAGAAGATCGAACACTTTAATGGCGTTGGGCACGCCGCTCTTCAAGGTGTCGTATGTGTCGACGAGGAGCAGGCAAGCGTCCGGAAAGAGCTTCGCATACGCCAAAAACGCCTCGTATTCGCTCGGGAAGTTCATCACCCAGCTGTGCGCGTGCGTCCCCGCGACGGGGATGCCGAACAATTTGCCCGCCAGAACGTCGGAAGTGGAGCGGCAGCCGCCGATGACGGAAGCGCGCGCGCCGAATACGCCCGCGTCGGGGCCCTGCGCGCGGCGCAGCCCGAATTCCATGACCGTATCCCCCTTGGCGGCATAGGCGACCTTGGCGGATTTGGTGGCGATGAGCGTCTGATGGTTGACGATGTTAAGGAGCGCCGTCTCCAGAAACTGCGCTTCGCACAGCGGGGCGCGCACGGTGACGATCGGCTCTTCGGGAAAGACAACCGTCCCCTCGGGCACGGCGTAGACGTCGCCCGTAAAGCGGAACGTGCGAAGATATTCGAGAAATTCTTCGTCAAACAGCCCCAAAGAGCGCAGATAATCTATATCGCTCTCGGTAAAGCGGATGTTGAGGATGTACTCCAGCGCCTGCTCCAGCCCCGCCGCCACCGAATAGGTGATGATGTTGTTGCGGCGGAAAAAGAGGTCAAAGACGGCAATGTCGTCCTTCTTGCCGTTTTTGAGATAGCCGTTCATCATCGTGAGCTGGTAAAGGTCGGTAAGGAGAGTAAGATCGCGCGCGTTCACCGTCACTCCTCCCCCTTCTCCCGCGCAGAAGTTTTTTCTCCTTCCGAAGGCGCTTTTTCGTCCGCCGCGGGGACATCTTTTTCTCCGCCCGACGGCGCTTTTTCGTCCGTTTTTGGCACGGAGGCGGCTCTGCGGGCGGCTTCTTTGGCGCGGCGCGCCTCTTCGAGCTGTCTTTTTTGTTCGCGCGTGAAGAGGGGCGGGTCGGAGACGAGCGGATCGCCGACAGCGGCGCCGAAACACTTGCCGTGACGGCGGCGGTTGAGATACATCTGCACGAGGATACAGGCGACGCCCGCGAGGATGAGGACGACGGAGAGCGCCTGCGAGACGCGCACGTTGCCCACCATCAGGCTGTCCGAACGCAGCCCTTCGACGATGGCGCGTTCGGTGCCGTAGAGGATGAAATAGCCGCTGAACAGGAGCCCGTTGGGCTTTTTGCGGAACTTCCAGGCGAAGGTGAAGAGGATCGCGAAGATGATGAGGCAGGACAGGCTTTCATAGAAAAAGGTCGCCTGATACCACGCGCCCGCGTCGTCGATGTACACCGCATACGGGAACCACTGCAATTTGGGATTCGTGACGAGGTTGCCGTATGCCTCCTGATTGACGAAATTCCCCCATCTGCCGATGCCCTGCGCCAGGATGACCCCGGGCAGGAGACAGTCCGCCGTCCGCAGAAAGCTGACTTTATGGATAAGGCAGAAGAGGACGACGCCGAGCGCCCCGCCGATGATGCCGCCGTAGATGGCGAGCCCGCCGTCTCTGAATTGCAGCCAGTCGCTGATGTTGCCGTAGAAGGCGCAGTAATAGGTGCGCGGGCCGATGATGCCGATGGGCAGAATGCAGAGAA
>CALWCR010000051.1 GCA_944376445.1 uncultured Clostridia bacterium | reverse complement strand
AGACGAGATCAATACAGAATTAGGTTCGGATTTGGAGGGAACAACTCCACCAAAAACCCCGAGGGCAGTTCTTCAAGAACTGCCCTCGGGGTTTTTTATGCCGACGAAGGGCGAGAACCTACGCGCGGAAACAATGCGCGAAAAAACTGCCCGCCCGCGCCCGCGCGTCGGTTCGCGCGAGCGAAGCGAAGCTCGGCCGAGGGGGCCCCTTCAGGGGTTTCGGCCGTGGCCTGCCATCCCCGCCGAACTGCCCTCGGGGTTTTTTATGCCGACGGAGGGCGAGAACCTACGCGCGGAAACAGCGCACAAAAAGGCGAAAACACTATACGGAAAAGCAAAGACAAAAAACAGCAGCAACACCGCGTGCAAAGCATTGCTTTGCGCCGCGGCGGTGCTCACGAGGTCATGCCCCTGCCCGACACCTTCGCCCTACAAACGACACCCCGTATCCGCGGCTTTGCTTTTCCACTTTTCGTCACTTTTTCCGTATTCCCTTTTCACCTCGCTTGCATAATTATTAAAATTTTTTCACGCGACAAAAAGCAAAAAACACGCTAAACCGCTAAAAATATTTCATCTTCTACGATCTATTTTCGATTTTAACAATTGCCATAAAAATCTTTCATACATAATTTTGCATAGATTTATAAAAACTTCCCCCAACGTTTTGACAGTGCCGCCAAAAAATGATATTATATATAATATGATAGTGTAGGCGCTATACATAATTTTGCATTTGCCCTCCGCCTCTCGGAGTGAAACAAGGCGGCTCGGTAAAAATAAACTAAGGAGCGGATTATGAAAAAAGCAATTCGCAACAGACGCATCCTGCTCGCGGCGCTCGCTTTGCTGTGCTGCGCGATGATCGCGTTTGTACTGGTTGCCTGCAACAAAAAGACTCCGCCTCCCCCGCAATCGGGAGACGAAGCCGGCGAGTACTACTACGACGACGCCGACACGGACGAGCGCTACAGGCTCGTGCTCGGCGGTGAACTTGAGTTCACTTTCGTCGCGGGCAGCACGGTGGAACAGGGTTCCTATACGCTGGAAGAGAACGCCATCACCCTGACGGGAAGCGACGACTGGTCCCTTTCCGGCACCATGCAAGACGGCGCCATCTCCTTCACCTATGAAGACAGCCCCGTCCGTTTTATCCGCATGACCTATTATACGGTCAGCTTCGATACGGCGGGCGGCAGCAGCGTGGCGAGCGTACAGGTCCTGAACGGCAAGGCAGTCGCCAAGCCCGACGCCGACCCCACGTACGACGGACACGTCTTCCTCGGCTGGTATGCCGACGCGGAACACAAGACCCCCTATACCTTTGAAGGGATGCAGCCCGTGTCTTCCAACATGACCATCTATGCCCGCTGGGCGGCAGTCTCCGAAGGCAAGGAATACACCGTCTCTTACGATACGGGCGACGGACAAGTTCTCCCCGACGACAAAACGATCGGCGGCAAGCTCTACAACGCCCCCGTCCCCGCCGCGCGCGAAGGATATGACTTCGTGGGCTGGTGGATCAGTATGGAAAACCGCGCAGACCGCCTCACCTGCCGTTTTGAAGAGCCTATGGGCGACGACGACGGCACCGTCTTCGATGCGGACACCACGCTGTTTGCCGTCTGGCAGGCACAAAGCGCCGCGACCGACGCACCCGCGGTCAGCGTCAACGCGCAGTCGATCTCCTGGGATTCGGTCGGCGCGGCAAGATACAAACTGACCGTCACCGCTCCCGACGGCACCGTCGTGGAAAACTCCACTCCGACAGCCACGACCGTCGCCGCAGGCGAGATCTTCACCGAAACGGGTACATACCGCATCGACGTCACCGCTCTCAACGAAGGCGGCACCGCGATCTCCGAGACGACGGTGCGCTACTTCGTGAACAACGCGCTCAAGAGGGTTTCCGGCGTGCAGGTCCTCGACCCGGACGTGCTCGTATATGAAGCCGTCGAAAACGCGGAATCCTACATCATCACCGTCGACTGCGGCGATCCCCGCCACGAGCACGACGCCTACGACAACGGCACCGCCCTCTACTTCGACTTCTCCAACTGCGCGATGCAGCCGGGCGGGATCGTGTTCACCATCTCCGCAACGGCGGAAGGGTACACCTCCTCTTCGACCACCTTTGTCTACGAACGCAGCCTCGCTGCCGTAACGGGCGCCGAAGTTGCGGACGACGTCCTCCTCTGGGATGCGGTAAAGGGTGCGACCTACTATAAAGTCGAGATCGGCAAAGACGTCTTCTATACGACGCAAACCGAATTTTCTCTCAAGACGATCGCGAGCGGCGATCTTTCCCTGAGCGTCACCGCGATGGCGGACGGTTTCAACCCCTCCGAAGCGGCAAAGCTCTCCTATAAGAAAGCCACCCCCGCGCTCCCCTCTTCGATCAAACTTACGGGCACGGTCCTTTCCTGGAGCGCAGCGGCGGAGGCCGTTTCCTATCAGCTCGTCGTCGACGGCAAGACGGTCGACATCCCCGAAGGACAGACCTCTTACGACCTTACCGATATTGCCTGGACGGACGGCAGCGAATACAGCATCCAACTCAAGACGGTCAAGGGCGGCGTTTCCTCCCTCAGCGAGACGTTCAGCTTCGTTTACAGGGCGCTCGAACCCACCCTCACCTATGAGAACGGCGTGCTCCGCTGGAAAGCGGTCGCAGGGGCGGACAGCTATGAGATCTGCGTCGGCGAGACCGTCTATACCGTTTCCGACGGCTCCAACTTCCTCAAACTCGACACCCTCGCCAACGCGGGGCGCAACACCGTCACGGTGACGTTCAGCAGCGAACTCGGCCGGTCCGATCCCGCGACCCTGAACGTCTATGCGCAGGCGGTCACCTTTATCAGCGGCGAGAACAACACGACTTCCGTCACCTACTACAAAGCGGCGGGCGACGAGCTCGTCCCCCCTGCAGCGGCGGCGATCACGGGCAAAGATTTTGCGGCGTGGTACAACACCCCCAACGGCCCCGACGGTTTCGGCGCGGCGTTCGACGATCCCTTCTTCTTCGGCCCGGGCGAACTCGTCCTCTATGCCTATTATGAAGCGAAGGCCGTAACGGTCAGCCTCAGCGGCGCGGACGGCATGACCTCGGCGATTGTCTATTACGGCGAAGACTTCACCCTGCCCGTGCCCGAATCCACGGACGGCGCGCGCGCATTCGGCGGCTGGTTCAGCGCGCCCAACGGCGCGGGCGAGGCCTACACGGACGCGCACGGCAACTCCCTGCGTGTCTGGGAGCGCCTGGACGAAGTCACCCTCTATGCCTTCTGGGTAGACGGCGTGCTCTCCTACAGCTCCATCCCCGGCGGCTATATCGTCAGCCGCGGCGCGCGCATCAACCTCGTCGATACGGTCACGGTGCCCGCTTCCTACAACGGAGCGCCCGTCATCGAAGTTGCGGCGAGCGGCTTTAAAGACTGCGAGAACCTCAAGGAGATCAATCTCCCCGACACCCTCACCCGCATCCCGACCGATTCGGCATTCTCGGGCTGCACCGCACTCATCAATATTAACGTCTATGATACGGGCGCCGTGGGCGCGCGCTACTCCTCCGAGGGCGGCGTGCTCTATGACAGCGGCGCGGCGGGTTCGACCCATGCCATCCGCCCGGCGTTCATGCCTGCCGCCAAGACGGGCAGCTACACCATCCCCGACGGCGTGGACGTCATCCCCTCCTCCGCCTTTGCGGGCAGCGCGATCGAAAAGATCGTCATCCCCGCTTCCGTCACGGCGATCGAGCGGGAAGCCTTTGCCGATTGCGCGAACCTCGTCTCCGTCGTCTTTGAAAACCTCGGCGCGAACGGGCCTGCCTTGACCGTCGGCGCACGGGCGTTTGCAAACTGTACTTCCCTTGCCGAGATCACCTTCCCTGCAAGGCTCGCGGACATCACCCTGCAGCGCTATGACAGCGCGCGCGTCGATTCTTTTGAAACGATCGACGAACTCGTCGAATTCGCGGAAGACGCCTTTGTCGGCTGCGAACTGCTCGAAAGCATCAACGTTGCCACCAACAGCTCTGCTAAATACACCTCTGCGGACGGCGTGCTGTACAGCAACAACGGACTCACCCTCGTCTACTTCCCTGCGGCAAAAGACGCCGCAGGCTATGAAATCTCCTCGAACGTGCGCACGATCGCGGACGGCGCCTTCTTCGGCACGGGGCTCACGGGCAACCTTACCCTCCACGCCAATATCACTTCCGTCGGCGCTTTTGCCTTTGCGGACACCCCGATCGTCGGGCTGACCTTTGCGGGCGTCGAACTGAGTAGCAATGTAACGCTCGGCGACTACGCCTTCTACGGCTGCCGCAGCCTCACGTCGCTCCTCTTTGAAGAGAACAGCAAGATCACGAATATCGGCGCATCCGCCTTTGCAAACTGCACCTCGCTCGCGTCGATCGCCCTGCCCGCCACGCTGGAGACGGTAGGCAGCAACGCCTTCGCTTCCTGCGGCACCGCAGTCGGCTACGGCTATCTCAACGTCACCTTCGCGGCGGCAGAGGGCAAGACGCTCACCTTCGGCGCGGCGGTATTTGCGGACTGCACCATCCAAAAACTCAGCATCCCCTCTCATGCGGTCATCGACGTCTCCTTCCTGGAAGGGCTGACCGTCTCCGAATTTGAGGCAGAAGGCAACGAATCCGTGGCGACCGTACAGCACCTCGATACGAACGGCTCGACCGTGCTCGGTTCGGCGCTCTATCTGAAAGCGCAGGACGGCAGCCTCTCCACGCTGCTTCGCTATATCGGCACGGGCTACGGCTACAAGACTTTTGAGTTCAAAGACGAAAACGGCGAAGTGATCCCCGTCAAGGCGATCTCCCCGAACGCCTTTGAAGGCATCAACAAGATCGGCAAAGTCGTCATCCCCGCGAGCGTCGAGAGCATCGGCAATTACGCCTTCTATGAAAGCGGCGTAGACACGGTGACCTTTACCGCCGGCGGCGACAAGGCCCTTTCTATCGGCGAATACGCCTTCTCCGGCCTGGAGATCGGCGATCTTGCCCTGCCGGCACGCGCCGTGACCATCGGCGACTATGCGTTCTCCGAACTCGAATATCTGGAAACGCTCGATCTGGGCGGCACGACGTCTGTCGGCGCTTACGCCTTTGACGCGGCGGGTTATGACACCGATCTTACCGTGACCATCCCCGCATCCGTAGAAACGATCGGCGACTATGCCTTCCACGGCGGCTGGAAATACGGCGCGACTTCCTTGACGTTTGCGGAAAACTCCGCGCTCAAATCGATCGGCAGCTTCGCCTTCTCCGAGACCCGCATTGAGAGCGTGACCATCCCCGCATCGGTGCAAACGATCGGCGATCAGGCGTTTGCGGACAGCGAAGACCTTTCTTCCTTCAACTTTGAAGAAGGCGCCGCGCCCCTCACCTTCGGCACGGGCAAAGCGCAGGGCACGGATACGGACGCCCGCATCGGCCGCGTGCTCGACGGTACCGCCGTCACCGCGCTTCACTTCCCCGGCAGGCTCACCGCCGTCGGCGACTATGCCCTCTACGGCATGGATGAGATCACCGAACTGACCTTCGGCGACCAGTACACCCCCGAACAGGGCGAAGCCGCCTTCACGAAGAGCAAACTTACGACCATCGGCGCCTATGCCTTCGCAAACATGGGCAATTTCAAAATCGAAGATGACGTGTACGTCTACTATGGCCTTCCCGAGATCACCATCCCGGCGAGCATCCAAAACACGGCGGACGCGATCGCCATCGGCGCTTATGCCTTCTATGGCGATTACAATCTGCAGACGGTCGTCTTTGAGGCAAACGGCACAAACGGCGTGACCATCGGCGAAAGCGCCTTCCTCGGCTGCCGCAAGCTCACGTCAATCACTCTGCCCGCCACCCTCGCGCCCTTCACCGCGGCGGACGGGACCACCATCCCCGCCCTTGCCAACGGCTCCGGCGTGTTCTATCAGACGAACGGCTCCACCGGCCTTCAGGAGATCAACGTCGCCGAGGGCGGCACCGAATACGCCTCCAAAGACGGCGTGCTCTACACCGCGGATTTTGGCGAGCTCATCCTCTGCCCTGCCGCAAAACAGGGTACGGTAGAGATCGACAAGCGCACCGTGCGCATCGCGGACAGGGCGTTTGCGTCCTCCGGCGAATTTACGGGCATCACAGCCATCACCTTTGAAGAGGGCAGCGCGCTCGAAGAGATCGGCGACGAAGCCTTCCGCGGCCAGGCGCTCATCAAATCCATCGTCCTGCCCGACAGCGTCAAGACGATCGGCGAGAACGTATTCGGCAACTGCCGCGCATTGAATGAAGTGACCCTCTCCGCCTCCCTCGAAGCGTTTGACGAAGGCATGATCGGCACGGACAGCGTCACCCGCATCTTCGTCAGCGAGAAGAGCGCCTTCTTAAAGAGCGAAGGCGGCCGCGTCCTCTACTCTAAGGACGGCAAATCTCTCCTTTACTACCTCGCATCCAACACCGAAACGAGCTATACGATCGCGGAAGGCACCGTGACCATCGCGGAAAACGCCTTTGCGAACAACTCCCGTCTCGAAGAGATCGTCATCCCCGGCTCAGTGGAAAACATCGCCGCGGGCGCGTTCAGAAACACCTATAACCTTGCGACGGTGACCTTCAAGGACGGCACGGCGCCGCTCACCATCGGCGACGAAGCCTTCACCGAATCGGACATCACCGCGCTCAAACTCCCCGAACGCACGATGGCTATCGGCGACGCGGCATTCCGCAACGCCTCGCTCGAAACGATCGATTTCGGCACGAACAGCAATATCAACACCCTGGGCGACAACGTGTTCAGCGGCACCGAACTCACTACCGTTACCCTGCCTGCAAGCATCCGCACGATGGGCGACGGCGTGTTCAGCGGCTGCACTTCGCTCACTTCCGTCGTCCTGCCCGAAGGGCTCACCGAAATGGGTTCCAACACCTTTGCCTGCGGCGAAGAGGGCGACTTTGAAAGCGCCGCCGAAGCGGAAGAGGCGATCGCCGACGAAGATTCGTACGATTCTTATGAATCCTACTCCAAACTCGTCTCCGTGACCTTCCCCGCGTCCCTTACCAAGATCGGCTCGGGCACCTTCCTCAACAACATCCGCCTCGAAAGCGTCACTTTCAAAGCGGGCGCCAAAGTGGAAACGCTTGCCGCCGATACCTTCCGCGGCTGCTTCCGTCTGAAAGAGATCGTTCTCCCCGCTGCGCTCACCGAGATCGCGGGCGCGACCGAAGACAACGACGGACTCTTTGAAGGGCTCTCCTCCCTCGCGAGCGTGACCTTTGAAGAGGGCAGCAAGTGCCTGACCATCGGCGAATCCGCCTTTGCGGGCACGGCGCTTACCGAATTCGATATCCCCGCATCCGTCCAGACGATCGGCCGCATGGCGTTCATGGGTTCCAAACTCACCTCCATCGAGATCCCGAGGACGGTCACGAGCATCGGCGCGTATGCTTTCAACGGCTGTGCGCTCGAAAGCGTCACCCTTTCTGACGGCATCACCGAGATCCCCGCATCCGCGTTCAGGAACAACGCGGCGCTTGAGCGCATCAACATCCCCGCATCCGTGACCGCCATCGACGCGACGGCGTTCAGTGGCTGCACGAACCTCGAGATCACTCTCGACAGCGGCAATACCGCTTTCAAAAAGGACGCGAACGGCGTACTCTTCAACGCGGCGCAGACGCAGATCGTCTTTATCCCCGTATCCATTGAGACGTTCACCGTTCCCGCGACCCTCACGTCGACGGACTTCATTGCCCTGCTCGAAAATATCGACACCCTCTCCTCTATCGCGGTGGCAGACGGCAACACGGCATTTTGTGCCGCATTCGGCGCCCTCTACAGCGCGGATTGGGAGCTGCTCTTCGTACCCAACGCTATGACGAGCTTCACCATCCCCGCCGAGGTCAGTATGCTCCCTGTCTACGGCTATCAGGAAGGGACGAGAGTGTTCGGGGGCAAGAACATTGAAAGTATCACCTATGACAAAGCGGCGCAAAGGACAAAAGGCCTTACCATCCGGGACGGCATGAACGGTACCGCGGTATTCAACAGCCTTTCCTCCCTCGAATCGGTGGAACTGCCTGCCAATACCTCCGTCGGCAGCTACGCCTTCTCCTATTGCAGCAACCTCGAAACGCTCACGCTTACGGCGGGCACGTCGGGCACGATCGGCAATTACGCCTTCCGAAGCTGCAGCTCTTTGCAGACGGTCGTCATCCCCGAAGGGTATACCTCCGTCGGCGAATGTGCGTTCCGCGCCTGCTCCGCTCTCACATCGGTGAGCCTGCCCGCTTCGCTCACTTCTCTCTCCGAGGATACTTTCCAAGACTGCGACAGCGTTTCGATCACCGTCGCCGAAGGCAACAAGTCTTTTGCGATCGTGGATAGAGTCCTGTTCAACAGCGGCAAGACGGCCATCTACTATATCCCCTCCGACATCACGACGTTCACCGTCCCTGCGGCTTATACGGATGACCTTACCGAAGCGCTCGCGTATATCGAAACGCTTACGGCCATCACCGTCGAGAGCGGCAACACTGCCTATCAGTCGCACGACGGCGTGCTCTATGACACGGATTGGAATATCGTAGTTCTGCCGATGGCAAAAACTTCGTACACCATCCCGAAAGATGTGACCGAGATCAGTGCGCAAGGGTATTTCAACTACTCCAACATTGAGACGATCGACTTTGAAGAAGGCAGGACG
>CALWCR010000050.1 GCA_944376445.1 uncultured Clostridia bacterium | reverse complement strand
CAGGGCGGTAGGCGGCGACAGGGTGCGCGTGCACGCGCTGTATGTATGCGCGGCGGAGGCCGCGCCGCGCGCCGCTGTGCTCATCCTTCCCGATAAGGACAAGACATATGATAAAGAGCTTGCCCGCCTCTTTGCCGCCAAGGGATACGCCGTGCTCATGCCCGATTACCGCGGCGACTTTGAAGGGGCGGACGGCACCGTCTATCCCGCCGCCGTCGCCTATGCGAATTACAAGGAAGCGGGCAGGCATATCGCCTATGCGGACGAGACCGCCAAAGAAACGTCGTGGTACGAATGGGTCGCAGTCGCGCGCTACGCGCTGCGCTGTCTGCAGGAATTGCAGCCCGGCAAGGCGGTCGGCGCCGTCGGCATCAAGGCGGGGGGTGACATCGTCTGGCAGCTCGCGGCGCTGGAAGATTCGCTCGCCTGCGCGGTGCCCGTTTGTGCGGGCGGCTGGCTCGCATACCGCGGCATCCGTAAATTCGGAGAGAACGCGGAATTGAAGATGGACGAGGAGCGCTACCGCTTTTTGGGAGGCGTGGACGCGCAGGCATACGCGCAGTATGCGAAATGTCCCGTCCTCATGCTCTCCGCCACCAAAGACGCGTGTTTTGACGCGGACAGGGCGTTCGACACCTTCGCGCGCGTGCCCGAAGGGCAGGAAAAGGCGTTTTATTTTTCCGCGCGCTATGACGGGCACATCGGCAATACGGCGTCCAACGACCTCAACCTCTTTCTCGACAAACATCTCAAAAAGCACGAAGTGTTCGTTCCCAAGGGCGCGGATATTTGTATCGGCGAAGAGGACGGCGCGCTTGTGGCGAAGATCAATTTCGACCCCAACGGCGAAGCGGAATACTGCGAAGTGTTCTTTGCCGAAGACAATACCGATTCGGCGACGCGCGACTGGGTCAGATGCCGCCACAAGCGGGACGAAGGGGAGGACTGTTCCGTCTTCTATCTGGACATCTACGAAGGGGCGAAGCGCGTGTTCGCCTTCGCCAAAGCCAAATACAGCAGCGGGTTTGCCGTCTCCTCCAAGATTGCCGTCAAGCGCATCGACAAGGCGTATACGAATATGCAGCCGAAAAGCCGCGTCCTGTACAGCAGCAGGAACGGTACGGACAGTTTTACGCTCGACAGATATGACAATAATGTCATTGCAGACTGTTTCCTCGACAACAGTATCAAGCCCGTGCGCCTCGTGAAGGGACCGAGCGGCATCAACGGCGTCTATTCCTCTTACGGGCTGCGCTCTTACCGCATCGGCACGGCGCGCTTCGCGCCCGCGCCCGGCGCCATCATCCGCTTTGACGCCTATGCGCAGGCTTCCGCCTTCCTCACCGTCGGCATCTGCGCGGCGGAGAGCGGGGAGAAGTTTTATTGCAGCCTCTCTCTTCCCGGCGGCGAAGAGTGGACGCCCTTCGAGCTCGGCGCCAAGGATTTCAAGAGCGAAGTGGGCAAGCCGCTGCCTTCTTTTGCGGGCGCGGCGTATATCACGTTCCGCTCTGACAATCTCTTTTGCATAAATAATTTGCTTTGGCTGTAAAAATTTTAAAAAAAGGCTTAAAATCCGGGGAAGGATATGGTATACTCTTTAGGAGACAAACTCGTGACGAAAAAAAAGCACCCCTGCGGCGGCGACGTCTGGACGGTCGTCCGCGTGGGCGCGGACGTCAAGATCCGCTGCGATAAGTGCGGCAGGGTGGTCATGCTCTCGCCCGACGCGCTCGCCAAAGCCGTCAAGGGGGGCAAATGAAGGACATCCGCTTGCCGCTCGCAAAGGGGCGGGATAAGGGCTTTTTTGCGGCGCTTTACGTCATCCTCGCGCTGGCGCTCCTTATTTGCCTTCTTTCTCTCGTCTACGGCGGCATCTATGTGGACGGCGGTTCCATGAAAGATACCCTGCACGACGGCGACTTCGTCGTCATGAACAAGCTCGCAAAGCCCGAGCGGGGGGATATCGTGGTCGTGTATACGGGAAGGAAAGAGGCGGAGCTTGTCATCAAGCGGGCCGTCGCTCTCGGCGGCGACGCCCTCTATGCCGAAGACGGGGTGCTGTATTTGAAGCGCCCGCAGGATACGGCTTTTTCCGCGGTCGAAGAGGGATACCTCTTTGAAGAATGGGAGGACTGCGGGATGGATAAGCCCGATTCCTTTTTCTCGGCGGAAGCGCCCCTCGTGCTCGCCGAAGACGAGATCTTTTACATGGGCGACAACCGCAACGACAGTTACGACTGCCGCGCTTACGGGCCGCAGCCCGCTTCACACGTCGTCGGCGTGGTGACGGACTGGTCGCTCTCCGTCAAGGGGGTTTTGACGGCGCTTTTCGGTATCTTTGCCTGAAAAGCCCGATCTTCGTAAAATAATAATGCCAATTTATAAGGAGTGTATATGGGAACAAGCGACATCGTAATCTCTTCGGACAGCACCTGCGATCTGGGTGAGAAACTGATTTCGGAGCGCGGCATCCGCATCATGCCGCTGACGGTGATGCTCGGCGCGGATTCGCACCGAGACGGGATCGACATCGTGCCGGAGGACATCTTCGCCTATTTCGACAAGACGGGCGAGCTGCCCAAGACGGCGGCGCCGAGCGTGGAAGAATACGAAAATTTCTTTGCGACCCTCGTCCAAGCTGGCAAGACGGTCATCCACATCAATATCTCGTCCAAGGCGTCCGGCTCTTTCGGCTTTGCCGAAACGGCGGCGAAAAAATTCGGCGGCAAGGCGTTCGCTGTCGATTCGCACGCGCTTTCTACGGGGCAGGGGCTGCTCGTCATGAAGGCGTGCGATTTAAGAGACGAAGGAAAGAGCGCGGAGGAGATCGTTGCGGAGCTGGAAAAGCTCAAGGACAAGGTCAATACATCCTTCGTTCCCGACACGCTGCTGTATCTTTATAAAGGCGGGCGCTGTTCCACCCTCTCTTATTACGGCTCGAAAGTGCTTTCCATCCACCCCATGATCGACATGAAGGACGGGAAACTCTATCCGAAGAAAAAATACATCGGCAAGATGGCGCGGTGCCTCAAAAATTATGTCGGCGATCTCGCGCAAGAGTATCCCGCATACGACAGCCGCCGCTGCTTTATCACCCACAGCGGCTCCGACCCCGAGCTTGTCGCCGCCGTGCGCGCGCAGGTGGAGAGCCTTTTCACCTTCGACGAGATCATCGAGACGGTCGCGGGCAGCATCATCACCAGCCATTGCGGCAAGAACACTCTCGGCGTTTTGTTCATTTCCAAATAAAAAACGGAGCTTTTTTCATGACCATCGTTTACGAAGACAAGGACCTTCTTTCGGCATACAAGCAGAAAAAGAAGATATTTTATATTTATTTCGCGGTCGTTGCGGCGTATCTGGCGCTCTGTATCGCTTCGATCGTCTATTACGTCAACCTTCCTTTTGAGGACCCCATGCAGGCGCTTCCGAAGTGGCTCGTCTGGGTGTGTTCCTGCCTGTTCGTGATCTTTTCCTATGTGTTTTTGGGGATCAAGTATCATCGGGTCAGGAAGTACTATAAACTCGTTTCTTATCTTTCCGTGGGGCTCAAAGCGGTCAACAACAGCATTTTTGTGCGCTATGAAACGCCGGAACTCAAAGACGGCGTGGATTATTATGTTCTGACCATGTCCGAATGGAGCAAGAAAAAACAGGAATATTTAGACAGGAAAATTTACTGCGACAAGGAAAAACCGCTGCCCGAATTTACCGCAGGCGACAAGGTGCGCTATCTCACGCAGGGCAACGTCATCGTCGGCTATGAGATCGTCGGGCATGACGACGGGTTTTCGGAAAAGATCGCAAGGGAGGGCAAAAGCATATGAGAGCGGTCGTCACGGTGACGGGAAAAGACAAAAAGGGCATCATCGCCAAAGTCAGCGCCTTTCTTTCAGAGCGGGGCGCCAATATAGAGGACATCAGCCAGACTATTTTGCAGGAATATTTCGCCATGATCATGCTGGTCGATTTAAGCGAGGCGAAACTTCCGCTGGCGGAGCTCGCCAAAGAATGCGACGCTTTGGGAAAGTCCATCGGAATGTCCATCCGCCTGCAGCACGAAGCGATCTTCGACGCGATGCACAATATCTGAGCGGAGGGCGGTATGTTCAATCAATACGACGTATTGGAAACCATCGACATGATCGAAAAGGAGCACCTCGACATCCGCACGATCACGATGGGGATCTCTTTGCTTCCCTGCATCGGAGGCAGCGCGAAGGCGACGGCGGACAAAGTCTATGACACCGTATGCACCCGCGCGAAGGACATCGTCAAAGTCGCCGCCGAGCTTTCGGGCGAATACGGCATACCCATCGTCAACAAGCGGGTGTCGGTCACGCCCGTGAGCCTCGTCTGCGCGCCGTTTCCCGATAAGTCCGCCCTGATCGGCGCCGCGCTCGACAGGGCGGCAAAGGAGCTGGGCATCGACTTTTTGGGCGGCTATGCGGCGCTCGTGCATAAGGGCACGGCGGATTACGAAAAGATATTCATCGAAAGCATTCCCGAAGTTCTCGCCTCGACGGAGCGGCTCTGCTCTTCCGTCAACATCGGCTCGTCTAAGTCCGGCATCAACATGGACGCCGTGAAGCAGATG
>CALWCR010000049.1 GCA_944376445.1 uncultured Clostridia bacterium | reverse complement strand
GCGACGGTCGGTTCGAGCTTAGACATATCCACCTCGATCGTTTGTTCGTATTCGGCGTCGGGGTCGGCGGCAAAGACGCGCGGCTCCCTTTGGAACCTTCCTTTCAGATAATCGAGGGTCACCTCGTCCACGGGGAAGATGCCGTTCTTTGCCCCCGCTTCGATCGCCATGTTGCAGATGGTGAAGCGGTCGTCGATGGAGAGGTACTGCACGCCGTCGCCCGTAAATTCCATCGACTTATACAGCGCGCCGTCCACGCCGATGAGGCCGATGATGTGCAGGATGACGTCCTTGCCGCAGATATAGTCCGCGGGCTTGTTTTTCAGGACGAAGCGGATGGCGGAGGGGACTTTGAACCAGCATTTGTTGCTCATCATGCCCGCCGCCATGTCCGTCGAGCCGACGCCCGTCGAAAAGGCGCCGAGCGCGCCGTAGGTGCAGGTGTGGCTGTCCGCGCCGATCACCAGATCGCCCGCGCCGACCAGTCCCTGTTCGGGCAGGAGCGCGTGTTCGATGCCCATCCTGCCCACGTCGAAAAAGTTTTCCACGCCGTACTTGCCGGCAAAGCCGCGCACCGTCTTGACTTGTTCGGCGGCCTTGATGTCCTTGTTCGGGGTGAAGTGGTCCATGACCAGGCTCACCTTCTGCGGGCACTGCACGCAGCCAAAGCCCGCCTTTTCAAATTCCTTGACCGCGACGGGCGAGGTGATGTCGTTGCCGAGCACCATGTCGAGTTCCGCCTCGATGAGCTGGCCCGCTTTCACTTCCGCAAGGCCCGCGTGCGCGGCGAGGATCTTCTGAGACATTGTCATTCCCATAAAATAGAAAGCTCCTTGGATATTATTCCGTTTTGGGTTTGACAGCATTATATCACATATGCTATAATTTGTAAACGATTTATAAAATAGATAATTTTAATTGCTTTCATCGAAAAATCGAATGCCGCCGCGGCGGCGGGGAGGGAAGGGGTTGAATTCCGAATCGATCAGGACGTTTGTCATGCTTTCCAAGCTGAAAAACTTCACGCGCACGGCGGAGCGGATGTATGTGGCGCAGTCCACCGTCACCAACCGCATCGGCGAACTGGAAAACGAGACGGGCAAAAAGCTGTTCGCGCGCAGGCAGGGCGGGGTGGAGCTCACCGAAGAGGGGGAGCTGTTTTTGGGCTATGCCGAGCGCATCCTCGAACTGGAAGAATCCTTCATCCGCCAGGTCAACACGGCGGCGAAGTATTCGGGGCACCTTCGCATCGGCGCCATCAACGCGGTGTACGAGAGCGAGCTGTATCCACTCATCGGCGCATTCTGCCGCGCCTGCCCCGAGATCTCGCTCAAGGTCTCCCTCGCCCATTCGGCGGACCTTCTGCGTATGCTGCAAGACGACGTGGCGGACATCGTCTTTTCCTATCTGCCCTTCAAAAAGGCGGGCTATGTCTGCCGCCGCTTCTCTTCGGACGAGCTTGTCCTGCTCGCCTCTCCTTCCGCCAACGCCTTCAAGGGGGGCATCACCAAGGCGCAGCTGGTCTCTTCGCGCTATCTGATGTGCAATTTTGCCTTCGGCGAAGCGGGCGAATTCGTGCGTTCCCTCTTCCCGCCCCGCCATCCGTTCGGGTTCGAGATCGACAACAGCGGCAAGATCGCCGCCTATCTCAAAGACGGGTTCGGCTACAGCTTCCTTCCCCGCAAGATGGCGGAAAAGGAGCTCGCGTCGGGCGAGCTGGAGATCGTGCGCCCGCTCGATTTCACCGCCCCCGCGCTCGTTTCCTACTGCGCCTATAAAAAGGGCAGTGCGCTCGCGGAGCGCTTTCTTACGTTTGCCTGAAAGCATTTTTCGGTGTACGGAGGTCACTTATGGGTAAGATCGCAAGTTTCTGCAAAAATTACGGCATCGATCTGAAGCGCCCCGCGGGTTGGGCGATGCTCTTCCGCCGCGCGGGCGGGTTCGTGCGCAGGCATAAATGGCACGCCTTCGGCGAGGCGGTCAGGCGCTATAAAAACAGCGTCTATGAAGAGCGCGAGCTCACCTATCCGCGCGTGCACGCCGCTTCTTTGCCTTCCGAAGCGGAGCGGGATCTCCTTTCCCGCCTCCTTGCTCCCCTTGCGCGGCGTGTGAAGATCTACGCCGTCGTCATGCCCTCGGAAGGGGGAGAGGGGCTCGGGCTCCTCTTTGCCGACCTCGCGGCGCAGGTATTCCCCGCCGCGGGCATCGTCCTTTGCGGGCGGTACGCGGCTGCGGGCTTTGCGGCGGAAAAATATTTGCGCGAAGGGGTGCGCGCAGCGGCGTCGCCGTCCGAGGCGTATGCCCTCTGTGCGGACGGGTACGCCGTCACGCTGCGCGAAGGGGACAGGGCGGATATTTCCGCCTTTTACCGCCTCGCCGCGGCCCTCGCGGGTAAAGAGGCCGCCGCCGCGTACTGCGACCACGACGAGATCGAAGAGGGAGCCCTCTGCCGCCCCTTCTTCAAGCCCGCCTTTTCGCCCGATCTGTTCCTCTCCTTCGACTATGTGCGCGGCGCCTACGCCGTGCAAGGCGGGCTCGCCGCCCGCCTTGCGGACGATACCCTCTCTTACTCCGCGCTGTTATACGACCTTCTTTTAAAGGTTTCCGAACAAGGGGAGATCCTTTGCGCGCCGGGCGCGCTGCTGCATTTTCCGCCCGCAAAGGAAGAAGAGGAGCTGAACGCCGTCCGCCGCGCCGCCCTCGCCCGCAGAGGAAGGAACGCCGATCTTTGCATAAACCGTTTCGGCGTCCTTTCCGTGGAAGAGCGGCCGTCGGGGGAGCCGCGCGTCTCCGTCATCATCCCCACCTGCTTTACCAAGGGGCTGGTGCAGAAGTGCATCGCCTCCGTGCGCGCCCGTTCCACCTATAAAAATTACGAGATCGTCGTCATCGACAACTCCCGCCGCCCGCCCGAATACGGCAGGGCACAGCTGGAAGGCTGCGGCTGCCGCATACTTTATCTTCCCGAACCTTTTAACTGGTCTCGCCTCAACAACCTCGCCGCGCGCGCGGCGGAAGGGGAGTTTTTGCTTTTTCTCAACGACGATACGGAAGTACTCACCCCCGACTGGATGGAGCGGATGCTCGCCGAGGCGGGGCGCGAAGAGGTGGGCGAAGTCGGCGCGCTTTTGCTGTATCCCAACGGTATGGTGCAGCACGCGGGCGGTTTTCTGGTCGCCGAAGGGGGCGGCGCCCGCCATTTCTTCCAATACGACAGGCAGGAAAGCGGCGCGTATCACGGCTTTTTGCACCGCCGCCGCGAATGCACCTTCTTGACGGGCGCCTGCATCATGGTGCAGCGCAAAAAATTTGAGGAGGCGGGCGGCTTCGACGAAAATTTCGCCGTCGTCTCCAACGACGTCGAATTCGGCATACGTCTCAGGGAAAAGGGGTACAGGAATCTCTATCTGCCCGACGTCTGCCTCGTCCATAAAGAGAAGGTCAGCCGCAGGGAAACGGGGGAAAAGCCGGGCGCAAAATACGCCTGGCAAGTATTGGGTGCGCGCTTTGCCCTCGGCGACGAATATGTGAACGCCGCCCTCGTATCCGGCGCGGGAACCCCCCGCCCCGACAAGATGCCCCCGCGCACCTTCGTCTCCTGCGCTTCCGTATCTAAAGAAAGCGCGGCGGCGTTTCCCGTCACAAAAAAGGAGCGGGCGGAGGCAGAGGCGTTCTTTGCTTCGCTCGCGGCAAAGCCGAAGGTCGCGCTCGCGGCGGGCGGAGAGGTCCTTCCCGCCGAAGAATACGCCAAACTTGCGGACATCGTCTTTGACGGAACGGGCGCGCCCCTTCTCTTGCTTTCGGAAGAAGGCGGGCTTAAGGAGGCGGAAAAGATCGCTTCGCTCGCGGCGGAAGGGCGCGCGCTCGTTGCCCCCGCGGCGGGGGAGGGGCAGCTTGCCGCCCTCATCGGCGGCTGCAAATATCTCGTCGCGCCCGAAGAAAAATATGCGCGCATGGCGGCTGCGGAAGGGACGGCCTGCGTCCCCGTCGTCGGAGCGCGCCTCTTCCCTTCGGAAGGAAAGTGCGTCTCGGCGGCGCGCACGGTGCTCTGCCGCCCCTGCGACTGCCGCAAAAAGCGGGATTGCCCGCACGGGAACGCCTGCCGCGTGCGGCTCACCGCGGCGGACATATGGCGCGCGCTGCGGGAGGCGGCGCTTCTCTTCGGGGTAAGTTATCCGCAAATGTGAAAAATTTTGTGGATAAACTTGTACAAAAGTTGTGCAAAATTTGTAAAATGAAGGCGATATGCCGCTTTTTGTGCGGAAAACCGCAGAAATTGTTAAAATCGTCGGCGGATATGCCGATGCGCGGCGGGCGGTATGCCGCCGCGGCGCGATGAAAAAAAAGGAGAAAAAAAGGATGGCGTCCGAAGAAAAACGCGAAACTCTTCCCAACGGGGCGCAGATGATTTCATTCTGTGCGCCCGCACTTAATTCGGCGGCGTTTTCCGTCGTCTTCCCCTTCGTGCCCGAGGGCAGGGCGGGGGCGTACCACTGCGTCGAGCATTTGTTTTTCGAGCGGGCGGGGAAAAAGCGCGCGCACGAGATCAATGCGGAAATGACCAGGCGCGGGTCCGAGATCAACGGGTATACGACCAAAAATTATATGTGTTTCAATTTCGTCTGCCGCAGCGAAGTGTTCGCGGACCAGCTCTCATTGCTGTATTCCATGCTCACGCAGAAGGAGTACGGAGAAGAGGAGGAAGAGTCCGTCCTCGGCGTCATCGAAAACGAGATCTTTGAATACGAATTTTACGACAACCGCACGGCGGACATTTTGCGGGAGGCGTGGTCGGACAAGCGCTTCACGAAATCCGTTTTGGGCACGTTGGACGATCTGGATGCCTTTACGCAAGCGGAGATCGCCGCCGCGCGCGAGAGCCTGTTCACCGACGGCATGACCCTCTTCCTCGCGGGCGCGTTTTCGGAGGCGGACCTTCGCCTCGTGCGGGAAAAATTCGGCAAGATTCCCCTCGCGCGCTATGCGTATACGCCCGCGCCTGAGGCGGCGCAGGCGGGCAAGCCCGTCGAGCGGCGCGGCAGGGGAAAAGAGGTGCAGGTGCTCGTCACCTATCACGTCCAAGATGCGGACGACGAGCTCAAAAGCGCGGCGTATTGGCTCAAAAGCGCCCTCTTTGACGGCATGGACGCGGCGTTTTTGCGCTTTTTTGAAAAGAACGGCTTCCGCTTTTATTCGGTGGACGGCTCCTATTCCACGCTGGGGGACGAGATCGTCTTTTCCTACATGACGTATATCAAAAAGAAGGAGCGCAAGCGCTTTCTGACCCTCGCGGACGTGTTTGAAGAGGAGGCGGCGTGGACCCCGTTTTGTTCCCTCGTCAAACCCTTTCTCTACGATAACGCCGTCTTTTTATACGACAATCCCGAGCGTCTATGCGCCCATTACGTGGATTCCTGGGCGGACCTTTCCCGCCCCGTGACCCTCGCCGAAGAGCGGGAGACGGCCGCCCGCTTTACCGACGTGCGCTTGGGGCAGCTGTGGCGCAGGATCGCCGCCTCTGCCCGCAAGATCTATCTGCTCGGATAAAAAAAGGCGCCCGCGGCGGGAGCGTTCCGCTCCCGCCGCGGGCGTGTGTTTTTTTGAGGCGCGCTCTCGGGCTGCCTTCAAAAAAATGCGGGCGCGGCTTTTTAGCCGCGCCCGTCTGCGTTTACGCGTTCTCTTTTTCCCACGCGGCAGCTTTCGCCTTGGAAAGGGACGTCAGCTTCTCGGCGGTGTAGGGGGACGCTTCGCCGCCGTTCGTATACAGAAAATAGTTACCGTTTTCCGCAACGTACAGGGACTCTTCGTATCCCGCGGGATCGCCGAACTCACCGTGTGCGACTTTCTTTACGAGCGTCATCTCTTCCGTATCGTAAGAAACGCCTTTGACCGTCTTTTTCATGACCGTAGACCTCCTGATTTTCTGCGCATCGGCAAATGTATGCAGGTATATATCGGCCGCCTTCTTGCCTTGCATGGACATTATAACATAAAATGTCGTCAAAAGCAACGGCGGCGGCGGAAAATATTTTGCGGCGGCAGATGTTTATCATAGTTATCAATATTTGTGAATGCGGCACTCTTTGCCTGCGGGAATCGCCCCGCGCGCGCAAAAATCAGCCGCCAAGGAGGGCTGCCCTGCCGTCGGCGAGCCGCTTTTTGAGGATCTTCGGCAGCGCGATGAGAAAGACGGTGCAGCTCAGAAGGGCGGATAACACGTCGCAGACGGGTTCGGCGTAAAAGACGGAGCGCACCCCGAACAGATACGGGAAGGCGAGGGTGCAGCCGAGAAAGACGACGAGTTTTCTCGTCATGGAGAGCACGATGGCGTACTGCGGCTGGCCGAGCGCGGTCAGCCCGTCCACAAAGGCGTACTGGAAGGCGAGGGGGATAGCGCCGATCATGAACACGCGGATCCCCCATACGCTCAGGGCGGCGACGGTCTCGTCTTTGGTGAAGAGGGAGACGAAGGGGCGGGCGACGGCAAAGGAGAGGCCGAACATGAGG
>CALWCR010000048.1 GCA_944376445.1 uncultured Clostridia bacterium | reverse complement strand
GCGGCTACGCGACGTATACCTATACCTTTGAAGGCACAAAGTATACGGCCGCCACGGTGACGCTTCCCGCGCTCGGGCATGACTATGTCTGGTCGGTCGGCAAAGCGCCCACCAAGACGCAGACGGGCGCCCTCACGGGCGTATGCTCCCGCTGTGAAGGGCAAAAGAGCGAAACGCTCCCCGTCCTCAACGGCGAAGATTATGCGCTTACGCTCGTCGCTGCGACCTGCGAAAATGCGGGCAGCGAGACGTATGTCTATACCTTTGAAGGCAAACAATATACGGCGGCGGTGGTGACGCTGCCCGCGCTCGGGCATACGTTCGGCGATTGGCAGACGACGAAGGCGCCGACCTATACCCAAGCGGGTGAAGAGGAGCGCGAATGCTCCGTCTGCGGGGATACGGAAGTCCGCCCCGTCGCGGCGCTCGGGCTTGCCGCCAAATTCCGCGAGGAAGCCGTAGAAGCGAAGGACGCGCAGGGGCGCACGGCGCAGTTTGCGGCGATCAAAGCGGCGCTCACGACTTACGCGCAGCTTTCGGCTGCGGAAAAGCAGGAGGTCGCCGAGGAATACGCGGCGCTGGAAGCGCTCATCGGCGCGTATAACGCTTCTGCCGAAGAAGTCAACGAAGAGATGTCCGACGCGGCGGAGATCGCCTTTGCGGTGCTCGCCTCCGCGGCGGCTGCGGGCGCGCTTGCCGCTGCGTGGTTCGCCCTGAAAAAACTCATTTAAGGAGAACGCCATGAAAAAGAGAATTTTGCTCATTGCAGGCTGCATCCTGCTCTCTGCCGCGTTCGTCTTTTCGTCCTGCGGCAAGAAGAAGGAAGATATCTACGATAAACTCAACGCCATGCTCGCAGAGCCCGCCTCCGCCGTGGAGCTGGAGATCACCGTCACCAAAGACGGCGAGACGCTCAAGGGCGAATACGCCGCCGAAGCGGAAGGGGAAGGCTACCGCGTCGAATATTCGTATGAAAAACTGGCGACCTTTGAAAAGGTGGACGGGGAATATGTCATTCCCGACGAATATAAAGAGACGCTCACGGGCAGTATGCTCGTGGAAGGCGGCAAGATCGTCGAGCAAAACGGCAGCCCCGCCGACATCGACCCCGCTCTCACCGCTGCGGCGGGCGTAGAGTTCGACGCGGCGTATTTCTCCTCCGTCAAGGAAGGGGAAGGCACCTTTGAGGGCGTCGTCACCGACCCCGAAGGGTTCATGAACGCGGACATCGACTGTACCGCCATGACGGTGACGCTCGCCTATTCCGACGGCAAGGTGGACGCGATGACCATAGGCTACACCTCTCAAGGCGGCGCGACGGTCGTCATCGCCTATACGTTCGCGTAAACAAAGAGCGCTTTGCTGCGGCTGCGCCGCTTGGCGCAGCCGCAAAAAAGACGGCAAGCCGTGCCCGCGGGCACGGCTTGCCGCATTTTCATGTCGCCGAGAGGCGTAGAGGCTCGCCGCGCCGCGGCGGCGGCGCGGTTTGCGCGCTTTGACGAGAGGATGCGGTTTGTGCTTTGACGGGGCTCGGCGGCCGTTTTTGCCGCGGCGCGGGGCGGAGAGGGGAAAAGCCCGCTTTTCCCGCGCGGGGCGCGAAAAAAACCTCTTGACGGGTAAGCAAAATTGCGGTACAATAAAGGCAAACAATGTATTCGGAGGGAGAAAAATGTTCGGTTGGGCGTTTTTCGGGTGCAGGAACATCGCCGTGCAGGTCGCGGATGAGCTCATGTCCGAAAAGGATATGCGCATCGCTTCCTGCCACAACAGGACGCACGCGCAGGCGGAGGCGTTTGCCGCCAAATACGGCTGCCGCGCCGTTCCCGAAGCGGAAAGGGCGCTTGACGGCGTGCAGGCGGCGTATATCGCGGTGACGGCGAATAAACACTTCGACTATATCCGTTTCTGCCTCGAACGGGGCGTGCCCGTCCTTTGCGAAAAGCCGTTCACGGTGAACCTGAAAGAGGCGGAAGAGGCGTTCGCGCTCGCGCGGGAGAAGGGGGTATACCTTGCCGAAGCGATGTGGACGTGGTTCAACGACACGGCGCTCGCCGTGCGCGCCCGCCTCCGTGAAGGGGCGATCGGCACGGTCAAGAAGGTGACGGCGAAATATGCCGAGCGGTATATCGACATCCCGCGCTTCACTTCGCCCGAGCTGGTGGGCGGCGCGGTCATGGACATCGGCGTGTATCCGCTCCGCTATTGCTATGAGCTGTTCGGTATGCCCCGCGGCCTGTCCTGCCGGGGAGAGGTGCGCGGCGGGATAGACGTCACCGAAGAGGTCGAATTGGATTACGGCGGCTTTTCGGCTAAGCTGTACATTTCCATCGAGGACCCGCAAGGGGAAGAATTTGTCATCGAGGGGACGGAAGGCGCCATCCGCATACCCTATTTCCACTGCGCGCGCGAAGCGTTTGTCTGCGGGCGCAGGGAAGAACACTTCACCGACGATTCTTTGAAATATGCCGTAGAATTCCGCCGCGCGGCGGAAGAGATCGCGGCGGGGCGGACGGAAAGCGCGTTCTGCCCGCCCAAGTCCACGCTGGACACCATGCGCCTTCTGGACGAGTGCCGCAGGCAGCTCGGCGTCGTTTATCCTTCGGAAAAATAATTTGATAAGGAGATCATATCATGGCTAACAGGTTTGTGCTCAACGAAACAAGTTATCACGGCAAGGGCGCGATCGCCGAGATCGCGTCGGAAGTTGTGGGCAGGGGGTTCAAAAAATGCTTCGTCTGCTCCGACCCCGACCTCTTAAAATTCGGCGTGACCCAAAAAGTGACGGCCGTATTGGAAAAAGCGGGTATCCCGTATGCGGTCTATTCCGAGATCAAGGCAAACCCCACCATCGAAAACGTGCAAAAGGGGGTCGCCGCTTTCAAGGAGAGCGGCGCGGACTGCATCGTCGCCATCGGCGGCGGCTCTTCGATGGACACGGCGAAGGCGATCGGCATCATCATCGCCAATCCCGAATTTGCCGACGTGCGCTCGCTCGAAGGGGCGGCGCCCACCAAAAATAAGAGCGTGCCCATCATCGCCGTCCCCACGACGGCGGGCACCGCGGCGGAAGTCACCATCAATTACGTCATCACCGATGCGGAGAAAAACCGCAAGATGGTCTGCGTCGATGTGCACGACATCCCCGTCGTCGCCGTCGTCGATCCCGACATGATGCGTTCGATGCCCAAAGGGCTCACCGCCGCCACGGGCATGGACGCGCTCACCCACGCCATCGAGGGCTACATCACCAAGGGCGCCTGGGCGATGAGCGATATGTTCCACCTCAAAGCCATCGAGATCATTTCTAAAAATCTGCGCGGAGCCGTCGCCGACACGCCCGAAGGCAGGGAAGGCATGGCGCTCGGCCAATATATCGCCGGCATGGGCTTTTCCAACGTCGGGCTCGGCATCGTTCATTCCATGGCGCACCCGCTCGGCGCCCTCTACGACACCCCGCACGGCGTGGCGAACGCCATCCTGCTGCCCACCGTCATGGAGTATAACGCCGACGCGACGGGCGAAAAATACCGCGACATCGCCAAGGCGATGGGGGTCGCGGGCGTGGACGGCATGAGCCTTGCCGAAGCGAGGAAGGCCGCCGTCGCCGCCGTCAGGCAGCTTTCCGAAGACGTCGGCATCCCCAAGGACCTGAAAAACATCGTCAGGGAGGAGGACCTCGACTTCCTCGCGCAGTCTGCGATGGACGACGCCTGCCGCCCCGGCAACCCCAAAGATCCGACCAAAGAAGACATTATCGCGCTGTACAGATCGCTGCTGTAAGGCGCGCCGCGCCTTCGGCGCGGACAGGACTCATTTTTTGCACCGCAAAGCCGCGGCCTGCCTTTTGGGGCAGACCGCGGCTTTTTGTATGGCGTATCTAATTTTCGTCAAAAACGGAGGTGGTGTAGGAATCGTTTCTGAGCCATTTTTCGTTGTCGATATACTTGCGCCTGTATTCGTTGGGGGAGAGCCCCGTGTGTTTTTTGAAGGCGTTGAAAAAGGACTGGCGGTTGTTGAACCCGACCTCGACGGCGACGTCGATGAGGGGCAGGGAAGTGCTGCGCAAAAGCTCTATCGCCTTGCGGATGCGGAATTTATTGATGAGGCTGTGCACCGAGTCGTCCGAACTGCCGCGGATGAGCCGCTGGATATAGGTGGGGTGGATGCCGAGGCTGTCCGCGAGCGAGGAGAGGGTGATCTCGTCCTGATAGTGCTCTTTTATATAGTCGTAGGCCTTCTGCACATAGATATTGCCCCCGAACTCCGCCTGCCCCGCGCATTGTTCCGCTTCGAGGAAGAGTTCTCCCAGCAAAAGCTGCAAAAGCGCCCTGTCCGCCGTGCGCGAAGGGTCCGCCGTGCAGGCGTCGTAGGCGGAGAGGATGCGTTCGAGCGTTCCCTTGATGCGGTTGGTGTCTTTCAGGCGCGTGTAGCGGTATCTGGCGAAGATGCGCTTTAAGTTCTTGCATTGCTGCCAGATGCGGCCGAAGTCGTAGATGTTTTCCCCGCCGCCGTCAAAGCGCTGGGTATTGATCTCGATGTTCATGATGCTGCACGGCATATGCGGCGTCACGAACAGCTTGTGCTTGACGTTCGCGTCGATGAGGACGAAGTCGTTTTTCCCGAGATTGACCGTCTCGGGCGCGCCGCTCTTCGTCTCGACGGTGACCTCGCACTTGCCCGCGTTGACGAACATGATCTCAAAGTAGTCGTGCGAGTGGATGGGCATATCGTATTCGTCGAACGTCTGGTTATAGCACGCCGCCAAAGACAGGGCGTACCCCGCCGCCTTCATGAGATTGGACATTTGCTCCCCCTTTGTTCATGTTTGTAAAATTATAGCACACGGCGGCGCGCTTGGCAATATTTTGTCTTAATTTTTTTACATATTTTCAGAGGAGAGATGTATAACTTTACATCTCTTCTTTTTTTTGTGCTATCATGAATGCGAAGAATGTGCAAAATAAATGTGCAAATTGTCAGATTTTGGCAAAATATTGCGCATACGCACAAAAAGCAATGTAAATGCGCTCCGTGCACATTTTTTGGGCGCGAAAATTAAAATACTTGTTTTTTTGACATTTCGGAAAATAATTTCTTCGTTTTTTTACATGACGAAAGAGGAGGGCGGATATGACGGAAAAAGCGAAAACGGCCGTGGCCGTAAAAGAAGGCGGCAATGCAGGGCGCGGCGGCAGCAAAAAGCGCAAGCTGCGCGCATGGTACAGGAACTGGCAGCTCTATCTTCTGGCGCTGCCCGCGCTCGCCGTCATCGCCGTGTTTTGCTACGCGCCGATGTACGGCATCATCATCGCTTTTAAAGATTACAACGTCATCCAGGGGATCGGCGGCAGCCCGTGGGCGGACCCGCTCTATAAGCATTTCGTCAACTTTGTCACCGACCCGTATTTTTGGGATATGCTCTGGAATACGCTGCGGCTCTCCCTCTGTTCGCTTCTGGTATTCCCGCTGCCCATCATCTTCGCGCTGCTTCTGAACGAGATCCGCGTCAAGTCGCTGCGCACGACGGTGCAGATCATCTCTTACGCGCCTTATTTTATTTCGCTGGTCGTCGCCGTGAGTATGTGCTTTACCTTCCTGGAATACACGCAGGACCGTATCGGCATCATCAACCGCATCATACGGGCGTTCGGCATGGAGCCCGTCAAATTCATGGAAAGCGCCGCCTGGTTCCCCTGGATCTATGTCCTGTCGGGGATGTGGCAGGGGCTCGGCTGGTGGTCCATCACCTATGTCGCCGCCCTGACGGCGATCGACCCGACCTTATATGAAGCGGCTGAGATCGACGGCGCCAGCCGCCTGCGCAAGATCTGGCACATCAATATCCCCGGGCTTTTGCCCATCGTTTCCATCACCCTCATCATGAACCTCGGCAATATGCTCAACGTCGGCTTTGAAAAGGTGCTGCTGATGCAGACGGACCTCAACTATCAGTCCTCCAACATCATTTCCACCTATGTCTATGAAAAGACGCTCGGTTCGGTCATCAAACAATACAGTTACGGCACGGCGATCGGGCTGTTCAACAACGTCATCAACCTCGTGCTTCTGCTCGGCGCGAACTTCATCACCAAAAAACTGGGCGGCGAGACCATTATCTGAGGAGGAACAAGATGAAAAGGCAAAGCAAAGGAGATTTTATTTTTCAGATCGCCGTATACGTCATCGTGGCGTTGCTGTGCGTCATGTTTTTATACCCGCTCATCTACATCCTCTCCCTGTCTTTAAGCAGCCCCGAGGCTGTCTATTACGGGCAGGTCACCTTCCTCATCAAAGATTTTTCGCTGGAAGCCTATAAGGCGATCGCGGGCAAGATGGAGATCTTCACGGGGCTGTGGAACACCGCCAAGATGGTCGTCATCGGCACCGTGCTCAGCCTCATCTTCACTTTCGGGCTCGCCTATGCGCTCACCCGCAAAGATCTCAAGGGAAGGAGAGTCATCACGGCGCTGTGCGTCTTTACCATGTTCTTTTCGGGCGGCCTCATCCCGCTGTATGTGGTCGTGCAGGGGATCGGGCTCTACAATTCGCTCTGGGCGACCATCCTGCCCATGAGCGTCAGCGTCTGGAACGTCATCGTCGTGCGCACCTTCATCTCTTCGAGTATCCCTTCCGACCTCGAAGAGGCGGCGAAGATCGACGGCGCCTGCGATTTCCGCATCTATATTTCCGTCATCATCCCGCTGTGCAAGCCGGTCATCGCCATCATGATCCTCTTCTATGCGGTCGGGTACTGGAATTCCTATTTTTATCCGCTCGTGTTCATTTCTCCGAGCAATACCGACGCCAAGACCCTGCAGCTCGTCTTGCGCGACATCCTTCTCAGCGACGGCAGCGGCGCGATCGGCGAAGACGCGCTCCAATACAAGATGCGCGCCGAAGCGGTCAAATATTCGTCCATCGTCATATCCACGCTCCCCATACTCATCGTCTATCCTTTCCTCGCGCGGCACTTGGAAAAGGGGATGATGATCGGCAGCGTGAAAGGTTAAATCTTATTATAAGGAGGAAAGTATGTTCAAAAAGATCCTGTGTCTTTGCCTGGCTGCGGCTTTGGCGTGCGGGGCGGCATCCCTCTTTGCCGGCTGCGGCGGCAGAAAGGTCGACTACGACCCCGACAACTTCATCGCCGACCCGAACAGCGAGCAGATCGTGAAGGAAAAGATCACGATCAATATGTTCACCATGAAGGCATCCATCCAGGGGCAGTGGGAAGATATGTATCTGTTCCAAGAGCTGGAGCGCCGCACCAACATCCACGTCGAATTTGAAGAAGTGGGGCTGGAGGACGTCGCGCAGATGAAGGGGCTCAAATGGGAGGATACCGAAAACCCCGCCGACGCCTTCTTCCTCGGCAATCAGCCCTACGAAGTGGCGCAGTATTCCCAGCTGGGCGCCCTGCGCGAGCTTTCGGGGTACGACGAATATACGGGCAACACCGAAAAGACCCTTTTGGAGCTGTATGCGCCCAACTATTCGCACTGGATGGAAGAATACCCCGAGATCCGCCGCGTGACGACGCAGGCAGACGGCAAAATTTACGTCTTCGCGCGCGTCGCGCTCAATGCGGAAGGGGGCGAGGTCGCCACGCAGTACATCAACAAAAAGTGGATAGAAAACCTCAATCTCGCGGATTTCGGCGATACCTATGTGGGGGAATCGGGCCTTCCCGAAACGACGGAGCAGTTCTACAATACGTTGAAGGCGTTCAAAGAGTATGACGCCAACGATAATGAGAATACGTCCGACGAGGTGCCGCTGATCGCCTCCATGAACGACGCGTCCCTCAACTTTTTGAGCTGCGCCTTCGGCTTTGTCGGCACGGGCATCGAGATCGACAGCCGCGAGACGGTCTTGGACGATAACGGCAACGAGATCCCCAACCCCAACTACAACAAGATCGTCTGGGTGCCGTCTACGCAGGAATACCGCGAATACGTGCAGTATCTCAACAGGCTGTATACCGAAGGGCTCATGCACGACGGACTGTTCACCAACAACGATACCAACCTCAATTCGCTCGGCATCCAGGGCCGTCTGGGCAGCTTTACTTCTTCGGGCGCCTACTTTGTCGTCGGGCAGGAGAAGGACGACGAATATGTCGCCCTGCCGCCGCTCGTTTCCGAACACAACAACACGCAGCTCGCCTACGAATACGCGCCCCGCTTTGACCCGACCGCGCTCATCATTCCCAAGACGACGCCCTATTACAGGGAGATCATCCGCTGGATGGACCAGCTCTACGCCCTCGAAAACGAGAGCCTGCAATACAGGGGAGAGAAGGACGTGCACTGGCGCGAAGTCGAAGGGCTCGAGCCCACTTACGATCCGCTGCGCGACGAATATCTCAACCGCTGGGAGCTCATCGTCCCCGAAGGGATGGACGAGATCGCCTTCCAGGCGACGCTCACCTATCAGGCGGGGCTCGGCAACGCCGTCTTTACGACGGTGGATTACGACAATTCGGGCGATCCGTACCGCATGAAGATGATCGAAGAGCGCAAGACCTATTACCCGTATCTGAAACGGTATCTGCCGCAGCTGACGCATACCGCCGAAGAGCTGGAAGAGATCTCCGCGCTGGAAGATTCCGTCAACACATATATGAAGAACAACTACGGCCGCTTCATCAACGGCGAGCAGGATCCCTTCAACGACGACGTATGGGCGGAATTTTTGAAAAACATGGAAAAATTCCGTTATACGGACATCGAAAAGAAATATGCCGTCGCGTATAACCGCGCGTTCCCGGACGCGCCCTGCGCGAACGAGCTCGCATAAGGAGGAAAGATGAAAAAGAAATTTTTGTCTGCAGTGGCGGGAACGCTGCTGTGCGCCGCCCTTCTGGGCGGCTGCGGAATGCAGGGAGGAGGGAGCATGGCGTTGAAACCCCCGACGGATAAGGAGCTTATGAGCACCGCTTATTCGTATGACGCGGATTATAAAGATTACGTCAGCGAAACGCCCGGCCTCATCAACCCGTTCATCGTCGGCGTCGACGGCGACAGGTTTGAAAACGAAGTGCTCTATCCCGTGCCTTCGGACGCGATCGTCATCGACGCCGCCGAATACGGCGTCAAGGCGGACGACGGCAAAGACGACGCCGCGGCGCTGCAGCGCGCCTTTGCGGCGGCAGCCGAAAAGGACGAGGATGCGACCAAAGTCGTGCGCCTTCCCAAGGGTCGCATAGACGTCATCGAGGGCGGCAACGGCATCGATAACGGCTACGGGCTCGTTCTGAAAGGCCTCAAAAACGTGGTCGTCGACGGCGGCGGCGCCGACATCATGTTCAGCTGTTTCCTCGGCATGAGCGGCTTTTACATCAAAGACTGCGAAAATATCCAGTTCAACAACTTTACCGTCGATTACACCAACCTTCCGTACATGATGGGCAAGATCACCTCCTTCGACAGCGCTTCGCGCACCATCGAAGTGCGTATCAACGAGGGGTACCCCGTCGATACGAACGCGCCCGTCATCCAGTACGTCGAGTACGACCCCATCTCCAAGACGCCGCGCGCGCCCGGCAATTATCTCTATATCAACGAAACGGGCCGCAGCATCGAGGAGAGCGAGTATATCCGCAATGAGGACGGCAGCTATACCGTTCGCCTGAAGGCGACTTCCGATGTCATGCTGGAAGAGGCGATGGTCAATACGCCCGTGGCGCTGGGCGTCACCTTCTACGTCGCGCAGACCTTCATGACGGAAGACTGCAAAAACGTCCGCTTTGAAACGGTCACCGTCTATTCCTCCTGGGGGATGACGATGCGCGCCTACAACAACGAAAATCTCTATTTCAACCGCTTCTCGGTCATCTGCAAACCCGGAACGGACAGGCTGTTCACCGCCTCGGCGGACATCCTGCACCTGAAAAACACGTCGGGCGAGATCAAGATCACGAATTGTATGCTGGAAAACAGCCATGACGACGCGGTCAACATCGGCGGGCATATGCTGCAGGTCTATGCCGTCGACGCCGCCAAAGGGGAAGTCAGCGCCGCCTATGCTTCGGGTATGTGGGGGACTTTCCGTCCCGAAGTAGGCGAAAAATTCGAGCTTTCCGACGCTTCCGACCTCAACGCCGTCGCCACCCTCACCGTCAAATCGGTGCGCTACAACGGCGACAACTACGTTCTGACCTTTGAAGAGACGGCGCTTCCTAAGACGGACGAAAAGTATGTCGACATCGCCGGTATCACGACGGACAGCCGCCTTTCGAGCGTCACCAAGGCGCCCAAGGTGGAGATCTCCAACAACGTCATCCGCAACAAGCGCAACCGCGGCATCCTCATCCAGAGCCGCGACGTGACGGTGGAGAACAACCTCTTCTCCAACATCGTGCACGGCGCCATCATGCTCATCGCCGACGACGTGCAGTTCCACGAATCGCTCAGCCCGAAGAACGTCGTCATCCGCAACAACAAATTCCTGCGCAACGGCATCGCCACGCAGTACGGCGACATCGACGCCTTCGTCTGGACGCCGACGGGAAGCGAGCCGGGCGCGGTGAGCGACATCGAGATCAAGAATAACTTCTTCGGCGAGTCGTACAACGCCGCCATATCCCTGCGCCGCTGCACCGACTTCAACATCGAAGGCAACACCTTCTACCGCCCCGCCATCGACAACGCCGTCGTGGAATCCAACACGGCGCTGTATGTGGATAATTCGGACGGCATCGTCGTGAAAAACAACCGCTGCGCCGCCGACGCGGACACCGATTTCAAGTCAGTCAACGTCAACGGTCAGCTCTCTTCCACCGCCCTGACCCTGGAAAACAACGAGGGGATGGAGCTTGACGAGAGCGCGGTCATCGAATCGCTCGCCTTGACCAGGCAGGCGGACGGCGCCATCACGGTCGACGGCGACCTCTCCGATTGGGAAGGGATCGATTCCGCGGTCGAATTTGTGGGTGCGACGAACGGCGCGACCAACATCGGCGTCGACAAAGTGTCCGCTTCCAGCTTCTCCGTCACGGCGAAGATCGCCGCCACCGACAAGGGGCTGTACTTCATGTTCGACGTCAAAGACGACCTCGTCGCCTTCACGCCGTCCTGGTGGAACGGCGACTTCGCGGAGATCTTCCTGACGGAAAATCTGACCTCGTTAGAGCTTTTGGACAGCTTTGCCACCCTCTATCCCGATTCCGACTGGGTGCAGATCTATGTGGCAAACGACGCGGTCGGCGTGGAGTCCTCCCGTTCGAGCGCCCTCTTCAACGAAGGCAAGGCGCAGATCGAATACAAGGGCACGGTCACGGAGGACGGGTATTCGGGCGAACTGTTTATCCCGTTCACACTGATGCCGAAGATCGAAGCCGCCCTCGGCGAAGGGAAGGAGATCTCCTTCTCGATGACGTTCGGCGACTGCGACGACACAAGCAGCGTGAACATCGTGCGCGTATCCAGCGTCAATTATCCGCTGGAACAGAATAAGATGACGCCTGCCGGCATGGGCAAGCTCAAAATCGTATGAAGGGAGAAAAGAGGATGAAAAAATTACGCAAACTTCTGCTTCTTTCCGCCATCGCCTGTTCGCTGTTCGTTTCCGCGGGCGTTTTGGCGGCGTGCGGGGATAAGACCCCCGCGCCGCCCCCGCCCGAGGAAACACCCGCGAGCGTGGCGGCGGATACCATGGAATTTGATCTGACCTATCCCGCCGACGTCGCCTTTTCGATCGCGCTCGGCGACGCGAAATTTGAAAAGCTGACGCTGCAAAACGAGGATGTCGGCAAAGAAAATTATGCCTGGGAAGGCGCGTCCTTCATCATCAAGGCGGACTATCTTGCGGGTTTTGCGAAGGCGGAATATGAATTTTCCTTCGTGACGAGCATCAATACGCTCGCCCTCAAAGTCAAAGTGGTGGAAAACCCCAAAAATCCGCCCACGGACGACGAACTCATGTCCGACCCGTACTATACGGTCAACCAGAACGGGGAAAACGAAGTGATCCAACCGACGGACGAAAACTGGGAAAAACTCAAAAAGATGCGCGAACCGCTTGGTTACGGCGAGAGCTTTACCGAGACGTTCGGCAACAGCTTTTACGAGAGCAGGCTCCTGCCGTACAGGGACGACCTCTTCGCCGCAGACCACTCCCTGCAGGGGGCGTATTATGAGATCGTGGAAAGCGGCACGGACAACAGGGCCGTGCGCATCTGGGGGCCCGATGAGGGCGAGTACGCGCTCGAACAGAGCTGGGAATTTGTCGCTTTCCGCGGCGTGCGCTTCACGGAGGGCGCGGAATATAAGGTGGAGATCACCTATACCCCGCGCACGGAAGGTTCGCGCTTCCAGCTTTGCTTCAACAACGCCCAAACGGTGATCTGCAACCTCGGCGGCGAAAAGGACCGCCCGACGACGGCTGCCGGCCGCTTCGTTGCGGATACCGCCAACGGCTACAACGGCACCATTTCGGCATGGCTGCTCGTCTCCTTCGGCGGCGGCAAGAGCTCGGACATCATCGAGATCGATTCCATCACCGTCACCCGCCTGAAAGCCGCGCCCGTCGTCACGGACGGCAAGTTCACGGGTGAAGAAAAGGACGGCTTCCTGAGCGCGGGCGAGCTGACCCTTTCCTATAACGTGTCCGCCCCCGCAGAGGGCGGCGAGACCATCCGCTGGGTCGCATCCACGGCGGCGGATCTGAGCGAAAACGTGATCGAGCTCAAAACGGCGTATACATCCGAGGCGGGCGCCAAGTCCGTCACCGTCGATGCCGCGCTCAAAGGGCTCTATATCGGCGCATACGTTACGCCCAATGTCGACCCCGACGAGTATCAGATCGCGGACGCGCCCGTCTTCGTCACCGACAAAAAGGCGATCAGCGAAGTCACTTATAAAGACGTTGACCTGACGAAAGAGGGCGCTTCCTTCACGGAAGACTTTACTTCCTTCGGCGAACAGAACATCACCTTCCGCAACATGGGCGGCAACGCCTATATCAAGCAGGCGCCGAGCGGCATGAGCGGCAACGCGCTCTATGTCGAATGCGACGGTTCTTCGCAGTACCAGGGCCTGCGCTTCGGCGGCGTCACGGTCAAAAAAGAAGGGGTGTACCGCGTCTCCTTCAAGGTCATGTTCCTCGGCAGCGTGCCCGACAGCTGGACGGTCAAGTTCCGCCCCGGCGAATCGTATTGGGACGACGTGCAGACGGAAACTTCTCTTGCGGGCAAAGAGACGGGCGTCGTCTATACGATCGAGCTCGCGCCCATGCGCCTCGGCTCGAGCGATGAGCCTTACGGGCTGCTCATGCACAACTATATGCGCGAGACTACCGTCGTCATAGACGATCTCACCATCGAAAAGGTGGAGCCCGTCACCCTCGCCGAACCCGGCGACAAGGCGGCCCTCGATTTCGACGAAAACTACGACATCTTCTATGCGGACAGCAATGCCGATCTCAAATCGGCGAGCGCGGTCGTCACGGGCGATAAACTTACGGGCAATTATCTGTCCGTTACCCCGTCCGCGGCGGACGTCGTCGGCACCACTCTCAGCGGCTTCAACATGACGGCGGGCAAGTACTACCGTCTCAGGATGGACCTCATCCTCGAAAGCGACGCTGCGCTCGGCGGGCAGTTCCTCGTCAAGTTCATGGCGGACGACGGCACCTATGTGCAGGATATGCAGTACAGTTCGAGTATTTTGAACAGCCAAAAAGTGTCCTACGTCACCAACATCGTCAAGCTGGAAGAGGGCAAAAACTACACTTCGATCGACGTTCTCAACTATTACAGCGGCTATCCGATGTATATCGACAACATCGTCGTCGAAGTGGTCGAAGCGCCCGACGCGCTCAAAGAGGCGGCGGTGCTCGCTGCGGTCGGCGATTTCGTCAGCGACGACTTTGAAGGGGATACGCGCGCCTTTGCCGTTTCCTCCGTCAACCCGTTCGTGGAAAAGACGGACGACCTTTCCGGGATCGGCGCGTCTTTCGGCAAGGCGCTCAAAGTGGAGTTCAAGGGCAGCCAAGGGGCTTATAACATCGCTTCTTTCACCAACTATACCCTCAAAGCGGGCATGACGTACAGGGTCACCTTTGATTACAAAGTGCTCGAAGCGGATACCGAAAACAAGTACGCCACGGCGCTCATCCGCTTAGACAGCGAGGCGGACGGCTATCCGGAAGTGCATACGGGCTTATGGGTCGGCGAAGTTTCAAAGCAAGTACAGCAATTCTCGTATGACTTTACCATTACGGGCGCGAGCGACGGCTGGAAGTTCGGCCTTTCCAACTGGTCGGAGGACGTGCACGCGGTCATTCTTTTAGATAATTTGAAGATCGAAATGGTGCAGACGCCCGCGCCCGAGCCCGAGCCCGAACCCGAGCCCGAACCCGAGCCCGAGCCCGACACGCTCAAAGCGGAAGCGGCGCTCAACGAGGCCGGAGACGTCGTCTTTGACGACTTCGAGGGGAGCGAGCGCGCCTATTCCTGGACGCAGGAGAAGGTCGCCGCCGAAAAGGTGAGCGACACTTCCGGGATCGGCGAGCCGTTCGGCACGGCGCTCAGAGTCGAATTCGGCGGCGGGCAGGGCGAATATAACCTTCTGACCTTCGCCAATTATATGCTCAAAGGCGGCGGCACCTATAAGGTCACCTTCAACTATAAGGTGATCCAAGCGGACACGACGAACAACTACGCGTCCGCGGTGATGCGCCTCAACGACGCGGCGGAAAATTATCCCAATGTGCAAAAAGGGTTATGGGTCGGCGCCGTCTCCGAGGACGTGCAGCAATTTTCCGAAGAGTTCACCCTCACGGGCACGAACGACAACTGGAAGCTGTGCCTTTCCAACTGGGGCTCCGACGTTCATGCAGTCATTCTCATAGACGATCTGAAGATCGAAAAAGTCGCGTAAAACAAATTGCGGTGCGGGGGACGCCGTGCGTTCCCCGCACAATACAAAAGAAAGAGGTTTCGCTATGGATGTGCGTACTTTTGTATTCAACGGCATCAAAACGGTATTTTGTATCGACGGGGAAAAGAACGCCCGTCTCCTGTATATGGGGCCCGATCGCGGCGATGTGCGCGCGGAGGAAAACATCCGCTGGTTCCGCGCGGCAGAAGTGCAGATCTGCGGCGAAGATCATAACGACCATCATTTCAACAAGCTGTTCGGCACGGGCGAGGGCGGCACCCTCCGTTTCGTCTCCCTTTCTCATAGCCGCAACGGCTTCGGCGACGTCCTTACTTTGCGTCAGGAGAACGGGCATATCGCGGCGGAGAGCGTCTATCAGTTTTACGACGGCATCGCCGCCGTCGGCGCCTATACGGCGGTGGAAAACCGCAGCGGCGCGCCGCTGACGCTGGACATCGTCTCTTCTTACGAAAACGTGGGCATTTTCGGCGCGCAGCCCTTCGATTGGGAGGCGGAAACGGAGATATATCTGCCGCACAATGCCTGGAAAGGGGAGTGTATCTGGAAAAAATACACCCCGCACGCGCTGGGGCTTTATAAGGTCGAATCCTTTTCAGGAAAGCGCATCACCGCAAAAAATACGGGCGGCTGGTCCTCATGCGAATACCTCCCCATGGGCATGGCGGTCAAAAAGGGGGGCGGCGCCCTCCTTTGGCAGATCGAACACAACGGCAGCTGGAGCTGGGAGATCGGCACCATCGACGGGCGGCTGTATCTGCTTCTGAGCGGGCCGAGCGCGTCCGAGAGCGGCTGGTCCAAGACGCTAGCGGCGGGCGAGCGGTTTGAATCGGTACGGGCGGCGCTCGCCTTCGGCGAAAATGAGCGGGAATGCTTTTTTGCCTTGACGAAATACCGCCGCGCCGTGCGCAGGAAGAATGCGGACAACGAAAACCTGCCCGTCATTTTCAACGATTACATGAACTGTCTCTTCGGCGATCCCACCACCGAAAAGGAGATCCCCCTCATCGACAGGGCGGCGGCGCTCGGCGCGGAATATTATTGCATCGACTGCGGCTGGTACGGCGACGGGGACTGGTGGACGACGGTCGGGGAGTGGAAGCCCGCAAAGAGCCGTTTTCCGGGCGGGCTCAAAGCGCTCATCGACTATATCCGCGCGAAGGGCATGACGGCGGGGCTCTGGCTGGAGATCGAAGTGATGGGGAAGGACAGCCCCCTGGCGGCGCGCCTTCCCGACGATTGGTTCTTCCGCCGCGGCGGCAGGCGCATCATCGACCACGGGCGGTATCAGCTGGATTTTTCCAATCCAGAAGTCGTCGCCTATGCGGACGGCGTCGTCGACCGCCTGATCGGGGAGTACGGCATCGGCTACATCAAGATGGATTACAACATCCAGTGCGGCACGGGCACGGACGGGCAGGGGTGCAGCGTGGGCGAAGGGCTCTTGCGCCATAACCGCGCCTATCTTGCCTGGATCGCTTCCCTCTACGCCCGCTATCCTTCCCTCGTCATCGAAAACTGCGCTTCGGGCGGGCTGCGCATGGACGGGGCGAGCCTGCGCCTTTGCAGCGTACAGTCCGTTTCCGACCAGACCGACTATAAGAAGATGGCGGCGATCGCGGCGAACTGCGCCACGGCTGTGCCGCCCGAACAGGCGGCGGTCTGGTCATATCCCATGTCCGACGACGAGGAAGAGGTCATCTTCAACATGGTCAGTACCCTCCTGTTCCGCGTGCAGCAGAGCGGCAACGTCGCCGCGCTCGGAGAGGGGCGGCTCCGCCTCATCCGCGAGGGGGTGGAATATTACAAGAAGATACGGCGGGACATTCCCGCGGGGCTTCCTCTGTTTCTGACAGATTTTTCTTATTACGACGCGCCGTTTTGCGCTTACGGGCTCAAATGCGGAAAGCGGCTGTATGCGGCGGTGTGGAACCTTGCGGGAAAGGATCCCGTCGAGCTCACGCTCCCTTATCCCGTCCGCACCTGCCGCGTCGGGTATCCGGCGGATGGGAAGACGCAATTTTCCTTTGCGGGGAACAAGCTCCGCTTTGTGCCGACCAAACCCTATCAGGCGCGCCTTTTTGAGATGGAAACGGAGGAGGAAGAATGATCGATTTTGATAAACTGGCGGAAAAATACCGCCTCCTTTGGAACAGGGAAAATCATGACAGGCCGTTTTTCGTCATGTATGCGCCCAGGGAGCGCATCGATTGGAGCCGTATGCCGAAGGCGCCCGATACGGCGGAGGAGCGCTGGCTGGACGCAGAATACAATATCCGCCGCCACCGCTTTTATATGCAGGAGACGCAGCTGTGCCTCGCAGAGGCGTTCCCGCAGGCGTGGGTAAACTTCGGGCCGGACATCATGGGCGCGATCTGCGGCTGCGGCATCGAATTCGGGCAGGATACGAGCTGGGCGGTGCATACCTGGCAGGATAAAGAGGTGTTCCCCGACATCCGCTTCGACGAAAAAGATCCCTGGTTCAGGCGCTTGCAGCAATGCACGGAAGCGTTTGCCGAGGACAGCCGCGGGGAATACGTCGTGGGGATCACGGACCTTCACCCGGGGCCGGATTGCCTGGTGTCCCTGCGCGGCCCGGAAGCGCTCTGCATCGACCTCATCGAATCGCCCGAAATGGTCAAAAAGGCGAATTTTCAGGTGCTGGAAGTGTTCAAAAAGGTGTTTGAGGCGCAGTACCGCGCGGCGACGAAATATATGCCGTATACCTCCAACTGGATGAATATTTTCAGCGCGGACAGGGAATATGTGACATCCTGCGATTTTTCCTGCCTCATATCCAAAGAAATGTATGCGGAGTTCGTCCTTCCCGAGCTGCGGGAGGAATGGGCGTTTTTGGACAGCAGCATCTATCATCTGGACGGCACGGCGGCGCTCACGCATCTGGACGCGCTCTGCGCCGAAGAGAAACTCCGCGGCATCCAGTGGGTGCCCGGCAGCGGGCAAAAACCGATGCGCGAGTGGCTGCCCGTTCTGCAAAAGATCCAAAAGAACGGCAAAATGATCGACATCACGGTGGAGAGCGAAGACGTTTTGCCCCTTCTTGCCGGGCTTGCGCCCGAAGGGGTCGTCATGCATTGCAACGTAAAGAGCCGCGAAGAGGGCGAAGCGCTCCTTGCGGCGGCGGAACGGGCGTGTACGCAAAGGAGAAAAGGAAAATGATCAAATATAAAAAATATGTGTTCCCCATCCTCGAAGGGGAACACTGGTGGGGCGGCGCGTCTTTTGACGGGGTCAAAATGCCCTTCGGGCGGGAGACGGTATATTCCCGCGGGCTGGACCCCAATACGACCATGAATCAGGCGGCGCCCCTGCTCGTTTCCGACGCGGGCAGATACATTTGGAGCGAAAGGGGATTTGACATTCGCGTTGCGGGCGGCAATATCGAGCTGTATTCCGCCAAGGGCGCGCCGCGCCTATATGAAGGCTTCGGCACCCTCCGCGGGGCGTATTTGGCGGCGTGCGCGGCGCATTTTCCGCCCGCGGGCAAGCGCCCGCCCGACGAATTTTTCAGCAAACCGCAGTTCAATACCTGGATAGAACTCAATTACGACCAGGAGCAGGGCGCCATCGAAAAATACGCGGCGGCGATCAAAGAGGCGGGGTATGACTGCGGCGTGTTCATGATCGACTGCGGCTGGTCTCCCTATTACGGGAAATGGAAGTTCGACCCCGCCAAGATCCCCGACCCGAAGGGGCTGATCGACAGGCTGCACGGGCTCGGATACAAGGTGCTCCTTTGGTCCTGCCCCTTTATCAGTGCGGATACGCCCGAATACCGCGCCCTGCGCGACAAGCGGCTGCTCGTGGAAAAGCGGGACGGCACGCCCGCCCTCCTGCAATGGTGGGACGGCTTTTCCGCCGTGCTCGATCTTACCGACCCCGCGGCGCGGCGTTGGTATCTTGCCCAAAACAGGGAACTCATGCGCCGCTGCGGCGCGGACGGGTTCAAGATGGACGCGGGCGACGCCTATTTTTACAGCGAAGAGCACTTCACGGCGCAGGCGGCGGACGGGAACAGGCACAGCGAACTTTGGGCGAAACTTGCCCTGCATTACGAGTATAACGAACTGCGCGCCGCCTGGAAATGCGGCGGGCTCCCCATCGTGCAGCGGCTTTGCGACAAGCTGCACAGCTGGGGATATAACGGCGTCGCTTCCCTCGTGCCCTGCGCCCTCGCGCAGGGGATCGTCGGCAGCGCCTATTCCTGTCCCGACATGATCGGCGGCGGGGATTACCTTGATTTCAGCAAGGAACGGCTCAAACACGTCGACGGCGAGCTTTTCGTTCGCTATGCGCAAAGCGCCGCCCTGATGCCGATGATGCAGTTTTCCGCCCCGCCGTGGCGCGTGCTCGGCAAAGAGGAGAACGCCGCCTGCCTCGCCGCGGCAAAGCTGCATGAAGCATTCGCGCCGTATATCCTTTCGCTGGCGGACGAGAGCGCGCATACGGGAGAACCTATCATCCGCTATATGGAGTACGTCTTCCCGCACGAGGGGCTCGCGGAAGTCACCGATCAGTTTATGCTAGGGGACAGATATCTGGTCGCCCCCGTGCAGCAAAAAGGGGAACGGGCGCGCCGCGTGCTGCTGCCCCGCGGCAGATGGAAGTATTGCGGCGGGCAGATCTTTGAAGGCGGAGAAGTGACCGTAGACGCCCCTCTGGACGTCTTGCCCTATTTTGAAAGGCTGTAACGGGTTCCCTTGCGGCGGCAAAAAAAGCCGCAAGGCGCGCCGCGCGGCGGCCTCGGGCGAAATAAAAACGCAACAAAAACAAAAAATGTGCCCTCCCGCAAATTTGCGGGAGGGCACAAGCCTGTTTTTTTGTCATTCTGCCGCGGTGTGAGACGCGCTTTCAAGGACGTAGATGAAACTTCCCATGGAATAAGCGACGGGGCTCTCGATGCGCAGGGGCAGATTGCGGTAGGTATTGGCGGAGGGGTTGGAGCTGCGCGCCGCGTAATGGACGGTATGGGTGACGCCCAGGCCCGTCGCTCCGCCGCCCGCGAGGGCAAAGGTGACGACGTTCGTCGAGATGGGCTTGCCCGCTTCTTCTTCCGCGACCGCCTGCCCGTCGAGGGTGAAGGAATAATTGCTCGTCAGAACTTCCGAACAGGTCATCGTCACGTTCCGCCGCCCGCCCGCGGGGCTCACGGCGGTAAAGGTGTGCGAATCGCCGTCGGCAAAGGTGATGCCGCGCGCCGCAAAGAGAAGCTGCGCGTTGTCGAGGCAGGAATAATCTTCCGTCAAATCGGAAAGGGAATAGCTCCTGTCTTTGAAAGAAGCCGCATAGGCGCCCGTCGTATCTTCCGTGATCTCTTCGATCTCGTCCGAAAGATCGGTCACGGTGACGGAGGCGCTTTTGCCGTTGGCGCTGTATACGACGGCGGATTCATACGAATAGACGGCGATGTCGTTGTTCTGCCCGGGGGTGTGCGAATAGGTCTTCACGCGGCTTTCGAGGGGGCGCATCTCCTCGTCGATGTCGCGGAAGTAGACGACCGTCTCTATCTTGTCCGCGGGGGCGTTTGTATCGCCGCCGAAGGCATAGACGGTCTCGCCCTCTCCGTTGACGACGGAAGCGGACACTTCGAGCACGGAAGTGAGTTCGTAAGCCCTGTCCGCCTGCACTTTGGTCTCCGCGTTGTAATAGTCGTAAGAGCGCACCGTCACGGTGTACGTCCCTTCCACGTCGGCATAATACAGCCCGTTGAGGCTGGAAGTATCCTCTCTCTGATAGCGCACGTCGTATACGAGCTGTTCGTAAAAATTCCCGTAGGCGGAAGCGGTGTTTTCGTTCCAGTTCCTGTTCATCGTCAGCGCCACGCGGGAAGAGCAAGCCGCAAAGGCGAGCGTCCCCGCAAGGAGCACGGCCGCCGCCGCAAATCTTTTTTTCATCGAAATTTACTCCGTTTTATGCGGTACGCCTGTCTGCTTTCCGCGTACCGATCCCTTACAGTATAGCATAAATCGGCGCCTTTGTAAAAACAAAACGGGTGAAAATTACTTAAAAAATGGAGAAAAATGTGCTATACTGGAAGAAAGAACATCGCCCTGCCCGAGAAGGCGCTTTCCGTATACGCGCGGCAATGGGCTGCTATCCGCCTTGAAACGGACTTTGCCGCCGTCTTGCGACAAAGTCCGCCTCGGGATACGCTTGCGCGCGCCTTTTCGCAGGGCGGTATCGCTTTTTGTCCGCCTTGCGGGAGGGGCGGTTTGCCCATGGCACGCTTTGCGGCGGGAGGGCATCGGGGAAGAAACCATGAAAGTCAAAATTTATCTCGCGCCCACGGTGGGGGAGCTCGTCGCCTTTCTCGGCGGCCTTCCCGAAGAGCGCAAAACGATCATATTCTGCGAGGACAGGCTCACCCTCGAAGCCGAGCGCGCCGTCGCCGCGGCAAAGGGGGTCACTTTCTCCACGTCCGTGACGACGTTCGCCCGCTTTTTGGGCGCGGAGAAGGGGGGCAAAGTCTTGTCCAAGCAAGGCAGCGTGCTCGTCGTCGGCTCCATCGCCGCAAAAAATGCGGACAAGCTCAGATGTTTCGGCAAGAACCCGGCGGGCGCCGCGGGCAGCCTCTATGAGACGATCGCGCAGCTGCGCGCCGCCCTCGTCACGCCCGAAATGCTCCTCGCCTCCGCGGCGGAGACGGAGGGGACGCTCGCGGAAAAACTTTCCGACATCGCCCTCATTTATAAGGAATACCTCGCCTTTCTCTCCCGCGGCTATCTCGACGAGAGCGGCGTGCTCGCCCTTCTGCCTGCCGCCATGGCGAAAAAACGGGGCGGCGTGGCGGGGGCGGACGTCGTGTTTGCGGGCTTTTCTTCCTTCACCCGCCAGGCGGCGGAGGGGATCTTGGCGGCTCTTTCCTTTGCGGCAAGCGTCACGGGGGTATTTATCGGCGGCGGGGAAGAGATCTATACCCTCGAAGCGGCGCGCGCCTTTGAAAAATACTGCCGCGCGGCGGGCGCGGAGTGTGAAACGGTCTTTCTGCCTTCTTCCCTTCCCGCGGCGGCGGAAGCGGTGCGCACGGGCATTTTCGACCCCGTGCAAAAGGGTGCGCCGCTCGAGACGGGCGCGGTACGCCTGTATGAAGGGGCGGACGCGGACGACGAGCTGCGCTTTGTCGCCGCGATGATCAAAAAAGAGGTCACGGACAACGGGCTGCGCTTTTGCGACATCGCCCTGCTCCTTTCCGACCCGCAGGACTATGCCGTGCCCCTCGGCAAGGTGTTCTCCGAATATCATATCCCGTATTTTTCCGACGTCAAGCGGGGCGCGGACAAACATTCGCTCTGCCGTTTTCTCGTGCAGTGGCTGCGCGTTCTGGCGGAAGGGTTCGCGCCCGAAGAGGTGAACGCCTTTATCGGCAACGACTTTTTCGGCGAACCGTATGCCGCGCGCGATCTGTACAGGAATTATCTTCTGCGCTACGCCAACTACCGCGGCGGGGTGAAAAAGCCCATCCCCGATCAGGGAGAGGACACCCTTCTCCTCGTTTCTTTGCGCGAAAAGTTCCTCTCCGCCTTTGAAGGGGCGTCCGCGTCCGCCACGGCGGCGCAGTACTGTGTGCGCCTGCGCGCGCTCATGTCCGATCTCGGCGCGGAAAAGGTGCAAGGCGATCTTCAAAAGAAGCTGGAAGAGGCGGGCTGTCCCGAGGAGGCGGCTTTCGCCGCGCGCGGGGCGGAGCTTTGCCTGAAAGTGCTCGCCGAGGCGGAGAGCCTCTCTTCGGAGACGCCCGTGCGCGCGGAAGAATTTGCGGCGCTGCTTTCAGAGAGCTTTGAAAGCGTCGGCGTCTCCCTCATCCCGCAGACGGCGGACGCCGTCTTTGTGGGCAGCCTTTCCGAGAGCAAAAAGCCCCCTTCAAAGGTGCTCTTCGCCTCCCGCCTTACCGCCGACGTTCCGCAGACGGGGGCGGATACCGCCCTCATTTCCGACAGGGACATCGACCGCCTGCGCGCCCTGCGCGTGGAGATCGAGCCGAAGATCCGCGAAGTCAACGCCCGCGCCGCCGAAAACACCGCCCTCGCCCTCTGCGGCTTTACCGAACGCGCCTATTACACCTATCCGCTCTCGGCGGCGGGCAAGGAGTGCAAAAAGAGCGAGGTCATCTCCTTTTTTCGTTCCGCCTTCACGTTGGCGGGAAAGCCGCTCGGCGTGCTCGGGCGGGGCGCGCTCGAACGCTCGGAACGGGTGAACGGCGCGGCGTATTCACGCTATCTCGCCTGCGTGGCGAGCGAAAAGATCCCCGCCCTTCGCGAACTTCTGACCCGCGCGGACGAATACCGCCGCGGCAGGAGCGACTTTTCCGCCCACGCGGGGCTCGCCGCCGCCCTCAAAGAAAGGGGGGTGGACGTCGAAGGCCCGCTCTTTCTGCCTCCGCCGCCCCGCTTCGTGCCCGCGGCGGCAGAGGTCATCTTCAAGGGCAAAAGCACCGTCGCGCCCACTTTGGCGGAGGGGTACTTCAATTGCCCGTACCGCAATTTTGCCGAGCGCGGCCTGCTTTTGCGGGAACGGGAAGAAAAGAGCGTCCGCCCGCTGGATACGGGCAATTTCCTGCACGAAGTGCTGCGCGCGCTCGCCGAGAACATCTCTTCCGTCGCGGACGAAGGACAGTGCGCCGCTTTTCTGCGCGCGAAGGCGGAGGCGCTGCTTGTCGAGCCGCCGTACAGCTATCTCAAAGATACCAAGACGGGCGGCTATTCGGCGGACGCGCTGGTGACGGAAGCCGTCGTCATCGGGCTCAACGTCTGCGAGCAGCTGAAAAATTCCGAATTCACCGTTTTGGGCGCGGAACGCACCTTCGGCTATCCCGATTCTCCCTTCCGCAGCGTCCTTCTGGAGGGGGGCGAAAAGCCCGTGCGCCTTGCGGGCAAGATCGACCGCGTGGACGCCTGCGGGGAATATATGCGCGTCGTCGACTATAAAACGGGCGGGTTTGAAGTCAACGCCAAGAGCTATTATACGGGCAGGAAACTTCAGCTCGAGCTGTATCTGTATGCCGCTTCCCGCGGGAAAAAGATGGCGGGCGCCTATTATTTCCCCGCCCGCGTCGGTTATGCGGGGGAAGACAAAGACAGTCCCTTCCGGATGCAGGGCTTCACCGTCGACGACGACCGCGTCGTCGCCATGAGCGAAAAGGGGATCGAAAAGGGAAAAAAGAGCCGCTATATCGACGCCTTTTTCGGCAAAAAGAACAGGGGCGGGATGAACGAAGAGGATTTTGCCGATTTCATGGAATATTCCGTGCTCGCCGCCCGCAATTTCGTGAAGGAGACGCGCGCGGGCTGCATCGCCGCCTCGCCCTATGCGGGCGCCTGCGACTACTGCCCCTACGGCGGGCTGTGCGGGTTTGACGGCATCCCGCGCGAAGAGGGGCGCGTCGGCTCGGAGGATATCGTCGCCATCGTCAGGAGGAGGAAAGGAAAATGAGGACGCCCACGCCCGAACAGCGCGCCGCCATCGAGGCGGCGGGCGAAACGCTCGTCTCCGCTTCGGCGGGGAGCGGCAAAACATTCGTCATGATCGAAAAGATCATCTCCCTCATCCTCGGCGAAGAGGCGGACGTCTCCTCCCTCTTGGCGGTCACGTTCACCAACCTTGCCGCGGCGGAGATGAAGGAGCGGCTCAAAAAGGCGCTTGCCGCGCGCATCGCGGAAGAGGAGGACGCCGCCCGCCGCAAGCGGCTCAAAAACCAGCTCTTTGAAGTAGGGGCGGCGGACATCTGCACCCTGCACTCCTTCTGCGCCAACGTCATCCGCCGCCATTTTTACCGCATCGGCGCGGACGGGGGCTTCCGCGTCGCGGACGAGGCGGAGGCGGACAAACTCAAAAAGCGCGCCACGGCGTCCCTCTTTGAACGGCTGCTCGAAGAGGGAGACGCGGATTTTGCCCTTTTGAGCCGCGCCTTTGCGGGCAGCCGCGGCTTTTCCCGCCTCGAAGGCATCCTCGGCGACGGGTATGAAAAGGTGACTTCCCGCGCCGATTACGAGGCGTTTTTGCGGCAGATCCCCGAAAAGTACACGGCGGAAGGCTTTTCCCGCCTGGCGGAAGAGGCGTTTGCGCCCGTAAAAAGGAAGGCGGAGCGCCTTTTGCGGGCGGCCGAAAGCGCGCGCGCGGAGGCGGAGGCGTTCGTAAAAGAGGGGCTCATGGGGCAAAAACACCTCGATTACTGCGACGCCCGCGCGGCGTTTGCACGGGCCGTGTGCGGTGCGGAAAATTATTTTGCCGCCGCGGCGTATGTGCAGGGCGCGGCGCTCCCTTCCAAACCGCCCAATACCAAGCTCAAAAACGCGGGGCGGGCGGACGCGCTCGACCTTGACGGCAGGCTCGCTTCCCTCAAGGCGCTGACCGACGAGATCGCGGAAAGTTTTGCGGGGGAGACGGACGAGGCGGCGCTTTCGGAAGGCTTTTTCTCTTCGGGCAGGCTCGCCGCGGCCTTTTCCCGCCTGCTTCTCGCCTTCGACGGGGAGTACAGGCAGCTGAAGCGGCGGGCGGGCGTATTGGACTTTTCAGACCTCGAACACCGCTGTCTCGAACTTTTGCGGATGGAAGAGGTGGGAAAAGAGGTGCGCGGCAAGTATACGCACGTCTTTGTAGACGAATACCAGGACGTCAATCCCGCGCAGGAGGAGATCCTCTCCCTCGTCGCGGGGAAAAACGTCTTCATGGTCGGGGATGCGAAGCAGTCCATCTACGGCTTCCGCGGCTGCAGCGCGGAGTTTTTCGCCCGTAAATACGAAAAATTAAAGAAGGAGGGGCGCGCCCTCGAACTCAACGGCAATTTCCGCAGCGGCGGCGCCGTGCTCGAAGGGGTCAACCGCATCTTTTCCGCCTGCATGACCAAGGAGACGGGCTCCGTCGACTACCGCGCGAGCGCGTTCATGCGCGAGGGCGGCGCTTATCCCGCGGGCGCGGGCAGGGTGCGTTTCGACTTCATCCCCGCCAAAGAAAAAGAGGAAGAGGACAAAAAAGAGGCGGACGTCTATTCTGTCTTGCAGCACCTCGACGGCAACGGCGGCGAGGAGAGCGCGGAAGGAGCGCTCATCGCTTCCCTCATCGCCGAAGAGCTCTCCCTGACCCGCTATGACCCCGCGTCGGGTGGGCAGGTGAAGATCGAATTTAAAGACATCGCCGTGCTCACCCGCGGAAAAACGGCAAAGGCGGAACGCATCATCGCCGAGCTCGTCCGCCGCGGGGTGCCCGTCGCTTCGTCCGCGGAATACAACATCTGCGATTACGCGGAAGTCAAGACCATGCTCGACATCCTCCGCTATCTGGACAACGCCGCCGAGGACATCCCCCTCGCGTCGGCGCTCAAAAGCGCCCTCGGCGGGGTGACGGACGAAGAGCTCGCCAAGATCCGCGCGTCGGCGGCGCAGGATACCCCCTTCTACGCCGCCTGCGCCGAATACGCGCGCAAGGGCGGTGACGCGCTGGCGGAAAAACTGCAAAAATTTTACGCCCGCACGGAAAGATACCGCCTTTTGTCGGGCGTGAAGGGGGCGGCGGAGATCGTGGCGCTGCTCCTTTCCGAGACCGATCTGGAGATCTCCCTCCTTTCCAAGAGCTGCGGGGAGGAGCGGCTGGCGCGCGTCATGCGCCTTGCCGCCGAGGCGGGCGAGCTGCGCGTGGGCGAATTTCTCGACAAGCTCAAAGCGGGCGGCTATAAAGTCGGCTATGCCGAAAGCGGGGGAGAGAACGCCGTCAAGGTGATGACCATGCACGCTTCCAAGGGGCTGGAATTTCCCGTCGTCATCGTCGCGGGCATGAACGACCGCTTTTCGGGCGAGGACATGAAGGGGGATCTCCTCTTTGACGGGGAATGGGGCTTTGCGCCCGCCGCCTATGATTTCGAGCGCTACCGCCTCAAAGATACGCTGCTCCGCCGCGTCGTGCGGGCGCGCCTTGTCAAAAAGCGGGCGGAGGACGAGATGCGCCTTCTCTACGTCGCCGCCACGCGCGCGGAGTACAGTTTGCACCTCGTCTTCTCGGACAAAAAGGCGTTCGATCCCGATAAGGTGCCCGAAGCGGCGTGTTTTGCCGATCTCATCGATTTTTCCGCCCTCTCCGATTATTGCAGCGAAAGCGCGGGCGGGGAGCTGCCCGCCTTTTCCGAGCGCATCCTCACCCTCGGAGAGCCGGACGAAGAGGCGCGGCGGGAAGCGCTCAAACGCTTTGCCGCCCCGTATGCGTATGCGGAGAGCCTCGCTCTGCCCGTAAAGACTTCCGCCAGCGCCATCCTGCGCGAGCGGGGGGAGAGTTTTTATCCCGAACCCGCCCTCGTGGATGAGGAAAAGCTGCCCGCTTCCGACGCCGCCACGGGCACGGCGTACCACGCTTTTTTGGAACGTGCCGACTTTTTTGCGCCCCGCGACGAAGAAATATCCCGCGTCATGGCGGAACTTCGCGCGCAAGACCCCGCTTCGGCGGCGCTTTTGAACGAGGACAAACTGCGCGCCATCCTCGCGCTGCCCGTCTTTTCTTCCCTGCGCGGCTATACGCTGTACAGGGAGCGGGAATTTCTCCTCGGCGTGCCCGCGCGCGAACTGTACGGGGGAAAGAGCGAAGATACCGTGCTCGTGCAGGGGGTCATCGACCTGATGGCGCAAAAGGGGGAGGAGTGCGTCATCGTCGACTATAAGTATTCCGCCCTCGGCAAAGAAGCGCTCCTTGCGCATTATCTGCCGCAGCTCAGCGTCTATGCGGCGGCGGTGCGGCGTGCGCGCGGCATCCGCCGGGTGCGCGCGGTCCTCGTCAACATCCTGCGCGGCGAGATCGTCGAGGCGTTCTAAAGCCGCTTTTTCGGCAAAATATCCCCGTATCCGCCCGAAGATCGCCTCTTTCGCGGCAAAAACGCGGCTATAATCGTCGGGAGTCCTTGCGGGGGTGTTTTGTTTATGTGGGAAAAGATCGTGTACGCGGCGGAGCGCTTCGGCGCGCTCGCCGCTCCGTGGCGGGAAGGGGCGTTTGTATCGCTGGCTGCAGCGCCCGCGGCGGCGTTTCTCGTCGCCTGCGCCGTCTTTTGCGGCGCGAAGGGGAAGCGCGGCGCTTCCAAGCGCTGGTATCTGTATTTTTCGGCGGCGTGCGAGGCGCTCCTTTGCGCCCTCGCGCTCGCCGCGGGCGAAGAGGTGCGCCCCGCCGCGGCGGCAGCGCTCGCTTCCTTCGCCCTTTCCCTGCCCCTTTACGGGCTTTTGACCCTCTTCGGGAAGAAGAAAGAGAAAAAAGCGCCGCCCGTTTTTCCTAAAGAGGAAGAAGAGCCGCCGGCCCTGCCCCGCAAGGTGTGCTGCTTCGGCGACGTGCCCCGCGGGAAGATGCCGATAGGGGACGTGCGCATGGATTACGCCCTCTCCGTCGCCGAGCGGCTGCGCGCCATGCCCCTCGGCGCGGGAGACAGGCTGGAAGCGGACAAGATGTGCGAACTTCTGCACATCTATAAAGACAAGGCGGCTTTGAGCGGTGAAGAGTGCGGCGCGCTCAACGATATTCTCGCCTCTCTTTTGAAGATGCTCGCCAAGTACGGCGGATGACCTTCCGTTTGGTTGCCGCACGGCGAAAAATATAGTATACTGTAAGGGAAAAACACGGCACGCGCTTTTTGCGGCAGCTTTCGGGCGCTTTGCCGCGCGCCTGAGGCTGCGCGCGAAAGGACAGAGGGCCGCCCCCGCGAGGGGCAGGAGAAGAAAGGAATGGCTTTGAGTGAAAGGACGGAAAAATTGGCGAATACGCCCGCCATGCGGCGCATACTCGCCTTTTTCGACGGGAATATATTCCCCGCGGTCTACGCAGCGGCGGTGCTCCTGTCCGCTTTTTTCGGGCTGGAACTGCCCCTCTTTTGCCTGACGGCCCTTCTTGTCGCCTTTCTCTGCGTCTTTGCCGAGGACACGCGCGCCGTCCTCGTGCCCGTCGTCCTCGTCATGTTCGGCATGAGCTGGAAGCACACCCCGCAGCCGCCCTATGATTCCGCTTTTTTCAACGGAGTTCCCGCCCTCGTCACGCTGGGCGCTGCGGGCGCGGTCGCCGTTTCTGCGCTCGTGTGGCGGATGGCGGCGCGCCCGTGCGAGCACAATTTATTCAAAGAAAAGAGCGCCTTCAAATGGAGTCTTCTCGCCCTCGCGGCCGCATTTTTGCTCAACGGCGCCTTCTTTTCGGGTTATAAGGCGGCAGATCTTTTGCTCGGCGCCCTCTTCGCCCTCTCTTTTTGCGCGCTGTACATATTCTTCTTCAATACCCTGCAAAAGAGGGAAGGGCTCGGGCGCTACGCCGCATATCTGCTCGTTCTGGCGTCCGCCGTCATCGCGGTGCAGCTTTTTAAGATCTTGCTGGCGGACGGCGTAGTCCGCGAAGGCTCCATTGACAAAGACCTCCTCATCGCGGGCTGGGGGATGAGCAACAACATCGGCGGCTATCTCGCCGCTTTTTTGCCCGCAAGTTTTTATCTCGCCCTGAAATGCCGCCGCGGTTTCCTCTTTTATGTGCTCGGGTTTTTCTTTTACGGCTGCGTCTTTCTCACGCTGAGCCGCGCCTCCGTCCTCGTCGGCGGGGTTGCCGTCGTCGCCTGCGCCGTCTACATGAGCGTCGTAAAGTCGCCCTGCCGCACCTTCGCGCGCATCTTCAACGCCGTCTGCGTCCTCGCCGCCGCCGTCTGCGCCTTCCTGCTGCGCGACAGGATACGCGATCTCTTTGCCGTCTTTTTCGAGCGCGGCTTCGGCGATTCGGGCAGGTTTTTCATCTGGAAGCAGGGTCTGGTCAATTTCCTGCGCGCGCCCGTGTTCGGGGTCGGCTTTTACGAACCGATCGCGCCCGACTGGTCGTATGAGGTCGCGAACTGGGTCTTTCCCGACCTATATCACAACCTTTTTATCCAGATGCTCGCCGCCTGCGGCGCGGTGGGGCTTGCCGCCCTGCTGTTTCATCTCGCCGCGCTCGCCCGCCTCGCGTTCGCGAAGGGCATGACGACGGAAAAGCTCTTTTATCTGGCGATCGTCTGCATGATCCTCGCCGCATCCCTTTTGGATAACCATATCTTCCATATCTTCCACGCCCTCGTCTATTCGGCGTTTTTGCTCTTTGCCGAACGGGAGACGCGCGCCAAAGGCGCACCCGCCGCTTCTCGCGCAAAAGACGGAACGGGCGGTGAGGACGCCGTGAGCGGCGCTTTGCCCGAGGGCGGAGAAGGGGAGAAAGGGGCGGAAAAATAACGTTAAAATGCGGCGCGGGGCGCTCCCTTATCAAGGGGCGACCCGCGCCGCTCGGCGAAAAAGCGTAAAAGAGCGTAAAAAGCAAGCGGGCGCACCCGATCCGATCGGGTGCGCCCGCTTGCGCTTGCCGGCGTGCGGCGCTTGTATCGGCGCTGCATTATTTTTGCGGGAGGAGCGCCTGCGCCTGCGCCGCGTAATAATCGGTCAGAAGCCGCCCCGCCTGTTCGAGGTCGTACCCCGCCGCGCGCACTTTATCCGCGCCGTTTTCGATGCGGCCCGCGGCGTTTGCCATCGCTTCCCCCCATCTGTGCGCGTCCGCGTCCGTCTTGGCGGGCAGGAAAGTGCAGCCGCCCGTGACGTCGGCCTCCTGCGGGACGGCGTCGGAGAGGATGCAGGGCGTGCCCGCCGCCTGCGCTTCGATGGCGGACATGCCGAGCCCCTCGTAGCGGGAGGGGAGGCAGAACACATCCGCCGCCTTGTACCAGGGGGCGGGGTCTGCGGGCGGCAGCAGGCGCACCCGCCCGCCGACGCCGAGTTTTGCCGCCTCTGCTTCAAGCGCCTCTTTCTCCTTCCCGTCGCCGAGCAGGGCGAGGGTCATGGGCCGCCGCGCCGCCGCCGAAGCGAAGGCTTTGAGGAGGAAGGGCAGATTTTTCTGATAGACGAACCGCCCGGTAAAGAGGGCGAGCGGCTCTTGTATGCCGAGGGCGCGCTTAATTTCGGCGCGCTCCGCTTCCGTGCAGGAAAAGCGGGACACGTCGACGGCGTTTTTGAGGATATACGCCTCGTTTGCGCGTTTTTTGAAGAGGTTTTCCGCCGCATGGCGGCTGCATGCCATCAGCCTGTTCGCCTTCGCCGCCGCGAACGGCCGCAGCAGTTTTTTGACGGCGTAGTGGTCGGAATGTTTGTCGAAGGCGCTGTGCGCGTGGCAGATGCGCAAGGGGATGCCTGCCGCCGCCGCGGGGGGCAGGGCAAAGGCGGAGAGGGTGGTCATGTGCGAATGCGCCGCAAAGTAGTCCTCTTCGCCGAAGATCTTTTTCAGCGCCCGCATGGCGCCGAGCGGGTTTTTCTCGAAGGGGGGTATGGTAAAGATGCGCGCGCGGGGGTCGGCGGCGTGCGCCGCTTCGTCGAAGGGGCTCGGCCCGTAGGTGACGAAGTCGAAGCGGAAGCGCTCCAGGTCCGCGTGCCGCATATAGTTCAATAAACAAGAAGCAACGCCGCCGAGGCGAGCGTTGCCTATGATCTGTATGGTCTTGATCCTGTTGTCTGTCTGCATTGCCGTTTACTTTGCCGCGCGCAGTTTGAGTTCCGCGCAGATGATGTCGTTGGAGGAATATTCGATCTTGATCTCCCGCTTGAGCGCCGCATATTTCTGCGGGGTGACGCGGCGGAGGAACTTGCGTTCGCCCACAAAGATCAAGAGCACCGTTTTGAGGACGATCTTGAAGTCCAGCCACAGCGAAGCGTGCATCACATAATAGGCGTCATAGTATTTGCGGTCGGAGATGGAAAGATAGCCGTTGCCGCTCACCTGGCCGAGACCCGTGATGCCGGGGCGCATTTCAAATTTGATGAGCTCCCAGTCCGCGTAGTCGGAATCGTACACGGGCAGGAGGGGACGGGGCGCGATGAAGCACATATCCCCCTTGAGGATGTTGAGCAGCTGCGGCAGTTCGTCGATCTTGAATTTGCGGATGACTTTGCCGACCTTGGTGACGTTCACGTTGCAGCGCGAGATCACGGGGTGATCTTTGTTGAAGGAAACGTTCGTGCTCTTCATCGAGCGGAATTTATAGCAGTAGAATTTTTTCCCGTGTTTTCCTGTCCTGAGCTGTTTGAAAAAGACCTGTCCGCCGTCTTCTGCCTTGATTGCGATGGCGACGCCGAGCATCAGCGGGCTTACCGCGATGAGTGCGACGAGCGCGATGACAAAATCCATGGCGTATTTGATCCGCACATATGCTTTGCTCATGTTTTATCTCCCTGTCCCTGAAAGGACCGGTCCGTAGAATGCGCCTTCCGCATAGCGGCGCGCAGCCGTGTGGCCTTTGCGTAAAAGACCTCTTTCTCCTCTTTGCGTGCGTCTATTATAGCATTAAAAAGAATGTATGACAACTTTTTTCATGTAGAAATTTAAATTTCTTTCATGAAAATTTCGTTAAAAAAGGGAAAAAATTTTTCATACTATGTAAAATATCGTTAACCTATCCGCCGAGGGGAAAGACGGGCAATTGCGGGCAAAGGATTGACTTTGCGGGTGCGATATGTTAAAATGTTACAAAATCGGTGCGCCGCCGCGGGCGGCGGAGGAGGGGAACATGAAAGGCATCGTTCTGGCAGGCGGTTCGGGCTCGCGGCTCCAGCCGCTCACTTTGGCTGTCTCCAAACAGCTTTTGCCCGTCTATGACAAGCCGATGATCTATTATCCGCTCTCCACCCTCATGCTCGCGGGCATCCGCGAGATCCTCATCATCTCCACCCCGCAGGACATCGGCGCCTACCGGGCGCTGCTTGGCGGCGGGGAGCGCTTCGGCATAGAACTTTCCTATGCGGTGCAGGAAAAGCCCGAGGGGCTGGCGCAGGCGTTCGTCATCGGCGAGCCTTTCATCGGCGGCGAGCCCGCGGCGATGGTTCTCGGCGACAATATCTTTTACGGCAGCGGCTTGAAGCGTATCTTGCGCCGCGCGGCTGCGGCGGCGGAAGGGGGCACCGCTACGGTGTTCGCCTATTTCGTCAACGACCCCGAACGGTTCGGCGTCGTCGAATTGGATAAGGACAACCGCGCCCTTTCCATCGAGGAAAAACCGCGCGAGCCCCGTTCCAATTATGCGGTCACGGGTCTGTATTTTTACGACGGGCGCGCCGTATCGCTCGCCAAGGGCATCGGAAAGTCCGCGCGCGGCGAATACGAGATCACCGACCTCAACCGCGCCTATCTGCGGCAGGGCTGCCTCCACGCGGAAGTTTTAGGCAGGGGCTTTGCTTGGCTGGACGCGGGCACGGTGGAGAGCCTGTACGAAGCGTCCAACTTCGTCCGCGCCGTCGAGGTGCGGCAGGGTATCGTCATTTCCGCGCCCGAAGAGATCGCCTATAAAAACGGCTGGATCGGCGCGGACGCCCTGAAAGCGGCGGCACAGGGGTGCCAAAATTCTGATTACGGGCGGCACCTCGAGCGGGTGCTCGCGGGCAAGATCATTTACTGAGGAGCGTTCATGAACATCATCAAAACGGCTGTGGAAGGGGTGTTTGTCATCGAGCCGGACGTGCACGGGGACGGGCGCGGCTGGTTCATGGAGAGCTGGAACAGGCGCGAGATGGAAAAGCGGGGGCTTTTCTACGATTTCGTGCAGGACAATCATTCCTATTCCGCCGAGAAGGGCACTCTGCGCGGGCTGCACTTTCAAAAGGGAGCAAGCGCGCAGGCCAAGCTCGTGCGCTGCGTGCGCGGCGCCGTGTTCGACGTGGCGGTGGACCTTCGCAAAGATTCGCCCACATATTTAAAATGGGCGGCGTGCGAACTTTCGGAAAAAAACCGACGGCAGTTTCTCTTGCCGCGCGGCATGGCGCACGGCTTTCTGACCCTCACGGACGACGTGGAATTTTTGTATAAAGCGGACAACTATTATGACCGCGGCAGCGAGGGGAGCGTCCGTTGGGACGATCCCGTGCTGGCGGTGGCGTGGCCGGAAAAGGCGCGCGTCCTCTCCGAAAAGGACGCTGCTGCGCCCCTTTTCGACCCGCTTGCGCGGTATTTTTGACGGGAGGCAGGCATGAAGATACTCGTCACGGGCGGCGCGGGCTTTATCGGCAGCAATTTTATCTATCATATGCTGCGGGAACACCCCGAAGACACGATCGTCTGCGCCGACAAACTCACCTATGCGGGCAATGCGGAGACGCTCGGCAACGCCGCAAAACATCCTTCCTTCACCTTTTATCGGGCGGATATTTCCGTCTCGCGCGCGGTGGAGGAGATCTTTTCGCGGGAAAAGCCGGACGCCGTCGTCAATTTTGCGGCGGAGAGCCATGTGGACAGGTCCATCGCCCATCCTTCCGTATTTTTAAAGACCAACGTCCTCGGCGTGCAGACTCTCCTCGACGCCTGCCGCCGCCACGGCGTGGCGCGCTTCCACCAGGTCTCCACCGACGAGGTGTACGGCGATCTGCCCATCGGACGGCGGGATCTCTTCTTTACGGAAGACACGCCGCTCAAAGCCTCTTCGCCCTATTCCGCCTCCAAGGCGTCGGCGGACCTTCTGGCGGGCGCCTATTTCCGCACATACGGGGTTCCCGTCACAATTTCACGCTGTTCCAACAATTACGGGCCCTATCATTTCCCCGAAAAACTCATCCCGCTCGCGATCACCAACATCCTGCGCGGCAAGCCCGTGCCCGTCTACGGTACGGGGGAAAACGTGCGCGACTGGCTGTATGTGGAGGACCACTGCGCCGCCATCGACGCGATCCTGCGGCGGGGGGTGCCCGGGCGGGTGTATAACGTGGGCGGGCACAACGAGCGCAGCAACCTGCAAGTGGTGCGGGCGGTCATTTCTCTTCTCGGCAAGGGGGAGATCGAGTTCGTGTGCGACCGCGCGGGGCACGACCTCCGCTATGCCATCGACCCTTCCCGCATGGAGCGGGAGCTGGGCTGGAAGGGGAGCGTGCCCTTTGAAGAGGGGCTTTCCCGCACGGTGGAGTGGTTCCTTGCCAACAGGCAGTGGTGGGAACATATCCTGGACGGAAGCTACCGTAAGTATAACAGAGAGTTTTATGGCGCAAACAGTTAAGGGGCGGGTGCTCATCCTGCTCTCCGCCTATAACGGCGAAAAATACCTCCGCGAACAGCTCGACAGCCTCTTTGCCCTCGAAGGCGGCTTTGAAATCACCGTGCGCGTGCGCGACGACGGTTCTTCCGACGGCACGAAGGAGATCCTGGCGGACTATGCGAAGGCGCGGGGCGTCGAGGTCATCGAAGGGGAGAACGTCGGCTACAATAAGAGCTTTTTCGCCCTTCTGGACGGCGCGGAGGACGGTTACGATTATTACGCCCTCTGCGATCAGGACGACGTGTGGCTCCCCGGAAAACTCGAACGCGCCGCGGGGATGCTCGCGGGGGAGGAAGGGCCCTGCCTGTATGCGAGCGCCCTCTGCCTTGCGGACGAGGCGCTCTCAAAGCGCAAGACGCTCCCGCCGCCGCGGCGCGGGGCGTGCTTTTACAACGCGATGGTGCAGGACGTCTGTTCGGGGCACACGATGGTCTTCAACAACTCCCTTTTGCGGCGCATACGCGGCTCTTTTTGCGAAGGGGTGTTCAGCTACGACCACTGGATCTATCTCATCGCTTCCGCCTTCGGCGATGTGCGCTTTGACGCCGAACCGCAGGTACTGTACCGCCAGCACGGCGGCAACGCCGTCGGCGCGGGCAGGTTTTCCCGTCGCCTCAGTTATCTTTTTGCGGGCAGGGCGCGGGCGATGGGCGCGCAGCTTCTCGCTTTTTGGGAGAGGTTCGGCGATTCTCTTCCCGAAAAGTACCAAAGCGAGCTCGTTCGTTTCCTGCAAATGCAGAAAAAATTTTTCCCGCGTATCGGGTACGCCTTTTCGGGCAGGATGTACCGCCAGAGCCGTGCGGAGAGCTTCGTCTTCCGCCTGCTGTATGCCTTCGGCAAATTCCGCCCGAAGAAAGTTTGCAAATGAGCGCCGCCTTGCGGCGAAAGGAGTCGGAATGTCCAATTATCTCGGTTATTTTAACGGATTGTGGAAAAACCGCTATATCTTGTTCAGCCTCGTGGGGCGGGACCTGCGTTCCAAATACAGGCGCTCCCTTCTCGGGGTGCTCTGGTCCATCATCACCCCCCTCATGCTCTCCGTCATCATCGGCACGGTCTATGCGGTCCTTTTCCACCGCGACATCAAAGTGTGGATCCCCATGCTCTTCGCGGGGCTCAACCCCTGGAGCTTTATCCGCAGTTCCGCCGAGCAGGGCACGAACGCCTTCATCGGCGCGGAAGGGTATCTGAAACAGCTGCGCGTGCAGCCGCAGGTCTTTCCGCTGCGCACCGTCTGCGTGAATTTCATCAACCTCCTCTACGGCATCATGGCGTTTTACGTCCTCTATCTCATCCTGCAGCCGCAAAATTTCGGGCCGGAAATGCTCATGGTCATCCCGGGGCTCGTCATCGTCTTTATCTTCTCGTGGGGGTTTGCGCAGATCTCGGCGGTCATCAACCTCTTCATCCGCGACTATCAGCCGCTGCAATCCCTCGTCATGCAGGCGTTTTTCTATCTGACGCCGATCATCTATCAGCCTTCCCAGCTGGGCGGCAAACTCACCGTCATCTATAACTACAATCCCTTCTATTATATCCTCAACGTCGTCAAGCTGCCCCTTCTCGGGCAGATCCCGGATGTTTGGACGTATGCCATCGCCGCGGCGCTTGCCGCAGGGTTTTTTATCCTCGGGGCGGTCCTCGTCGGCATCTCCCGCCGCAAGATCCCCTTCAAACTGTGAGGTCAATATGAGTATCATCAAGATGGAAGACGTCGATCTCGTCTTCAAAGTCTGGCGGGCGCGCAAGCTCAAAGACATCATCGTCCCCGGCAGCAGCAAATTCAACGACTACCGCGACGCGAAAGTGCACGCCGTCGACCATATCACCCTCACCGTCAACGAAGGGGAACGGGTCGCGGTCATCGGGCACAACGGCGCGGGCAAGAGCACCCTTCTCAAAGTGATGGCGGGCGTCTATGAACCTTCGGGCGGCAAACTGACGGTCGAGGGCAGGATCTCCAATATGTTCGAGCTGGCCATGGGTTTTGAACCGGAGCAGACGGGTTGGGACAATATGTACCTTCGCGGGCTCATGCTCGGGCTCAAACCCAAAGAGATCAAGGCGAAAATGCGTGAGATCGCCGATTTTTCCGAACTGGGCGACTTTCTGAATATGCCCGTCAAGTACTATTCTTCGGGTATGTATGTGCGGCTCGCCTTTTCCACTTCCACCGTCATCATGCCGGACATCCTTCTTCTGGACGAAGTTTTCTCCGCGGGCGACGCGGGCTTCATCAAAAAGGCGACCAAGCGCATGAAAGAGCTCGTCAACGTCGCCAAGATCCTCGTCATGGTCACGCATAACATGAACACCGCCAAGGAGATCTGCAACCGCTGCATCTGGCTGGACAAGGGCAAGGTGCGCATGGACGGCACTCCCGACGAGGTGACCAAGGCGTATCTGAATTATGTGCGAGGCGGCGTATGAGCAAAGCGACCAAAAACAAGATCATCAAATGGGCGGTATTTTTCGTCATCGTCGTCGCCGTGGCGGCGGCGCTGGAAGTGTGCGCCTTCAATTTCAAACCCGTCACCGTCCGCCTCGGCTGGCGGCAGGACGAAACGCGCCTCTTTTCGGCGGAGGACATCGACCCAGAATCCCTGCAGGGCTGCACCCTGCAAGAGGGCACGATCGTGCTTACGGGCAAAAAGGCGAGCTTTTCTTTGACGGGGCTCGGCTTCGAGCTCAACACCGTGCGCGCCGTCTATCGGGCGGACGCGGGGGTCACCGTCAGCGGCTTTTTCGATTCCAGCCGCGAAGATAAGACGGTCCCGCTCAAGAACGGTGCGATGAACGAATACATCGACGGCGTCGTCTCGGCGGTGCGCATCACCGTGCGCGGCGAGGCGGGAGACACCCTTTCGTCCCTGCAGCTGATCGTCAACGATTATCAGTTTGCGTTTTCCTGGGCGCGCTTTATCGCCATGATCGTCGTCTGCTGCGTCACGCGGGCGTTGTTCGGCTTGCAGCATACCCCCGATTTCGGCCTCGACGTGGCTGCGCAGAGCGGCGAAGGACAGGGCGAAGGGCAGAACAAAGGGCATGGCGCGGAGCCTGCCGCCAAGGCGTGAGGCGGGCATGAATATCCTCATCGCGGGCGGGGGCGGGCAGCTCGGAAGGGAGCTTGAACGCCTTCTGGAAGAAAAAGAGCCCTCCTTTTGCGGCGGGGGCGGCGTGTTCGCCCTCGGGCGGAGGGAGCTGGATATTTGCGACAGGGCGGCGGTGCTGTCCTTTTGCAGGGAAAACAAGATCGGCGCCGTGTTCAACTGCGCCGCCTATACGGACGTGAACGCCGCCGAATCGCAGGAGGAGGCGGCGTATGCCGTCAACGCGCTCGGGGCGGAAAATCTCGCCCTCGCCATGGAAGAGGCGCGCGGGATACTCGTGCACGTCTCCACCGATTACGTCTTCGACGGCAAAAAAACTTCTCCTTATACAGAAAGCGATCCCTGCGCCCCGCTCGGCGCCTACGGGCGCACCAAGCTGGCGGGGGAGCGGCTCGTCCTCTCCGCGCTGCCTTCGGCGGCGGTCCTGCGCACGGCGTGGCTGTACGGGCGGGAAGGCAAAAATTTCGTCAATACCGTCCTCCGCGTCGCGGGGGAAAAGGGGGAGATGCGCGTCGTGTCCGACCAGTTCGGCACGCCGACGTTCACGCAAGACCTCGCGCGCCATATGCTCACGGCGGCGCGGGAGGGGCTTTCGGGCATATTCCACGCCACCTGCAAAGGGTCGTGTTCCTGGTTCGATCTCGCCTGCGAGACGGTGCGCCTTGCCGGGCTCAAAGCGCGTATTTTGCCCTGCACCACGGAAGAATACCCTACGCCCGCGGCGCGCCCGAAAAATTCGGTGCTGGAAAACGCGCGGCTTTCCGCGCTCGGGCTGGACGCGTTCCGCCCCTGGGAAGAGGCGCTGCGCGCCCGCTTTTCCCTTTTGTGAGCGCGCGGTCAAAAAAAGTAAAATTGCGGCGCGGGCGGCAAGGCCTTGCAGAACGCGCCGCTCGGGCGGCAGGGAGCGCCCTGCCGCGCGTTTTGGAGGAAACAAGATGAAGACGGCGCTGCTGATCGTGTTGATCTTTTACGGGGCGATGAGCCTTGCTTCGCTCGTCGCTTACGGCGCGGATAAATCCAAGGCAAAGCGGGGCGCGTGGCGCATTCCCGAAAAGGTGCTCCTTTCCCTCTCCTTTTTCGGCGGGGCGGCGGGCGCGCTCGCGGGGATGCTCCTCTTCCGCCACAAAACGCGGCATTGGTATTTTTGGTTTGTCGGCGCGGCGGGCATCCTCTGGCAGGCGGCGCTCGCCCTTTGGATGGCGTTTTCGCTGTAAAGAAAGGGGGCGTCTTTTCCGCCCCGGATCATGATCTTATAATAAAGATAAGGCGCGTTGCGGCTTTGAAGGAGGTGCGCTATGAAAAAAGTGAAGATCACCGTCATGAGGACGGCGCATTATGCCGATCTGATCGAAAAGTACGAAAATCCCGTTCCGCACGCCTGCGATATGCGGGAAGGGCAGACATTCGTCGCAAACGGCTGGAAAAGGCCGCAGGATTTTTGCGAAAGCGCCTGGGAAAGCATCTCCGCTTTCGTGATGGCGCTCGCGCACGGCGGCGAGGATCTGTATGACGGCTGGATGAAGAACAAAAAGTCGGCGATGATCTCCTGCAACGACGGGTTCCGCCCCGTCAGCTTTTTGCTCGAAGCGCTGGAGGCGGAGGCGGATTGAGCGGCGGCCCCGGATCGGGCGGCAAACGGGAGGGGAGCGCTTTTATCGCTCTTCCCTTAGGGATTTAATATTTTAATAAATAAGGAGAAAGTTGTGGAACTATTGTTACAACTTATTTTAGAACCATTATTTTTTGCATATTATGATTTAGTTGATTGTTTTATTGGT
>CALWCR010000047.1 GCA_944376445.1 uncultured Clostridia bacterium | reverse complement strand
ACGCCTTCATGATGCCGATCGTCTTATCCAGTTTGAGGTTGGGAACGCCCGCGCCGATGGGGCCGTATGCGGCGATGTTGTTGGAAGAAGAGGTATACGGATAAATGCCGTAATCGATGTCGCGCAGGGCGCCGAGCTGCGCTTCGAGCATGATCTTCTTGCCCGCTTTGTGCGCGGCGTTGAGATACAGTCCCGTATCGCAGATATACTCCTTGAGGGGCGCGCCGTATTCTTCAAAATAAGCGAGCGTCTCCTCCGCCGTGACGGGCTCCGAGCCGTAAGCGTTGACGATGGTGAGGTTTTTCCATTCCACGATGTCGGGAAGGCGCTTTTTGAGCAGTTCAAAGTTTTTCAGCTCGCCCATGCGGAACGCCTTTTTGAGGTATTTGTCCGCATATACGGGCGCGATGCCCCGCTTGGTGGAGCCGAATTTTTTATCCGCGAGCCGTTCCTCTTCCAGGCAGTCCTGCCGCACGTTGTACGGCATGGTGATGACGGCGCGGTCGGAGATCTTCAAATTTTCGGGCGAAATACAAATGCCCGCCTCTCTCAAGCGCGCCATCTCCCCCGCGAGGTGCTTGATGTCGATGACCATGCCGGGGCCCATGACGCAGACCACGCCTTCGCGCAAAATGCCGGACGGAAGGAGATTCAGAATGAACTTGCCGCGCTCGTTGATGACCGTATGGCCCGCGTTGTTCCCCCCCTGATAGCGGCAGACGATGTCGTAGTCTTTGGACAGCAGGTCGACCATCCTGCCCTTTCCTTCGTCCCCCCAGTTGATACCGACGATAGCTGTTAACATTTTTACAACCTCTCCGAAATTTAGTTGAGCGTTCCGTGAACCGCCCCGCGAAGGGGCAAATTTCATCACATATCCTATTATACCTTATTTTTCGGCGTATGCAAAGCGAAAACGCGTAAAATCACAAATTTTCAGCAAATTCATTGCGCAAGGCCCGCCTTGAACGGGGCAAAAGCCGCACAAAAGGCAGCCTAGCCCTCCCCCGCGGGCAGGCGCAAAAGGTTTGCCGATACAAAAAACGCCCCTTTTGCGCTTTGAGCGCAAAAGGGGCGCGAAAGAATCTTCTCAGACGCTGAAAAGGATGTCCGCATAGGTCGGGAAAGGCCAGTATTTTTTGGCGGTATACCCCTCCATGTCGTCGGCGTAAGCGCGCATCTCTTCCATGACGGGCAGCACCCTGTCCGCAAAGAATTTCGCCTGCTTCGACGTGTCCGCCACCGCCTTCGCTTCGGCGAGCAGCTTTTCGATCTCCGCCGCTTTGGCGTACATTTTCTCGTTGTCGCCGCTAAGGCGGGAGACGATCTCTCTTTCCGCGGCGCAGGAGAGCTTTTGCGAGACCGCGGTTTTATGCTCGATCGTCTTGCAAAGCTCTAAGATATAGGCGTTGACGGCGGGATAGATGTCCTGCCTGCCCATCTCGATCATCGTCTGCCCTTCGATGGCGACCACTTTGCAGTAATTTTCCAGCATGATCTCCATGCGGGAACGCACTTCCCTTTCGGTGAACACTTTATGCCTTGCAAAGAGATCGATGTTCTTTTTGTCCGCAAAGCGAGGCAGCGCTTCGGCGCTGTTTTTCAGGTTCAGAAGCCCGCGCTTTTCCGCCTCTTTTTCCCACTCCGCGCAGTAGTTGTTGCCGTTGAAGATGATCCGCTTATGCTCGCGGATGGTGCGCACGACCAGATCGTGCAGCGCCGCGTTGAAGTCGTCCGCCTTTTCCAGCTCGTCCGCGAACTGCCTGAGTTCGTCCGCAACGATGGTGTTGACGATGATGTTGGGCCCCGCGATGGAGAAGGTGGAGCCGAGCATCCTGAACTCGAACTTGTTGCCCGTAAAGGCAAAGGGAGAAGTGCGGTTGCGGTCGGTCGTGTCTTTGGGAAGTTCGGGCAGGGTGTCCACGCCCAGCTTCATGATCTGTTTGGTCTTGCCCTCGTACTTGACGCCGTGTTCGAGCGCGTCGATCACCTCCGTCAGCTCCTCTCCGAGGTAGATGGAGACGATGGCGGGAGGCGCCTCATTGGCGCCGAGGCGGTGGTCGTTGCCCGCGCTGGTGACTGTCAGGCGCAGAAGGTCCTGATATTCGTCCACGGCCTTGACGACCGCCATCAAAAAGAGCATGAACTGCCCGTTTTCGGCAGGCGTGGAGCCGGGGTCGAGGAGGTTGACTCCCTTGTCCGTGCTCATCGACCAGTTGTTGTGCTTGCCCGAACCGTTGACCCCCTTGAAGGGCTTTTCGTGCAGGAGGCAGTACAGCCCGTGGCGGCTGGCGACCTTTTTCATCGTCTCCATGATGAGCTGGTTCTGGTCGGAAGCGAGGTTGGTGACCGTAAAGATGGGCGCGAGCTCATGCTGGGACGGGGCGACCTCGTTGTGTTCGGTCTTGGAGAAAATGCCCAGCTTCCAGAGCTCTTCGTCCAGTTCCTTCATAAAGGCGGAGACGCGCAGCTTGATGGGGCCGAAATAGTGATCTTCCAGCTCCTGCCCTTTGGGCGGCTTGGCTCCGAAGAGGGTGCGGCCGGAAAGGACGAGGTCTTTGCGCGCGTCGTACATCTTCCTGTCGATGAGGAAATATTCCTGCTCCGCCCCGACGGTCGGATAGACGCGCTTGACGGAGGTGTTTCCGAACAGGCGCAGGATGCGCAGCGCCTGCTCGTTGAGGGCGCGCATACTGCGAAGGAGCGGGGTCTTTTTGTCAAGAACTTCGCCGCTGTAGGAAAAGAAGGTGGACGGGATGCAGAGGGTTCCGTCCTTGATGAAGGCATACGAAGTGGGATCCCAGGCAGTATAGCCGCGCGCCTCGAAGGTCGCGCGCACCCCGCCCGAAGGGAAGGAGGAGGCGTCCGATTCGCCCACGACCAGCTCCTTGCCCGAAAAGTCCATGATGACCTTGCCGTCTTTGGTGGGAGAGATAAAGCTGTCGTGCTTTTCGGCGGTGATGCCCGTCATCGGCTGGAACCAGTGGGTATAATGGGTCGCGCCCTTTTCCACCGCCCAATCCTTCATCGCGTTGGCGACGACGCCCGCAATGCTCGCATCCAGCGGCGTGCCTTTGTCGATGGTCTCTTTGAGAGATTTGAAGACCTCTTTCGGGAGCTTATCCTGCATGACTTGCAGATTGAACACGTTTTCGCCGAAGATCTCGGGCACTTTCATATCTTTCGTCTCCTTTGACGTAAATTTGTCCTGTAAAATTTAAAAACGGGCGGCGGAAAGATCTGTTTTCCCCCTGCCCGCCCGAGCGACACCGCGGCGCGCACAGTCACGCCGATATATATTCCATTATATTCTTTTGGCGCGCGCTTGTCAAATGTTTTTCCCCGCGCCGCTCCCCTCTTTCCGCCCGCCGCCCGACATACTTTTTTATAACTGTTGACAAAAGTATAAGCGGGCGTTATAATAGTGGCATAAAAGGAATTTTTTCCCAAAATAAATTATCGGAGGCTTATATCATGGCTAAACTCGGCAAAGGCTATCTCAACATCGGTCTTCCCTGGATCGTCAACCTGATCCTTGCGATCATCCCCGTCACGAGCTGGATCCTCGGCGGTATCACCCGTATCATGCGCGGGCACTGGATCATGGGGATCTTGCAGCTGCTGCTCATCGGCGAGATCATCTTCTTCTTTGTGGACCTCGTGACCATCATCCTTTCCAAAGACCTTCGCATCTTTGCCTAACAAAAAAACCGGGCGCCGCTCCGAAGGGAGCGGCGCCTTTTTTTATTTTGCGGTCCTGCGCTTTTTGCCGTACAGGCGGATAAAGACTTTGGATACCTCCACCGCCACGAGCGGGAAGAGGGAGAGCGCAAGGCTGATGAGCCATTCGCGCCAGCCGATGTGCACGAGGTCGAAAAGGCGCATGAGGGGCGGGACGAACACGACGAGCGCGACGATCGCCGCCGAAGCGATGAGCGCGACGGCGAGGAACTTGTTGTGCCCCTGCCCGTGTTTGAAGATGGATTCGGTATTGGAGCGCTGGTTGAGCGCGTGCGAGAGCTGGGAGACGGAGAGGACGATAAAGGTCATCGTCATCGATTCGTCGTGGTTCTCATACACGAGCATACCGATCCAGTACGCGGCGAGCGCCGCCGCCGAGATGAACAGCCCGTGCAGCACGATGCGGTAGACCATCCCCTTTTCAAAGAGGGTGCCGCTCTTGATGGGCTTGTGCTTCATGACGTTCGGGCTGGCGGGATCGACGCCGAGCGCGACGGCGGGCAGCGAATCGGTCGCCAGGTTGATGAGGAGGATGTGCACCGCCAGAATGGGCATTTCCCAGCCGAAGACGACCGCCAGAAGCAGGATGAGGATCTCCGCGATGTTGCCCGCGACGAGGAACTGGATCACCTTCTGGATATTGCGGTAGACGCGGCGTCCCTCGCGGATGGCGTATTCGATGGTCGTGAAATTGTCGTCAAGCAGGATCATGTCCGCCGCGTCTTTGGCGACGTCCGTGCCCGTGATGCCCATGGCGACGCCGATGTCCGCCTCTTTGAGGGCGGGCGAATCGTTGACGCCGTCGCCCGTCATGGCGGCGACTTCGCCCGTGCGTTTGAGCGCCTGGATGATCTTGAGCTTGTCGGTCGGCGACACGCGCGCGAACACGACGCAGTTTTTCACCGCTTCGTCCAGCTCTTCTTGCGACATTTCGTGCAATTCCTGCCCCGAAATGA
>CALWCR010000046.1 GCA_944376445.1 uncultured Clostridia bacterium | reverse complement strand
CCGCGCAGGGATAGCGCCGCCCCGTCGGGATTGACAAGGGGCAAGATATACGCGCCGCCCGCGCGCAGGCCTTTTTGCGCCTGCAAGAGCGCGAGCAGGGACACCGCCCATTCGCGCTCGTGGATGGAGTACTGGGCGACGATCTCGGGATAGCCGTGCTTCCCTACAAAAAAACCGACCAGCGGCGCGCCGAGCGCGCTCCTGCCGTAGACAAATTTTTCTCCCCGCCAGCTTTCGTAAAAAAGGCGGACCCGTTCCACTGCGTCCATACTCCATTGTATGAAGCAAGGGCGGCGGGCTGCGCCGCGCGGGCGCGGCTATTTATGATATTCGCTCCCCGCGTTGATCATAAAAGCGCGGTAGATCTGTTCGCACAAGATGACGCGCATGAGCTGGTGTGGGAAGGTCATGTCCGAAAAGAGAGCATGAGGTCCGCGCGCGCCTTGACGCTTGCGTCCAGCCCGCAGGACGAACCGATGACAAACGTCACCTCACTGCCCGCATCCGAAAGCGCCTTCATCCTGCGCGCGAACCCCTCGCTGGAAAATTTCTGCCCTTCCACGGCGAGGACGACGCAAAAGCCGCGCATCTCTTTGAGGATATGCCCCGCCTCTTCTTTGAGGGTGCGCCGCTCGGGAAGTTCGCGCACGCACACGTCGGCAAAGCGGGAAAGGCGCTTGCAATATTCGCCGATCGCGTCCGCCCAGAATTTTTCTTTTAATTTGCCGACGCAGACGATGTTAAGTTTCTGCATGGTCAGCCCGCGATCCCCGTTATGAGGGAGAAGATCCACATCACGCAGCAGAGGATGAGCCCGGGGAGCGCCGCGAGCATGAAGGGCGCTATCTCCCCTTCCCTTTTGCGGTTGGTCTTTTTATCGAAAAAGATCAGCCAGCAAAGGGTGCCCGCGAGCACCGCTCCCGACACGGCTACAAGCGCGATATACGTCCCCCCGCCCATGCCCGACAAAAAGCCGAAACGCTCATCCAGGATGATGACGGCGTTGTTGAGAAAGTGCATGAGCATGGAAGGGATGACGGAATCGGCGCGGATGGCGACGAGGGTAAAGACGGCGCCGCAGATAAACTGGTAGATCGTCTGCGCGGGGCTTTGATGAAAGACGGAGAAGAGCAGCCCGCCGAGCAGGCAGGCAGCCACGGTGCCGATGTCTTTGACCCCGTCCAGCATGATGCCGCGGAAGATGGTCTCTTCCAGAAGGGCGGGAAGGACCGCGACGACGAAAAGCACGCCGAAAAGCCCGCCCCCCGCAAGGGAAGGAAGGGACGCCCCTGGCATCGTGTAGCCGATCTTTTCCAAAAGGCGGACAAACAGGCCGTTTGCCCAATTGAGGCTGAACAAGAGCCCGAAGGCGAGCAGCACCGCAACGGCGAAGTACTGCGGGCGGGGCATTCGATAGCCGAAAGCGCGCGGCTTTTCCTTATAGACGAAAGCGAAGATGAGGATGACGGCGATATAGGCGAACTGATACAGGAGATAGGAAAGGTATTTATACCAGCCGCGCAGCTTCAACTCTTCGAGCGGGACGCCCGAAACGGAGACGATCGCGGAGAGTATGACGGAAAACAGGAGACTGACGACGAGCATGAAGACGATCGCGCCCGAATAGACCATGCCGCTCACCGCCTTGCGCGGCTGCGACAAGAGCCCCCTCCCGCCGTTTTTTTGCGTGTTGTTCGGTTCCATGGCAAATATTATATAGTAAAATGAAATTTAAGTAAATAAAAATCTTTTCCTTTTGCAAATTTTTTGCTATAATATTGAAGGAAGAAGGGGCAAACACGCCCCTTGACGCGGAGACAACTAACGATGAGAATCATTCATTCCGATACGATCGAAGACGCCGTATACCGCCTGGCGCGGGAGGCTTGCCTAAACCTGATCCCTTCATGCAAGGCGGCGCTTGTGCGCGCGGAGCGGGAAGAAGAGAACGAAAGCGCGAAATTCGCCCTTTCCGCCGTCCTCAAAAACGCGGAGACCGCCGCGGCGGAGCAGATGGCCATCTGCCAGGACACGGGATACGCCGTGGTGCTCGCCGAGATCGGGCAGCAGGTGCAGATCCAAGGGAAACTCCTTTGCGAAGCGGTAGACGCAGGCGTGCGCCGCGCGTACCGCGATTTTTGCTTCCGCAAGAGCATCTGCGACCCCATAACGCGGGTCAACACCGCCGACAATACCCCCGCCGCCCTGCATACGGAGATCGTTGCGGGCGATAAGATCGCCCTCACTTTCCTCCCCAAGGGATTCGGCAGCGAGAATATGTCGCGCATATATATGCTCACCCCCGCAAAGGGCACGGAAGGCATCATACAGGCGATCGTCGAGACGGTGCGCCTCGCGGGCAGCAAGCCCTGCCCGCCCGTCTATGTCGGCGTGGGGATCGGCGGCACCTTCGACGGCTGCGCGCTGCTCGCCAAAAAGGCGCTCACCCGCGAAGTCGGTTCCCGCAACCCGAGAAAGGACGTCGCCGAGATCGAAGAGCGGGCGCTCAAAGAGATCAACGAGCTCGGCATCGGCGCGCAGGGCTTCGGCGGCAAGACGACCGCCATCGGCGTTTCCTGCGAGCTCGCCCCCACCCATATCGCGGGGCTGCCCGTCGCCGTCAATATCCAGTGCCACTGCGTGCGCTGCACAAAAACCGTCCTTTAAGGCTCGGTCAAACAGAAAAAACAGGGCGGCATACCGCCGCTTCGAGGTCTTATCATGAAAAAGATCACACTGCCACTCACGCAAGAAGAGATACGCTCGCTGCACGCGGGCGAAGGGGTGCTCCTTTCGGGCGCCATACTCACGGGCAGAGACTGCGCGCACAAGCGCATCACTGAATTTTTGGACAGAGGAGAAGCGCTCCCCTTTACGCTCGCGGGCGCGACCATCTATTACGCGGGCCCCTGCCCCGCCCCCGAGGGAAAAGCGTGCGGGAGCTGCGGCCCCACCACGAGCGCGCGCATGGACGCCTTTACCCCGCGCCTCCTCTCCCTCGGGCTCAAAGGGATGATCGGCAAGGGCGAGCGCAGCCCTAAAGTATGCGAAGCGATCGAAAAATACGGCGCCGTATACTTTGCCGCCATCGGCGGGGCGGGCGCGCTGTACGGCAACGCCGTGAAAAAGAGCGAACTTGTCGCCTTCCCCGACCTTCTGAGCGAAGCGGTGTACCGCTTTACGGTCGAAGATTTCCCCTGCGTCGTCGCCATCGACGGCAAGGGCGGCAATATTTATAAACGTTAAGGAGGAAAACACGTGGACACCTTTTCCTGCATCGCCGCGAGAAAGTCGGTGCGCGATTTTTCGGACAAACCGCTCGGCGACGCCGAGATCGAAAAACTGATCGAAGCGGCGCTGTATGCGCCCGTCGGCATGAAGGCATACGACAGCCTGCACCTCACCTGCGTCACGGACGAGAAGGCGCTCGCCGCCATCCGCGGCATGGCGCGCAAAAAGACGGGCGACGAAAACGCCGACCCTCTGCACGGCGCGCCCGCGCTCATCGTCGTGTCCGTCAAAGAGCCGACCCACGTCGCCTTCGCCAACTCCGCCTGCATGATCGAAAATATGCTGCTGGAAGCGGCGGAACTCGGGCTCGGCAGCCTGTATGTCTGCGGCATCGTCAACGCCCTGCGCGAAGACGCTGAATTTCTCGCGCTCCTTCGTATCCCCGCGGGGTTCACGCCCGTGGGCGCCGCCGCGGCGGGCTATGCCAAAGAGGGCGCGCCTGCGCCCGCGCCCTGCCGCAACAAAGTGACGAAAGTCGACTATATCCGCTGAAATTTTCATGACGCGCCAAGCGCGCCGCGGCTTTCCTGCCGCGGCGCGCTTTTATTTTTCGATTATTTTATGCAGTTGCCTTCATTCGCCGCGGTGTTTGACGCGCAGCCGCGCAAAGGCGCGCTGCAAAGCGAGCCTGTTGAGCTGATATTCCGCCGCGCTGCGGTTGCGGCGCACCATCTCCTCGGCGCGCTCCTTCGCCTCTTCCGCGCGGCGCGCGTCGATGTCTTCCGGCCACTCGACCGCCTGTGCGAAGGCGATCGTCTCGTCCGGGCGCACCTCGATAAACCCTTCGCTCATGAACGCTTCCCGCGTCTGCCCGTCCGCCGTGATGCGGATGGTGCCCGGCTCCGTCGCAAATACCATCGGCTGATGCCCCGCCATGATCGTGCAGGCGCCGCCGATGGAAGGAATGTTCACGCTCTCCGCTTCGCCGCGGAAAAACACCTTTTCTGGCGTGATGATCTCAAGATAAAATTT
>CALWCR010000045.1 GCA_944376445.1 uncultured Clostridia bacterium | reverse complement strand
CATGGATCGCGGCGCGGAGAATGGGGCGGTCGTTTACGTCGCGCACTTGTTCTTCGGAAGCATAGGCGGCTTCGGGAACGGGTACGACTTCCAGCATCAGCATGGACACGGCGAGGAAGGATTCGAGCGCCTGGATTTTATGCGGGAGCTTTCGGTTGAACGTCCTGCGCAGTTCTTCTATGTTCTGCCGGCAGATGATGCCTGTATTCGGCGGCGTGACCGCTTTGACATATGCCTGAAAGGGCGTGCCGTTCGGATTGAGCGCAGCCGAAAAGAGGACGTTGGTATCAATCAATACTCTTATCGGAAGAACCCTCGTCCCGGATCTCTTTGATGAGTTTTTCCGCGTCTTCATCGGAAGTTATGCCGATCTTTTGCGCTTCGCCGCGAAGTTCCTTTTGCAGCATCTGCATGGCAAAAACGGCGGCGTTCACGAGCCGCACATTGTTTCCGTCAACGACGAAGGAAAAGCGGTCGACCTCGCCGACGCCGAGCGCTTTGCGTACATCGGCGGGAATGGTGACCTGCCCCTTTGCCATCACTTTGGCGCTGTCGATAAAAGCAGTCGAACCTTGCATGATTTTCACCTCTATTGCAGGAATAGTAGGGAATATCCTACCATCTATATTATACGCAGAAAGAGGGGAAAAGTCAATAGGTCAAAGAAAAAATATACGAGCTAAAATATGAAAAATAAAGAAAAACCTGAAATTCCGATCACGAAGGGTATTCGATAGACAAAAACCTCTGCGAGATACGTATCTTGCAGAGGTTTGCCGTTGCAGCCTTTTCGTGCAACAAAGATGGCGCAGAAGGCGGGATTTGAACCCGCGCTACGGTATTCCCGTACTACTCCCTTAGCAGGGGAGCCCCTTGAGCCACTTGGGTACTTCTGCACGTTTTGGCTCGCGCACGGCCGGCAGCGCCTTCCATGCCAAATTATAATACCATAATTCCGCCCAAAAGTCAAAGTATTTCCGCGCTTTTTCCAAAACTTTTGTGTATTTGTGCGCAGGGCGGCAATCGTCTTGGCAAAACGCCCGCAAGGATGTGTATAAGGGCGGCCGCGGGAGGGGCAAAACGCCCGCAAGGTTGTGTGCAAAGTCGGCCGCGTGCGGCATAAAACCGTCCGCCCCTTCGGCGGCGCAACTTCGTCGGTCTGCTGGCAAGTCAGCTTCGGCGGCCTGGCTTCGGAAAATTTCGACGAAGTCTTGCCTTTTGCCGTTTTTTATGGTACAATAAACGCAATAGGGAGGAATATGTATGAATATTTGGCACGATATCGATCCGAAACGCATCCAAACCGAAGATTTTATGTGTTATATCGAGATCCAGAAGGGCTCCAAGAGCAAGTACGAGCTGGACAAGGAGACGGGCGTGCTGCGCCTGGACCGCGTCCTGTACACGTCCACCGTCTATCCGGCGAGCTACGGGTTTATCCCGCGCACGCTGGCGGACGACGGCGACCCGCTCGACGTGCTCGTCCTTTGCAGCGAGCCCATCCTGCCCGCCACGCTGGTGCAGTGCTACCCGATCGGCGTCATCAACATGATCGACGACGGAAAGATGGACGAAAAGATCATCGCCATTCCCTTCCGCGAGCCGATGTACAACCTCTACAACGATATTTCGCAGCTGCCGCATCATATCTTTGATGAAATGATGCACTTTTTCGAGGTGTACAAGGTCCTCGAACACAAAAAGACCTCCGTCAAGGAGATCAAGGGGCGGGAGAGCGCTTTGAACATCGTGGAAAAGTGCATCGAACGCTACAACGCCGAGATCGTCGGCAAAGACTGAAAGGCGCGCGCCGCGCGCGGGGAAGAGAGAATGACGCAAAACGGACAAGACAAGATCCTGATCGTCGTCGATATGCAGGCGGACTTCATCGACGGCGCCCTGGGCACGCCGGAGGCGGCCGCGATCCTGCCCGCCGTGCGCGCCCGCATCGCGCTCGCCCGCGCGCGGGGAGAAAAAGTCGCCTTCACCCGCGACACGCACGGGGCGGAGTATCTCGCCACGCAGGAGGGGAAGCGCCTGCCCGTTCCGCACTGCATCCGCGGGGAGAAGGGCTGGCAGATCGCCGACGGGCTGTATGCGGCGGGGGATGCCTGCTTCGACAAGCCCTGCTTCGGCTCCGTCGCGCTCGCACAATATGTTTCGGAAGAAAAATTCGCGGAGGCGGAGCTGATCGGCGTGTGTACGGACATCTGCGTCATCTCCAACGCGCTGCTTTTGAAGGCGTTCTGCCCGGAGATGCGCGTCTGCGTGCGCGCGGATTGCTGCGCGGGCGTCACGCCCGCCGCCCATCGGACGGCGCTCGACGCCATGCGCGCCTGCCAGATCGATATTTTGTAAAAAAGCGGCTGTCTCGGCATTGTATATGGCTGCCGTCTCGGCGCTTTGCGCGGCGGCCATGGCGGCATTTTGCACGGAGGGAATGACGGCATTTTGTACAGCCGCCGCGCGGCGGCCGGATTGCGCGGCCCAAAGGAGCGGTATCCCCGCTCTTTTTTTTGCGGCAAAAGGCTCGCGGACAGGCGCGGGCATTCAGTATAAAAAACGGGAGCCGGCGGTCGCCGGCTCCTTTGCGGATGCTCTT
>CALWCR010000044.1 GCA_944376445.1 uncultured Clostridia bacterium | reverse complement strand
CTCATCGTTTCCGAATTTGAAAACGAAACGGGCAGGGCGTTTGTCGTCGTCAACAATTCGCAGACGCAGCCCGTGCGCATCCGTCTGTGTTTTGAGGAATGGACGGGGCGCGGGGAAGAGACCCCGTGGCTCATCTCGGGCGGGATGCAGATCTTTGAGATACCCAAGGAGAGGAAAGAATGAGAAGAGCGATCGCATCGCTGCTGCTTACGGCGGTATGCCTCATCCCTTTTGCGGGCTGCGGCGACGGCGGGAAGCCTGCGTCCGTCACGCCCGAACAGCTGATCGCGGCAGAAAGCGGTACAAGTGTTACGGCGGGCAAAACTACGGACGGGCTGTTCCCGCAGACGGGGCTTACCGTCGAGGGCGGCGCGGGTTACGGCGCGGCGTTTTGCGGCGTATTTGAGGGAACGACGCGCTTCGAGTTTGCCTTTTTGGGGCAGGACCCGAACGGTTGGGACGCGGAAAACGACGCGGACGGCTGGAAGCAAAACGGAGAGTCCAACACGGTGGGGCGCGGTTCATTCCGTTTCCGCATTGCCGATGCGCAAAACAAGAGCGAATACTTCGATATCGTCTATGAAAACGAGTCCGATTGGTTCATGGAGGCGTATGTCCAGTATAAGGGCGAAGTCATACTGAGCAACGGGAACTATATTTATGATTCTCGCCCCGTTTCGGGGCAGCAGGGATTGCACGAAGGCGCGTTTGCGATGACTTGCCGCAAGGCGGGGCGCGAACGCAAAGACACGATGTTCTTTGAGATCGGCTGGACGGGGCTCAAAGAGGACGTGCTGACGGTGAGCGTAAATACCTATTACAACGAATACGTTTCGCTCGTGCGCTTTGACGGGACAAGCGCAATGCAGCCCGATATCACAAAGGGGATGCTTGCGTTCGGGCTTCCGAAATTGAGCGGTATGCTCGAACACGGATATACCGTCTCGTTTTCCTCCGATTATGAGAGCGAGTACGACAGCGCGAATGACGGAACGGACATCTGTTTCAAACAGATCGAAAATGCGGGAAACAGGCTCGATCTTACGGGAACGGCGCGGGTGGAAGCGCCTGCATGGTATCAAGCATAAGAGGTGAAAAATGAGTAAACGGTATGCAAAAAGGGCGCTGGCATTTATAGGCTGTATGATCCTCGCCGCGGCGGTTTTTATCGGAGCGCTCGGCGCCGCGCCCCAAACGTTTTCCGCGGCGCGCGCGGAAACGGCGGCGGTAACGCCCGCAGACATTGTAACGGCAGACGGCGCGACCGTAACGGCGGGCAAACCGAACACGGGCGCAAATGAAGGCGACGGCTATGACGTTACGGGGCTCACCGTCGAGGGCGGCGCGGGCTATTCGGCGACGCTCAACGGCGTATTCAAGGACGACGTCAGGCTGGACTTTGCGCTTTTGAGCAAAGTGGCGACGGATGAGAACCCTGCAAACTTCGGAGGACAGGGGGCGTTTTCCTTCCGTGTGACCGACGCGGGGGATTCCACTTCCTATTTTGATATTATCTTGCAGCCGGTCAATTTCTGGGGCGTCTGGCACAACGTCGCCTATGTAAAATACGGAAGCGAGATCCGCTGGCGGCAGCACGGTGCAGACGGCGGCGGCGGGATCTTCAATACCGACATTGTCGCGGATGCAAGCAATTCGCTGTATGCGTGGGCGGCGATCCCGATGAACGGCGCGGACGGCAATACGGAAAATTCGTACATCAAACTTTCGTGGGCTGAGGACGTTCTCAACGTCAGCGTCATGTGCGGGCACAATTATAATGTCGAAGGACAGCGTTATGAGATCGTCATCGCGAGCTTTGACGGGACGTCCGCGTTGAACAGCGGCGCAAAAGAATTCGGGCTTAAAAAACTTGCGGGGATGAAGGAGAACGGGTTTACCGTTTCCTTCGGTTCCGATTATACGGACGGGACAGATCCCGAAAACGACGGCACGGACGTCTGCCTTACCAAACTTACGGTGGGGGAAACGGCATATGACCTTGCGGGCAGTACGGCGTTTGAGACGGAGCCGCAGTGGTATACCGACTATGTGAACAGGATCTCGATGACCCTTTCCCAAGCGCCCATGCGCTATTGGAAACCCGCGCTCGGCGCATATCCCGTTCCGTCCGCGGTATACACGAGCGGGAGCGATACAGAGGTGTTCCCCGTCGAAAAAGCGGAATTTGTGCCCGCGGAGGGCGGAGATCCGATCGTCGCCGAACCGGGCGGAGAGGTGCTTCTTCCCAAAGGCGAATATACGCTGCGCTACACGGCGGACGCCGACAGGGCGGCGGCGGGCAACAACGTCGGCTATCCCGTCACGGTGAGCGACTATATTTTAACGGAAAATCTGCTTGCTCTGCAAAACGGTGCGGAGGCGGAAAGCGGCAAAACGACGGACGGGGCATATCCCGTTACGGGGCTCACCGTCTCGGGCGGCACGGGCTATGCGGCGGCGTTCGCGGGCGCCTTTTCGGGGGATACGAAGCTCAATTTCGCGCTTTTGAGCCACAGCATCGAAAAGGGGAGCTTTACCTTCAAAGTGGCGTCCGCGGCCGATCCCGACGATTATTTTGAGATCTGCATCGTGCCCTCCACATGGGAAAGAACGACCGTCTACGTCAAGTACAAAGACGAGTACCGCATGGCAACGGACGAGAGCAAGTTCTATCATGCCCAAACGGTCGGCGACCTTCCCGACCTTGCGGGGAACAACGGCTATACCTGGGCCGCCATCCCGCTTGCGGGCACGCAGAAAGATACGGCAAATTCTTATATCAGCCTGGAATGGGAAGAGGAAGTGCTCTGCGTCAAGGCGGTATCGGCGCATACAAACAGCGGTTATACCATCGCAAGATTCGACGGGCTGACGGACAAGGGCGAGGTTTCGCAAGTTAGCGAAGTCAATAAGGAAGTCTATGCGAATTGCTGCCTTCCCAAACTTGCCTGGACGGATTATACGATCTCTTTCTCGTCCGGCTATGCCGACGAGGTGGAACCTGCCAACGACGGCACGGACGTCTGCTTTACGGCGATCAACGGCATTTCGCTCGGTGAGAAATTTATTACGGATGCAAGCGGCGCGCCGCTCATCCCGCAAAATGCGGTCATCGGCGAGGTGCAGGCAAGCGTTTCGGAGAATGCGACGGTCGACAATGTTTCGGGCAATTACGGTGTGACCGTCTCGTATGACGGCGTTACGCTCGGTTCGTTCACGTCGGACGCGATAACGGAATCTCTCCTTTCGGAGGAGATATACAGCGGCTATGTCGATTTTACGAAGGCGGCCGAGCATACGCTCAATTATTCGTTTGCGGACGCGCAAAGCAAAACGCAGAGTTTGCAGATCGTGGACGCGCCCGCCGTCCTGAAATGGAAAAACGGCGCGGCGAGCGCGCAGACCGTCCTTAGCGGGAGCGAACTAATCCTTTCGGCGGACGATTTGGAAGCGACAGACCGCGTGGACGGCGTGCTTGTACTCACGGACAACAATCTTGCCATTACGGTCAAAGCGCCCGGAGAAAGCGCCGCGCAGCCGGTAGGGGCGGGTACTTCGTATTCCTTTGCGGCATTGGGAGAATACGAGATCGTGTACACCGTTACAGACAATACGGGCAAGACTTCTTCTTTGACGAGAACGGTAAAAGCGATCGACGGGAACGTTCCCGTGATCGCCCTGGACGGGGAGCTGCCGCAAAGCGTCCTTCTCGGCAGTACGCTCACTTTGCCCGCAGCGAGCGCAAAAGACGGGGACAAGAGCGTTGCCGTCATCTGCACCGCGATGTTCGAGGACGCCAAGGGCGGCAAGACGGTCCTGGATGTGAGCGGCGGCACGCTCACGTTTGAACAGGCGGGCACGTACACGGTGAGCTGGTATGCCGTCGACGAAGACGGGAACGAAGCGCTGCAGTCTTTCACGATCACGGCCGGAGAGGATAAGGACCCGCCCGTCATCACCATAGGGGAACTTCCTTCCGAGGCGAAGGCCGGCGACGTCATCACCCTCCCCGCATATTCGGCGGAAGATGCCGTTTCCGGCGCGTGCGAGGTCACGGTCGAAGTGACGCTCGGCGATCAGAAGATCGCCGTCAGCGGTAATTCCTTCAAGGCGGAAGAAGAAGGCGTGTATGCGGTCAGGTTCACAGCCGTGGACGAAGCGGGCAATTATGCCGCGCTCGACCCCGTTTATATCCGCGTGACGGGAGGAGACGAAGAGGGCGGCGGCTTTTGGGGAATCTTGAAGCAAGTAGGCCTTATCGTCGGGCTGTGCGTCGGCGGGGCAGTGATCGTCGCGGCGGCTGCGGTTCTGACGGTCGTGCTCGTCAAAAAGAACAAGAAAAAGAAAGCGGAAATCGCTTCCGAAGCGAAAGTGGATGAAACATCCGAAACGGATACGGACGGGACAAGCGAAGCGGATGCGGATGAAACTTCCGAAGCGGATGCGGATGAAACAAGCGAAGCGAAAGCGGACGAAACTTCCGAAACAAAAACGGATGCGGACGACGCTTCTGAACAATAAAAACAGGAGGAGATCATGAAAGGAAAAGTATGTGCGGTGATCACCGCGGCAGTGCTTACGGCGGCGAGTATGCTCGCAGTTACTGGGTGCAATAAAGTGCTTCGCGACATCGATAAGACGAAAACGCAGCTCTATGTCGGCGTCTATAACGGCGGGCTCGGGTACAGCTGGGTCGACGAAGTCGCCAAAGGGTTTGAAGAACTCTACAAGGATTATGAGGGCGAGGACGGGAAGATCGGCATTGAAGTCGTTCCCGTTGCCGAAGGCGATCATTTCCTCGGAGAGGAATTCCGTTCCTACCTTGCAAACGGTACGTATGACTATGTCGACGTGTTCTTTACGGTCAACAGCCCGTTTGAACTCATCGAAACGGACTATGTGTCGGACATGACCGAGCTGGTCAACAAAAAAGTGTATGCCGAAGACGGCAATTTCCCCGAGGAGGGGGAAGAGGCGACGCTTTCGCTTGCCGACAAGATGGGTTCGCTGCAGATCGGCCGCTTCACGAACAAAGAAGGGAAGATCGTCGGCATTCCCTACAATCAGTCCGTCTACGGGTTCGTGTACGATCACGATCTTTTCATGGAAAACGGATATTACCATGACATGAACATCTGGTACGAAGGCAAAGACGGCAAGCCGAACACCGAGGACGACGGCTGGGGCCCCGACGGCGTGGAAGGTACGTACGATGACGGCCTGCCCGCGACTTACGACGACTACAAATCTTTGTTTGCGCTGATGCTCGAAGACGACGTCACGCCGTTTACCTACAGCGCCGGGAATGCGCAGTTCTATTTTGAGGGCTTGTACAGCTCCGTCCGCGTACAGATGGACGGCAAAGAAAACGCCGACCTTCTGGCGACATATGACGGGTATCTCACTTCTTCGCGCGATGAAGCCGTCAACAGCGCCAACAACGGACAGGGGACCAAGATCACGCCCGAGAACGGTTACCTTCTTGCCGACACGAACGGTGCATATCAGGCGGTAGAATTTATGCACTTCCTGTTTGAGGACGGGCATTATTCCGAGAAAGCGGCGCAGCAGGGGCAGACCAATCTGCAGGCGCAGACGGAATTTTTGAACAGCGTTGCCGCGTCCAAAGACCCTAAGACGGGGGCGCAGCGGATCGCCATGCTGATGGAAGGCGACTGGTGGGAGACGCAGGCAAACTTAACATCCAACGCCTTCCAGAAGATGGTCACATCCTTCAAGGATGAGAGCTATGCCTACGGCGAAAGAGATTTCCGCTTCCTTCCGCTCCCGCGTTTTGACGGGCAGAAGAGCGAACGCAGCGTCTTTACCAATCAGGAGGACGGACCCATCGCCTTCATCAATCCCAAAACGACGCAGCGCGAGCTTGCTGAGGCATGGATGCTGTATTCCGCGACCAACGACGCGCTCGTCATTTATGCGCAGCAGTCGGGCTCCTTCCGCCCGTACTCGTTTACGATGACGGAGGAAGACCTTGAAAAATGCACGCCGTTCACGCAGAACCTTTACAGGATCCGCACGGAAAATGCCGATAACGTCTATGTCGCGCCCGTGCTCTCCGACTATGCCCGCCTCGCGACCGACCCCGTCAGGCTGGACGAGCTCCCTGCGGCAAAGACGACGAATCAGCAGGCGTTTTCTTCCCCCGTGGATGCGTTCCGCGGCAAGGACTACAGCGTAGCTTCGTATTATCAGCAGTATCTTGCCTATTACAACGCGCAGACGTGGAAGGGAAATTACGAAGCGTTCCTCGAACTTTACAGCTGACGGGAAGGGGGAACCGTGATGAAACAAAGCAAGTTTTGCCATGAGGCGGCAAACACCGCGCCCGACTCCGCCGCACAGATGTCTGTGCCGGCGGAAGAGGGGGAAAGGCTGCAGGGCAAAAAACCGCGCAAAGTAAAAAACGCATCTATTTTCAACGGGAAGGCGCGCGTCTTCGTCATCTGTATGCTCGCCTATGCCGTCGTCAATTTTGCGATTTTTTATGTATGGATGAACATCGATTCCATCCTGCTCGCGTTCAAAACGTACAACGGCATGAGCGGGGAACAGGAATTTTATGGCGTTGCCCATCTCTTTGACAACTTCAAAGAGTTCTTCGTCAATCTGTTTACTTCATCGGGAACGCTGCCGTATTTTTTCCGCGGTGCGCTCTATCATCTGTCGGGATTCCTCATTGCCTATCCCGTCAGCCTCATCTTTTCCTACCTCATCTATAAAAAATTGTTTCTGCACAATTTTTTCAAGGTGATGCTGTACGTCCCTTCCATCGTTTCGGCAATGGTCATTTCCATCATGTTCAAGACGCTCGCGGAAAATTTTCTGCCCGCGATCTTTAAACAGCTGGGTAACGCGCCGCTCTCCGACGAAACATATGCGACGCCGCTGCTCGTCATATACAGCGTCTTCTTTGCCATGCCGGGGCAGCTGATCATCAACACGTCCACCATGTCCACCGTCCCGCAGGAACTGATCGAATACGGGAAACTGGAAGGGATCACGATGCGCAAAGAATTCATGCACGTCGTTTTGCCGCTCGTCTATCCGCTCATCACGGTGCAGTGCCTCGGCCTCTTTGTGGGGCTGTTCACCGCCGCAGGGCCGCTGTATGCGATCTATGCCGAGATGGCGCCCGATTATACGGTAACGTACGGCTATTATATCTTCACGCGCGTCATCGGCAGGAATGCAAGCGAGGCGTATTACGGCTTTACCGCGGCTTCCAACCTCGCGATCGGGCTCATATCCGTTCCCATCGTGTATTTCACAAAATGGCTGCTTGAACGTTTCGATCCGGAGGCAGAGTATTGAGATGAATGCAGTGCAAAAATTAGGGCATGACGTCCGTACTTTTTTCAAACCGAAAAACCTGAAGCGCAGGCTGAAAGCCAAGGGTAAGATCTTTCCGGTCGTGACGTATACGCTGCTGGTGCTTTGGGTGGTCGTTTTCCTCGGGATGCTCATCTGGGCGTTCTTTACCTCGCTGAAAACCGATTATGACTTCATCTATTATCCGCTGGATCTTCCGCGGCAGGAATGGCTCTGGCGCAATTATATGGACGCGTTTTCGGCGCTCACGGTCGAGGTGACGCGTGACGGGCAGCTCATCGAAGTCGGGTTGGGGGAATTGCTTTTGAACAGCCTTTTGCTGTGCGTGGGTGTTCCGCTGTTTGCGCTCTTTGATGTCGCGTGCTGCGCGTACGTCACGAGCCGCTATAAGCGGTTCAAGATCACGCGCATCATTTTTGCGATCGTCATTTTCGTGAACTATGTTCCCGTCACGGCGTCGCTGGCGTCGGGGCTGCGCATCATGAAGACGCTTGGCCTATACGATCAGATATGGGGGCAATGGATCGCCGCGTCGGGCGGGTTCGGCGCTTTCTTTCTGATCTATTATGCAAATTTCAAGTCCATCCCGTGGTCGTATGCGGAGGCGGCCTTTGTGGACGGCGCAAGTCACTTTACCGTGTTCTGGCGGATCATGCTGCCGATGACGCGGGGAACGTTCGGCGCCCTCTTTATCACGTCGTTCATCACGCAATGGACGGATTACATGACGCCCATGATCTATCTGCCGACGCATCCGACCATCGCGCAGGCGGCGTGGGGATTGCAGTTCTCCAATACAAGCGTTCCCTATATGCTGGCGGGCCTGTTCATCCTCGCTCTGCCCGTACTCATCCTGTTTTGCTGTTTCCATAAAAAGCTCATGGGCTCTATGACGATGGGCGGGCTGAAGGGTTGATTTCAACAAGGAGATAGCTATGATAAAAAAGATTGCCGTGCGGAAGATCTGGCTGGTGTGCCTGCTTGCCGTACTCATGGCCGTATCATGCATCGGTACGGTGATGGTCGCCTTTGCGGACAGTCCTTCGGACAAAGCGCGTGCTGAGACGGTCACGCCTTCTTCTTTATGGGAAACGAGCGGCGACGTGACGCTTTCCGAAAATGTCGGCGCGGACGAACGTTTTTCGCAGCCCGGGAACGGGCTTGCGGCGACGTTCGCGCTTTCCAATTCTACATTGCGGTATAAAAATCCCATCGACGTTTCCGAAAATACAAAAAGCGACGAACTTTTGTCCTTCACCTTCCTTCCCTCCGAGATCGGGGTAAAGGACTACAAATATCTGGAAATTTCTTTGACGGACAGCGCCGATCCCGACAACGTCGTGACCCTTCGCATGATGCGCACGGAAGAATTCATTTATGACGGCGTGAGCTATGACGAAATGCGCTGTACGCTTTCGTATCCGGGGTCGGCTTCCCTGTGGCGCGCCGTCACCTGGGGCGCTTACGATGCTTCGTCCGTCGACACCCGCCCCGAATACGGGCTGCGCGTCTATTATTCGATGGTGGGGCTTCCCCATCTGAATGTCGTCAAAGATCCCACGCTGCAGGGCAAGCAGCTGCCGTTTACCGTCCGCTACGACTGGAACGAGCGCGCCCTTTACGTCTGCAACGAATACGGCAGCCCGTACATGGTGCTGGATATGGACGACCCGCTTCTGACGGGCGCGGGCAACGAGTGGGGCGGGTTCAAAAGCAAGAATATTTATCTCGATATTACCGTCCGCAACTTGCTTTCCACGGAAGGCTCCGTCCTCATTTTCGGCGTGAACGGCAATTCCATGGCGGGCAATGCCGTTGCCGACGAAAAAGCTCCCTCTTTGGAAGTCGCCGCCGACGCGTACACGGCGCTCCCTTGCGCGCAGAACGGCAAGGCGTATCCCGTCTTTTCGGCGACCGCTTCGGATGAGATCGACGGCGATTTGACGGACGAGATCGAAGTGACGGTCACAGATCCGGGCGGAAAGACAACGGTTTGCGGCGATTCGTTAACAAAAAAAAAATCGGGAGAGCATCTTTTTACCTACACGGTGCGCGATGCGGCGGGCAACGAAAGCGTTGCAAAATATCCGTTTACGTCGCGTATCTGTCTGGACGATCTTTCCCTCACGCTTTCTTCCGGGATCGACGAAGAAGCGGTGTGGCGGCTCGGCGAATCGGTGCCCGTGCCCGCGGCGGAAGTTTTCGGCGGCACGGAGGAAGGGCTCGCGCTTGAGCGGCAGGTGACGCACCTCGCTTCCGGAAAAGAGTTTGCGATCGAAGAAAATGCGTTTATCCCCGACGTCGCGGGGGTGTACCGTATCCGCTATACCGTGACCGATTATATCGGCAGTGAAAAAGTGTTTGATTGGTTCATTACGACGGAGCGCGGCAAAACGCCCGTTACGGCGTTCATGGATGAGAGCGAGTATCCGAAGGCGCTGATCGGCGGAAAGGCGACAAAGCTGCCCGTTTTTGAATCGTACGATTACGTTACGAAGCCCGGGATCGTGCTGGACGCTTCCCTGCAGATCTCCTATAAGTACGCGGGCGAGGCGGGATTTACGCCGTTGGAAGGGGCGTTCTTTACGCCCGACGCGTCCAAAACAAGCGTCAGCATCCGCTATGAGTATTGGTGCGGGGAAGAAAAGACGGACGAAAATTGCGTACAGCATACCTATGAGATCCCCATCCGTCAGGCAGAGCAGATCGGCGATTATTTCGTGACGGAAAACGCGAAACTCATTTACAGCAATGCGAGCCTGGAATTTGCGGCGCGGGATACGGGCAAAGACGTGAGCATGGAGTTCGTCAACGCGCTTTCCGTAGATCCTTTCCGCCTTGTGTTTGACATTGCGCAGCACGAGGAAGAAGGGGAAACGTATCGGGATATCAGCAAAAACAACTTCGACAGCCTGACGATCCGTTTGACGGATGCCGCCGATCCGACGGTCTCGCTGACGTTTACGATCGTGAAGAACGACCCTTCCGTCGCAAGTTCAAAATGCGATCTGTATTTCGGCGGCGTGCGCTACGAGGTGAGCGGAACGTTCTTCTATGATCCCCAATGGCCGAACGCGTTTGATATTTCTTATGATAACAGCACCTGCATTTTGAAGGACAACACGACGGGCGTGCGCATCCTGACCGCGCAGTACGATGACGCGGGCAGAGCTTTTACGGGTTTTCCGGGCAGCAGCGTGCGGATGCAGATCTCTTTGAACGGCGTTGCGGGAGAAAGTTCCGTTCTGATCAGCCGTATCGTCAACCAGCGGGTCAATGGCCGCAACGTGACGGACGGCGTCCCCGGGCAGCCTTTCAAGGACAATGCCGACCCGTATATCATTTATGATTCCACCGTTTCAAGGGACGGGAGCATCCATACCAACCATACGCTTCCGGGGGCAGCCGCTTACGACGTTCTCGATCCGTATGTGTCTGTCTCTCTTACGGTGACGTCGCCGGGCGGCGATGTGCTGTTTGAAGGCGATGCCGCAAACGGCGCTTCCTTCTATATCGGGGAATACGGCCTTTATACGGCGACCTATACGGCAGCCGATGTTTCGGGCAACGAGGCGTCCAACAAGGTGTTCATCGAAGTCGTGGACAAAGAGGCTCCGCAGCTGCTCGTTTTCGGAGACATCGCGGAAAATGCGGCCGTCGGCGATTCCTTTATTGTGCCTTCCGCTTCGGCATATGACAATCTGACGGCGCGGGAGGATATGACCGTATGGTGTTTTGTGACCGACCCGCTCCTGCATATGCGCGCCGTACAGGCGGGCGATGAGGTCGCTTTCGAGCGTGCGGGCGCCTATACCGTCACATATTCCGTCACGGACGGCGCGGGAAATACGTCGATTTCGGTCTATCACATCTCTGTCAGGGGGTAATTCATGAAAAAATTTCTTTGCGTATTATTGGGCATGGCTTGTCTGCTCTCGTGCGTGCTCTCCGCCTGCGCGAAGCAAGAACAAAAACCCGACACAACGCAGCCGCAGACGCAGCCTGCCGGGATCGCCGATACGGACATCGTCCTTGCGGAAAACGGTTCTACCGCTTATAAGATCGTCATTCCCGAAAACGCGGACGAATGCGAGGAATATGCCTCCGAGGAGCTGGAACTGCTGTTTGAGGAGGCGACGGGCGCGGATATTGCCGTCGTGCGGGATACGGGGATGACGTTTAACGAAAAAGAAAAGGTCATCTCTCTCGGAGAAACTTCTATAAAGCAGGGTTCCGGGCTGGACGTTGCGGCGGCGGGGCTGAATGCGGACGGATACCGCATCAAGCGCTACGGCAATACGCTCGTCGTTGCGGGCGTAAACGTGCAGGGCACGCTCTACGGCGTCTACGAATTCCTCAAACATGAGTTCGGGTTTGAGACGTATATGCCGGACGAAGTCTATCTCGAACAGAAAGAAAAAGTGTATCTGAAAGATTTCGATTACTCGGACGATCCTGACTTTTTGGGACGCAACTACGACGGGCTCGTGATGGATTCGTCGCAGTTCGCGGGGCGGATGCGTTCCACGAATACCTTAACGACGGATGAGCGGTTCGGCGATGCGGCTTCGACGGTGCGCGCGTTCGGCGGGCTCGTGTGCGACAACGCTATCAACAGCGTTCTGCCCAAAGACGAATATAAGGAAGCGCACCCCGGTTGGTATGATTATACGGCAAACCAGATCTGTCTTTCCTATGAAGACCGCATGGGGATCGAGCTCGGCAGCGTAGAGGAGACGAGCGACGATTCCGTAGTCAAAAACTATGTGGAAGGGATCATCGAACTGATCGAGGCAGACACGCGCGGCGCATACATCATCGGCATCGGCGAAAACGATAACCGAGGGTATTGCAACTGCACGAATTGCCAGGCGCTTCTGAAAGAGGCGGGCAACAAACAGTCTGCGCTCTGGATACGCTTTGCCAACCGCGTCATTGCAATGCTGGAAGAGTGGAAAGAACGGCAGCCCGAATATAAGGACAGAGAATTTGAGTACATCGTGCTTGCATACGGCGCCTCGCAATATGCCCCCGTCGTGGATGACGGCAACGGCGGCTGGAAACTTGCGGCGGATTGGGCAAAGCCGGATCCTCGCATCATGATCGAGTTCATCCCGCAGGGTGCGTGCTTTTATCACAGCTTGTTTGACGGCGATTGCTCTACGAATGCGAGCTATGCCCTCGAATGGGAGAAGTGGCATTCGGATGCGCTGTGGGATGACGACGATCCGCACTTCATGATCTATGATTATGTGACCTGTTACCGCAATTTCCTGCCTTTCTTTGACAATTTCAACGTGCGGCAGGAAACGTATCAGGTATACTACGAAAGCGGCGTAACGAGCGTGATGGCAACTTCCACGACCCACCAGAAGTTCAGTTCCATGTCCGATCTTCGCAATTATCTGGAAATGAAGCTGCAATGGAACGTGTATGAAGATGTGCCCAAGCTCATTGAAAACTTCATGACGAACGTCTACAAGCAGGCGGCTCCGTATATGAGCGAGTACTTTAACAGGCTCCGCACCAATATGGCGGTCAAGGAGCAGGAATTCATCGCCAACGGTCAGCCGTTCCATCTCGATATGTACGAGGCGACCCCGTATCAATACTCCACGACGGTCTATTCCAAGGCATTCGTGGAAGAACTCTCCGGGCTTCTCGATCAGGCATATGCGGCGTATGACGGCATCAAAGATCCCGTCGAACGGGAAAAGATGCAGCTTCGCATCACCAAAGAGAGCTTCTGTTTGCGCTACATCATCCTTCTCAACTACGGAGAATATTATGACATCACGGCTCCCGAATACGAGGAGATGGTGCTTCAGTGGGAAAAGGACAGCTCCATGCTCGGAGCGACTTGGTCCAAAGAAGGCGTCGGGATAGCCGATACGATCGCTTCCTTCAAGAGCGATATTGCGGGCTGATTTCAAGTTCGTTTTCAGCTTGTTTCGTGCCGGATGCCGCCATATAAGCCGGCATCCGGTTTTTCGGGTGAGATATGAAATTAAAAATTGTATCAGGAACGCTTTCGCTCGTCGATGAACGCGCGCCGGATGACGTGATCTTCTCGGGGATGCCGTCCCTTTGCTATACGTTAAAGGGCGATCGCATCCAAACAGGGGAAAAACCGCTGTTTACCCCGTACATATCGCGCAAAGATACGCTTACCCATGAAGGGCAGGATGTATGGCGCGCACGGGATACGGGCGCTTCGGTGCGCGTTTTCGAGCGCGGCGAAGATATCGTGTTTTCTTTGGGCTGCCCGAAGGATGATATCGGCGAATGGGGGCTTGAACTTCCCTTTAATTTTATGGGCAAAAAACAGGGGGGCGGATGGCGCAATCAGTTTTTGTTCAATTCTCCGTACCTTTCCTCGGACCGCAAGATCCAATACTGCTATCTTACAAAGCCGAACGGAAAACATCTTCTCGTTTTGTTTGAAAGCGGGGCAGACGGCTGGGTGTTGGAGTATTCGCCGTATGCGTACGGGCATTTTCTCCTCGGGCTGAAATGTTTGCAGCGCTTTGACCGTGCGTACAAACAAGAGGACGGCGGGGCGCCTTCGCCCCTTGTCATATCCCTGATCCCCGTAAACAGTTTTGAAGATGCGCTCCGCGCGGTATCAGACCGCTTGCATATCCCCGTGCTTCTGCCCGAAAAATGCGGCGGGAGGATCGGGGAGCGCGTGCGGCTCAAAGTGTACGGCGAATGCGACGCGCTGGAAACAGGAGGGAAGATCCTGCCGTTTACGAAGGAGTTTACGATCAAAATGCAGGGGCTTTTTCCGCTTGTTCCTTCTTATCGCGGAAAGCGCGGCGCCGACGCCGTGCTTTACGGGTATAAAGATGAGATCTCTTTATGGAAAGCGAGCATGGACACGGTATCGGCAAAGGACCTTAGGCGGACAGACGGAAACTTATGCGAACATCAATGCTGGGCGACCGCCATGCTGCAGTATTCCTCCTTTTTCGGTGTAAATGAAGGGTATGAACAAAAGCTCAGAAAGATCTTGTCGGTCATCACTGCCGAAGGGGAGGGGAGTATCCCGCGCCTCACGGTCGAAAAGACGGAAGAAGGGTACGGCGTATTCCGCTCGGACAGGATCCAGGAAGGTTTTTTCGGCGTTTCGCTTTTATGGAATGCCTATCGCTGTTTCGGGGACGGTTTGTATCGGGAATATGCCGTCGGGCTTTTGGACAGCTTGCTACGGCAGTATCAGCGAGCGGACGGCAGGATAGAGCGCGTGCATGCGGCGACGGGCAAAAAAGAGGATTATTCGACGGTTTGCTGCCTGATGATCCCCATCGTCGATATGTCGCTCGAACTTCGCGGAAAGGACGATCTGCGCGCCGCACGGTATGCGCGCGCCGCATCCGCTTTGGCGGAGTATCTTTATCGTCGCGGATTTTGTTTCCCGACAGAAAACGAAGTTTCGTCTTTGACGGAGAGCGAGGTCGAAGAGGGCTCGATCTCCTGTACGGCGCTCTCGCTCCTTTATTATTGCGCCAAGATCGGGCGGGAAGAAAAATATCTTCGCCGCGCAAAAAATATCCTCGACCTGCACGATCAATGGGTCATGCATACGCCGATCGCTCCGCAGTTTTTCAGCACGGTGCGTTGGTGGGAGACCATCTGGGAGGGAGACAAGGACGGCCCCGCGCTCTGCTGCGGGCACGCGTGGACGATATGGCGCGCGGAAGCAGATTACTGGTACGGCGTTCTGACAGACGATATCGCGTATTTGCGGCGCGCGGAAAACGGATTTTTATCCAATTTCGCAAAGATCGGGACGGACGGCCGCAGCTATGCCTGTTGGCAGGCCGATCTTATTTCGGGCGGCGGCGAAACGGTGCGTTCGGAAGATATTGATTTTCGTATTGTATACGGATTTCCGCTCCATACGGACAGCGGGTTGAGCCGATACCCGTGGATGCGGTTTGCGGAGATCTTGCGCTCGGGGAAGGATGAACGCTTTTTCCCCGAAGGCGGACGGAAGGAACAAACCGATCGTCATAGTTCCTCTCGGCAGACAAACGATATCGCGCGGATCGCGATCAAATAGGAGAGCAAAATGATCCATCATGCAAAGTGCTATAAAAAGGGCTATCCGCGCCCGCAGTTCGTGCGCGCGGAATGGGAAGACCTGAACGGCGAATGGGCGTTCGCGTTCGGGGAAGAGGTGAAGGGGCGCGACGCGCTCGCGGGCAAACTGCCGCGCAAGATCGAAGTGCCATTCACTTACGAAACGAAAAAGAGCGGCATCGGCGAGGATACCCCGCACGAAACGGTGTGGTACGCGCGCAATGTCGAAAAGCGCGCGGGGAAGCGCAACATACTCAACATAGACGGCGCGGACTACCTTGCCACGGTGTATGTGAACGGCAAAAAGGCGGGCAGCCACGAAGGGGCTTACGCGCGCTTTTCGCTGGATATCACCGATCTTCTGCGCTCGGGGAAGAATCTGCTCGTTATCCGCTGCGACGATAAGCTCACGCCGTTGCAGGTGCGAGGCAAACAGCGCTGGGCGCGGGACAATCACGGCTGTCATTATACGCAGATGACGGGGATCTGGAAGAGCGTGTGGATGGAGTATGCGGACGAGGTGCGTCTTTCCTCCCTTCGCATGACGCCGTACCCCAACGAAGGGGAACTGGAACTTGTTTTCTCCGTCACAAAGCCCGCCAAGGACGTGGCGGTGGAGTATAAAGCGGAATTTCAGGGTGAGACGGTCTGCGCGGGGAGCGTCACGGCGGACGCGTGCGAGCAGAAAGTGCGCGTGCGCGTATCTTCCGATCGCGCCGTGGAGCAGGTGAGCATCTCCTACATCGATTGGGTCGCTCTGTACGATATTTCCCTCACGGTGCGCAAGAAGGGGAAGGTCACGGACGAGGTCGGCTCTTATTTTGCCATGACCGATTTTTCGGTGCGCGGCGGGCAATTTTCGCACTGCATGATCCCCAAATATTTGAAGATGGTGCTCGATCAGGGCTGGTGGCCCGAGTCGGGATTCACCCCGCCGGGCGAAGAGGCGATCGTAAAAGACATCGAACTTACCAAGGCGATGGGCTTCAACGCGGTGCGCAAGCACGAGAAGATCGAGGACGAGAGGTATCTCTATTATGCCGACGTGATGGGGCTGGGCGTGTGGTGCGAGATGCCATCCGCCTACTTCCTCACCGAGGAAAATATGGAAAAATTTGCGGCGCAGTGGGCGGAGATTGTGCGGCAGAACTACAATCACCCGAGCGTCATCGCGTGGGTGTGCTGCAACGAGAGCTGGGGCGTGCGCGCGCTCGCGGAGGACGAACGCACGCAAAACTTCGTCTCCGCGCTCTATTGGCAGACGAAGGCGTACGATGCCCGCCGCCCCGTCATCGGCAACGACGGCTGGGCGCACACGTTTACGGACATCCTCACCGTCCATCAGTATACGCAGGACGGCGACAAGCTGTCCTCCATGTATTCGGACATCAACAAAATCACCGAAGGCGACGCGCGCACGGGCACGCAGTTCGCAATGGCGAAGGATTGGGAGTACGCGGGGCAGCCGATTCTCCTTTCCGAGTTCGGCGGAACGGCGTTTTGCGCGGACGAGAAGGGCGAAGCGTGGGGGTACGGC
>CALWCR010000043.1 GCA_944376445.1 uncultured Clostridia bacterium | reverse complement strand
TCGCGCGCCTTTCTCGCGTCCACGACGACGATGCGGTAGAAGGGAGACTTTTTGTCGCCCAATCTCGTGAGTCTCATTTTGACTGCCATGATGGTTTTGCTCCTTTTATGATGAAATCTTTTGCTTTCGCATTTACCGCCCTATTATAACGGAATAAAAAGAACCTGTCAAGCGTTTTTACTTGACAGGCAAAAATTTTTCCTTTCTTTTTTCAGCGCATGAAGGGAAGTTTCCTGCCGCCGCGGATCTGCTTCATGAGGGTCTTGGTCTGCTCGAACTGTTTTAGAAGCTGGTTCACGTCCTGCACGCTCGTGCCCGAACCCGCAGCGATGCGCTTTTTGCGCGAAGAGTTGATGATCTCGGGCTTTTCGCGCTCCCTTTTGGTCATGGAGAGGATGATCGCCTTCACCCGTTCCATGCGCTTTTCGTCCAGATCGCTCTCTTTGATCTTGAATTTGCTCATCCCGGGCATCATGCCGAGGATCTCCGCCGCCCCGCCCATCTTTTTGAGCGATTCAAACTGGTCGAGATAATCTTCTAAAGTGAAGGAGGCGTCGCGCATCTTCTTTTCCAGCTTTTTCGCCTGCTCTTCGCTGACCGCTTCCTGCGCCTTTTCGATGAGGGACAAAACGTCGCCCATGCCCAAAATGCGCGATGCCATGCGGTCGGGATAGAATGGTTCAAGGTCGGTAAGTTTTTCCCCCACGCCGATAAATTTGATGGGCTTGCCCGTGACCGCCTTGATGGAAAGGCAGGCGCCGCCGCGGGTATCGCCGTCCAGCTTGGTGAGGATGACGCCCGTCACGTCCAGCCGCTTATTGAAGGTATCGGCGACGTTGACGGCGTCCTGGCCCGTCATGGAATCGACGGTGAGCAGGATCTCGTCGGGATGCACTTCCCCCTTGATGTTTTCCAGCTCCTGCATGAGCGCATCGTCGATATGCAGCCGTCCCGCCGTGTCGATGATGACGGTATCATACCCCATCGAGCGGGCGTATTCCACGCCCTGTTTTGCCGTCTTGACGGGGTTTTGGGTGCCCTTTTCAAACACCTCCGCGCCCGCCTTGCCGCCCACTACCTGCAGCTGGTTGATGGCGGCGGGGCGGTAGATATCCCCCGCGACGAGGAGGGGCTTTTTGCCCTGTTTTTTAAGGAGCACGGCAAGTTTTCCGCACAGCGTCGTCTTGCCCGCGCCCTGCAGGCCGCACATCATGATGACCGTCGGCGGCCTGTCGGCGACTTCGAGCTTGGCGTTGGTCGAGCCCATGAGGGCGCACAGCTCCTCATTGACGATCTTGATGACCTGCTGGGTGGGATTGAGGCTCTTCAAGATCTCCTGCCCCACCGCCTTTTCGGACACGTCGGCGATGAATTTTTTGGCGACAAAGATATTGACGTCCGCCTCCAGGAGGGCGACGCGCACTTCGCGCATGGCGCCCTTGATCTCAAGTTCGGTCAGTTTGCCGTGTTTTGTCAGTTTGGAAAAGATGTGGTTGAGCCTCTCCGAAAGAGAAGAAAACAGTGCCACGTTGATCACCCCTTGTTGGTTTTATCGGCATTCGCCCTGCCGAGGGCGGCGGCGATCGCCGCCGTTTCGGCGCAAAATTCGGGATGCGCCTCGGCAAATGCGGTCAAAAGCGCCCCCGCCTCCGCGGCGGCGTCCGCCGCGCGGAGGATATGGAGTTTTTCTTCATACCCGTCCAGAAGGACGCGGCTCTTGGCGAGGGCGTCGGAAACGCCCTGTTTGGACACGCCGAGCTGTTCGGCGATCTCGGTCAGGGAGAGATCGTACATATAATACAGTTCGCATATCTCCCTGCGGTGCCCCGTCAAAAGGACACCGTATACGTCGAAAAGACGCAGATATTTCAGATCTTTCATACCTTTTTATTCCCGCTTTGCCGCGCGCCGCGCCGACATTTTTGGCGCCGCCGGAAACAGCGCGGGGGCGGGCAGATCATTTTTCCTCGTCCGCCCCGTCATCCTCTTTTTTGCGGGTGCGGAAGGCCTGCAAACGCTCTTTGCTGCGCCCGCGCATCTTTGCGAGCATATCCGCCACGGACGCGCCCGCGAACGGGAAGAGAAAACGGCGCTTCTGCCTGCGCTCGGCGCGCAGTTCGTTGAGGGCGGCTTTGAGCCGCTCGTAATGCACCGCCTCCCTGATCTCGGCCGCCGCCTTGCGGATGCGCAGCGAGACGTTGAAGCTGAGGCAGATGTCGACGAAAAATATGCCGTATGCGCCGCCGACGGCAAAGATCATCCATTCGTTTTCCGCCGCCCAAACGGCGGCGCCGTGCAGCGGAGCGAACAGCAAATAGACGAACCCCGCCGCGATGCAGCCCCACAGAAAGGAAAAGAGGGGGCAGATGATGCCCTGTATGTTGCCCCGCCTGTCCGAATAATCCCACAGTTTGATCTTCATGCACTTGATGAAGATGAGCCCCGTGACGTATTCGAGCAAGGTGAGGGCGGCGATGAGGAGCAGAACGAGCGCCCAGCGCGGCAGCGGGATAAAGCACGCCCCGTACAAAAGGACGGTGCCGCAGCCGTACATGGGGAGGCAGGGCCCGTTCAAAAAGCCCGGGTTGATCCACTTTTTCGCGCTGAAAAAGCGGCGGAAGAACAGTTCCAGCACCCAGCCGCCGACGCTCCCGAGCATGAATAAAAACGCAAGACGGAAAAAGACCATATCCTTCCCCCGAAATCCCTGCGGCTCAGACGATGCCTTCGGTAAACTCTTCGGCGTCGAAAAGCTGCAGATCTTCCTGCTTTTCGCCCGTGCCGACGAACAGCACGGGGATCTTCAGCTCGCCGCAGAGGGAGACGACGAACCCGCCCTTGGCGGTGCCGTCCAGCTTTGTAAGGACGATGCCGTCCAGATCGATCGCCTCGTTGAAGATGCGCGCCTGCGACATGGCGTTCTGCCCCGTCGTGGCGTCGAGAACGAGAAGTTTGTAAAAATGCGCCTCGGGATAGTCGCGCGAGACGACGCGGCCCATCTTTTTGAGTTCTTCCATGAGGTTGGCTTTGACGTGCAGCCGCCCCGCCGTGTCGACGATGACGACGTCCGTCTTTTTCGCCTTGGCGGAGGAAACGGCGTCAAAGACGACCGCGGAAGGGTCGCTCCCCTCCTCGTGCTTGACGATGCGCACCTTTGCCCTGTCCGCCCAGACGGTGAGCTGGTCCGCCGCCGCCGCGCGGAAGGTGTCCGCCGCCGCCACGGTGACGCTCTTCTTTTCCCTGACGAAATAGTTGGCGAGCTTGCCGATGGTCGTGGTCTTGCCCACCCCGTTGACGCCGACGAGCATGATGACGGCGGGATACTCTATCTCGGGCACTTCCGCCTCGCGCAGGGTATCTTCGATGACGTCTTTGAGAAGGTCGACGACGAATTCCCTGTCTTTGAGCTTTTCCGCCTTCGCTTCGGCGCGGATCTGGTCGATGATCTCTTCCGCCGTCACGACGGAAATGTCCGCGGAGATGAGGATCTCTTCCAGCTCGTCATACAAATCGTCGCCGAGTTTGTTTTTGGCAAAGAGGGCGGAGAGTTTGGAAGAGATGTTGTCTTTCGTCTTTTTCAATGCGCCGATGATCTTGCCGAAGATCCCCATAAAAAACGTTCTCCCTTAAAAATCGAAAAGGCTTCTCCCCTTATGTCCCGGGGAGGGTGTTGCGTTCGTAAAAAACTTTGCCGTCATAGCCCTGGATGCGCTTGTCCTCTTCCGCGCGTTCCAGCCGCTGCTGCGCCCAGACGCAATAGCGTTCGCTGCGCTCGATGCCGAAATAACGCCGCCCCAGCTTTTTGGCGGTCACCAAAGCCGTGCCCGACCCCGCGAAGGGGTCGAATACCGTCTCGCCCGCAGCCGAACTTGCGAGGATGAGCTTGGCAAACAGCTTTTCGGGCTTTTGCGTGGGGTGCGCCGTGTTTTCGGGCATGGACCAGAAAGGCACGGTGATGTCGTCCCAGAAGTTGGAAGGGCAGGTGTCGCGAAATTTTTTCCCGCCCGACTGCCGCCAGCCCTTCGGCTTTCCGCCCTCGCGGTAGGGCGCGATGACGCGGCGGCGCTGTTTGACGGCGGCAAGGTCGAAGGTGTAGCCCTCCCCCTTGGTCGCGAACCAGATATCTTCCATGCCGTTTTTCCAGTTGCGCAGCGCCCCGCGGCCCTTTTCCCGCTGCCAGGTGATGCGGTTTTTTATCGTGAAAAATTCGGAAAGGACGCTGCCGACGATGAGCCCGCTTTGCCAGTCGCAGCAGACATAGACGGAGCCGCCCTCTTTCACGAGGGGCGCCGCCAGCGCGAGCCAGGCGCGGGTATATTCTTCGTATTCGGCGGCGCTGCGCTTTGTAAACGGGTCGCCGCCGTAGTTTTTGGTCATGTTATAGGGCGGGTCGGCGATCAGAAGGTCGGCAAAACCGCGCGGGAGCAGGGGCATGAGCGCAAAGGCGTCGCCGCGGGCGAGCCTGTCCAAGGCAAACCCCGCGGGAAGATCCCTTTCGGCAAGGCAGGCGGAAAGATAAGCCGCGCCGCTTTCGGGATCGGTATCGATCGTCCTGTTCCGTTCCGACTTTCCCATTTTCTCCCTCTCTTACAATGATCACTCCACCGTGTCGCCGCCGAGCTTGCTCTCCACTTCGGAAAGTTTGACGGAGACGATCTTGGAGACACCCTTTTCTTCCATCGTCACGCCGAAGAGGCAGTCCGCCTTTTCCATGGTCGGCTTCCTGTGGGTGATGACGATAAACTGCGTCTCTTTGGCGAATTTTTTGAGGAACTGCGCGAATTTATCGACGTTTGCCTCGTCGAGCGCCGCCTCGATCTCGTCGAGCACGCAAAACGGCATGGGCCGCAGCATGAGGATGGCGAAGAGGATGGCGATCGCCGTGAGCGCGCGCTCCCCGCCCGAAAGCAGAGAAATTTTGGTGAGCTTTTTCCCGGGAGGGCAGGCGGCGATCTCCACGCCCGCAGACAGGGGATCGTCCGTCTCGGAATAGTCCATCTGCAGCTCCGCCCTGCCGCCGCCGAACAGCTCTTTGAACAGCTTTTTGAAATTTTCGTTGATCTGGTTGAAACCCTCGTCGAACTGCTTCTGCATTTCGCCTTTGAGCTCTTCGAGCGCCGCGCTCGTATCGCCGATGCCCTTCTGCACGTCGTCGCGCTGGGCGGCCATCTCTTCGTACTGCGCCGAAAGCGCCTCATACTCTTCGAGCGCGTTGTGGTTGATGGGCCCGAGGCCGTTGATCTCACGCTTGAGCTTGTTGACCAGCGTCTGCCCCTCTTTGGGGTCGAAAGAGTCGTCTTTATAGGCGAGGCAGCTCTCGTAAGTCTCCTGATACTCCTCGTCGATGCGCGCCTGCAGATTTTCCAGCTCCGAATCGATCTTGGTGAGCTCGATCTCCTGCCTGTGCCCCTGTTCGGACAGCTCTTCGATGCGCGCCTGGGCGGCGCGACTCCTTTCCATCACCCGCTCCAGTTCGCGGTTGAGTTCTTCCTTTTCGCGGGTGAGCCCGTCCCTGCGCTCGCGCAGGGCGTTGAGCTCGGCGAGCTGGCCGGGGGTGAGCGCCGTCTTTTCCGCCATATCTTCCAGATCCGCGACCGTCGCCTCGATGTTGCGGATGTTGGCGGCGGTCTCCTCCGCCTTTTCGCAAAGTTCATCCCGCTCGCGCGCGAGCCTGTCGGCATTGGCGCGGGCGCTCTCGCCCGCCGCGCGGTATTGGGCTATGTAGACGTGCAAAACGTTGAGGCGCAGATTGCGTTCCCCGAGCTCGGAGCGAAGTTTTTCGTATTCGCCCTTGCGGCGCTCCGATTCTTCGTTCGCCTCGCTGCGCAGCTTGCTGAACTTCTCCTCCCCTTCCGAAGAAGTGGAAAATTCGCTGTCCAGCCCCTTTTGACGCTCATATAAGAGGGCGAGCGCCCCTTCTTCTGCTTTCAGCGCCTCTTCCCCTTCTTCCACTTTGCGGGAAAGGGTGCGTTTTTTCTCTTCGAGGGCGGCGATCTTGGCGCGCGCTTCCTGGAAACTTTCTCGCAGCGTCTCCATCTCTTCCGCCGCCTTCGCCTTCCTCCCTTCGAGGGCGGAGCGCTCCGCGGTCAGCTTTTTGACCTCCGCTTCCGCCTTTTCGATCTCCTTGGAAGTCTCTTCGATCTTGCGCTCGTTGGCGAGAAGGTTGCCGCTGTCCGCGCGGCGGGAGCCGCCCGTCATCGAACCGGACGTGGAGATGACGTCGCCGTCCAGCGTGACTATGCGGAAGGCGTGCGGGTATTTTTTGGCGATCTCGTTGGCATAGGCGATGTTCTCCGCCACGAGGGTGTTGCCGATGAGGTTATAGATGACGTTGTCGTAATATTTGTCGTAGCGGACGAGCTCGCTCGCCAGCCCCACCGCCCCCCGCTCTTTGAGCGCGCGGCGGGTGTACTCCGTCTCGTAATGGGGTTTGAGGGAAGCGACGGGCAAAAAGGTCACCGAACCGCCCTTGGTCCGCTTCAGGTATTCGATGAGCCAGCGCGCGTCGTCGCTCGTGGCGGTGACGATGTTCTGCATGGCGCCGCCGAACGCCGTCTCGATGGCGACTTCGTACTTCTCGTCGCACTTGACGATGTCGGCGATGACGCCTTTTATGCGCCCCGCGACTTCCGCGTTGCGCCGCTCGCCCATCAGCTTTTTGACGGAAAATTTATACCCTTCAAAGTCCTCTTTGACGTTGAGATAAAAGCGCTTTCTGTCCCCCAAAGAAGAGATGCGCGCGTTGACGTTGAAGATGCGCTCGGAGAGGGCGTCGGCGGCGGTGTTGAGTGAGAGGATCTCCTCCTCTTTCGCCTCTTTCGTCTCCTTTTCCCGCGAGACGTATTCGACGAGCTCCGCGTACCAGTCCTCGCACTCGGCGAGCGACTTTTTGTCGGCGGAAAGCGCCTCCTTCTTCTTTTCCGCCTCGGCGGCGATCTCGGCAATACGCTCGGCGACCGCCTCCTTTTTGGCGGAGAGGGTGCCGATGTTCTGGCGGATCTCGGAGAGGTTTTCGATGGTGTCGATGACGCTCTTTTGCGAACGGTCGTTGAGTTTTTCGTATTCGGAAAGTTTTTCGCCGTATTCGGAAACTTCCCCGTTCAAAACGCCGATCTCCTTTTCCGATTCGGCGATCTTGCGGCCGAGCTCCTCTTCTTCCGCCTTCGCCGCGGCGATCTCATGCGCGATCTGTTCCATGCGCACACGGCTGTCGGCGATGAACTTTTCGCCGTTTTCCTTCTGTTCCTTAAAAAAGCCGATGCGCTCGCGGATGACTTTGACGTCCCCTTCCTTCTTCTCCAGATCGACGGTGTATTTGAGGATCTGTTCGTTGAGTTCGAGAAGACGCGCGTCGCTCTCGGCGATCTTTTTCCTGTCGCCGGCGTACTTTTCTTCCAGCCGCTCCGTCTCCGCGCGGACGGCGTCCGACTCCGAATGCAGGGCCTCGAGCACCGAACGGATGGACGCGCGCGCCTCGGCAGCGTTGTCGTGCTTATAAATATAGAGGTTGATCTCCGCGTTTTTGAGCTGCCCGTACAGTTCGTTGTAGCGCTTGGTCTTTTCCGCCTGGCGGGAAAGGGGGGTGAGCATATGCTCCACCTCGCTTATGCGCTGCAAAAAGATGTTGAGGTTGTTGTAGGAATTGGCGAGCCGCCGCTCGATGTCCTGCTTTCTCGATTTGAAGACGATGATGCCCGTCGCCTCCTCGAAGATGGCGCGCCTGTCCTCGGGCTTGGCGTTCATGATCTGCTCGATCTTGCCCTGCCCGATGATGGAATACCCCTCTTTGCCGAGCCCGACGCTGTGCAGCCTGTCGACGATGTCCTTCATGCGGCAGGGCTGCTTGTTGATGAGGTACTCGCTCTCGCCGCTGCGGAACAGGCGGCGCGTAAAGGCGACCTCGTCGTATTCAAGGTCTGAAAACATACGCCCCGCGTTGTCGAAGGTGAGCGTCACTTCGCAAAAAGACTGGCTCTTGCGCGTCTGCGTGCCGCCGAAGATGACGTCCTGCATATTGGAGCCGCGCATGGTCTTTGCCGACTGTTCGCCGAACACCCAGCGGATGGAATCCGCCACGTTGCTCTTGCCGCAGCCGTTGGGCCCCACGATACAGGTGACGCCGTTATCAAATTTGATCTCGGTCTTGTCCGCAAAGGACTTGAATCCGTTGAGTTCGACTTTTTTGAAATTCAAAGCGAATCCCCCTCACGATCTGAGTTTTGCAAGGAGCGCGGCGGCGGCGCGTTTTTCCGCTTCCGCCTTGCTGCCGCCTTCCCCTTCCGCGCTTTCGCCCATGGCGAAGGCGCGCACGAGAAAACGGGGCGCGTGCTGCGAGCCCGACTGCCCGGCAAGGACGTACTCCGCCTTGGCGGCGCCGCGCGCCTGCAGCCATTCCTGCAGCTCCCCTTTATGATTGTGCCCTGCCGCGGGCGCTTGTGACAAAAGATCGCGCGCGACGAAGGCGCGCGCGGCGTCCATGCCGCCGTCCAGGTACAGCCCCGCGACGATCGCCTCAAAGAGGCTGGAGACCGCCTTGCCGCTGCCGCCGTTCCCTTCCGCGCGCAGATATTGCGCCAGCCCCGCCCGCTCGACGGCGGCGCGCAGCGGCGCTTCGGACACCAGCTGCTGGCGGCGCGCGGTCATGTGCCCCTCGTCCTTGTCCGTATATCTGTACAGCGCTTCCGCCGCCAAAAAACCGAGGACGGCGTCGCCGAGAAACTCCAGCCGCTCATTGTCCGCCGTGCCGTGCCGGTGGGCGTAAGAAGCGTGGGTAAAACAGGCCGTCAGCAGCGCTTTATCCTTGAAAACATAGCCGATACGCCGCTCGATCTCGGCGATCTCCTCACTCTTGAACGGCACCTGCCGCCTCCAGGTCCGCTTCGGAAAGCATCTCCTTGATATTGCCGATGATGCCGCCGTCCGCCGCCTCTTTCGCCTGTAAGAGGGAAGCGGCGATGGAGTCGGCTTTGCTCGAACCGTGCGATTTGACCACCACTTTTTCGATGCCCAGAAGCACAGCCCCGCCGTATTTGTTGTAGTCCATCACCTTTTTGATCTTTTTGAAGGTGCCGCGCATGAAGAGCGCATAGCCGATCTTGGCCATGAAAGAAGAGGTGATATATTTTTTGATGATCTTCATGACGGCGGCGGCGGTGCCTTCCGTCGTTTTGAGGGCGATGTTGCCCGAAAACCCGTCGCAGACGGCGACGTCGACGTCGCCGCTCATGATGTCGCGCCCTTCGATATTGCCGACAAAGCGGATGCCCGCAAGGTTTTTGAGAAGTTCGTGCGCTTCCTGATGCAGCGGATCCCCTTTATGCTCTTCCGTGCCGTTGGTGACCAGCCCGACGCGCGGCTCTTTGACGCCGAGATAGGCGCGCGCGTATGCGGTGCCCATGATGGCGAAATGGCATAAATTCACCGCCTTGCATTCCGCGTTCGCGCCCGCGTCGACGAGGAGCACTTTCCCCTCTTTTGCGGTGGGCAGGATGGGACAGACGGCGGGGCGGGAAACGCCGCGGATACGCCCGACGCGCAGCAGCGCCCCCGTGAGCACCGCGCCCGTGGAGCCCGCGGAGACGAACCCTTTCGCCTCTTCGTCCTCTTTGAGCATTTTGAAGGCGACGACGAGGGAAGAATCCTTCTTCTGGCGGATGGCGAGGGCGGGCACGTCGTCGTTGGTGATGACCTCGCTGCAATGGACGATCTCCAGGCGCGCGCCGTCATAGCGCTGCCCTGCAAGCTGCGCCTCGATCTTTTGCTTGTCGCCCGTCAAGACGACTTTGAGTTCTTTGTCGAGCGAAAGCGCCAAAAGCGCCCCTTTGACGATCTCGCCGGGGGCATTATCGCCGCCCATGGCGTCCAAGATGATTTTTGTCATGATTTTACTCCTAAATAGAATGTTCACACTTTTCTCGTGCAAAGGCACTGCGAAAAGTCGTGATTTTTAGGAAAACCCCAACGTTCGCCGTTTTTTGAAAAACGGCTCTGCGTTCGGATTTTTCCTCTTTGCCGCATTTTAGGGGCTTTCACTACCATATATGCGGCAAATTCACCTTTCCTGCCCGAGGCCGCGCGTCGCGGCAAATTGGGGGCTTTTTCCGCAAAGCGTGGTTTGCGGAAACGCAAAAGAG
>CALWCR010000042.1 GCA_944376445.1 uncultured Clostridia bacterium | reverse complement strand
TCTTTGTCGACAAGAGAAGCGTCTATGACGTCCGCGCAAAATTCCTGCTCGCGCGCCGCAGCGAGGGAAAAGAACTCCTCCACGGGATAGCGCGCGAGCCGCAGCCCGCCGTCCGGCGCGGTGAAAGGGAAGATGCGCGTGGGCAGGGAAAATTCGCCGTTGAACGGCATGCCGTGTCTTTCGGGCAGATGGAAATTGCGGGTGCGCCAGCCCATCAGGACGCGCCGCCCCGAGGGGTCGCCGTCGAACGTCTGCAGCGAATAAAATCCCCTGCCGAAATCGATGGGATAAGGCCCCGATTCCGCCGAAAAGCGGGCGCCGTCAAACTTGCCGATATAATAGAGCCCGACCGTATCGTCGCCCCAATAGCCCGACCCCGCCAGAAGCGCCCATTTGTCCGTTCCTTCCACGGGAAAAAGGTCGGGGCATTCGTTCAGGGGCGGATAATCCCCTTCGGACGCGTATTGCCAGTGCAATAAGTCTTCGGAAGTGAAAAAAGCGAATTTATGGGCGTAGAGGAAGAGGACCATGCACCAGCGGCGGGAACCTTCATGCCAAAAGACTTTCGGGTCGCGGTTGCCGTAGACGAAATTGGGAAGCACGGGATTGCCCGCATATTTGACGAACGTCTCTCCCCCGTCGAGGGAATAGGCAAGGCAGACGGTATACGCCTTCCCCTCCGAGACGGCGTTTGCCCCGCCCGCCGCCGTATAGTATAAAAGGAGCGGGGGCGCTTCCTTGCTCCCGAGCCCGGAAACGTTGCCCGTATCCGCCACGCCGCAGCCCGAAAACATGGTGCCGCTCCCGTCGGGATACAGCGCCTCTCCCTTTTCCTCCCAGCGGATGAGGTCGAAAGACACGGCGTGCCCCCAGTGCATATTCCCCCAGCGCACGTCGTAAGGGTTGTGCTGATAAAACAGATGGTATCTGCCCGCGGACCAGACGAGCCCGTTGGGGTCGTTCACCCAGCCGCGCATGGGGGTATAGTGCAGCTGCGGGCGCAGCGCCTCTTTATAGACGTCCGCAGGCAGGCTGTCTCCCTGCCAAATGCCGTCCAAAAGCCGCTGCGGACAGTCGGAAGAAAAGCGCACCGCTCTGCCTTTGAACGCTTCGGCGTCCATCCAGGTATAATAATCCGCCCGTTCCGTCAGCCGCAGATCGAGGTCATATCCTTCTTCACCGCAGGAAAAATACACCTTTTGCAGGGGCACGTTCCCGCCGATGGGGAAAAACAGATATTTTTTTTGGATCGGAATGGTGATTTCGCTCATAGCTTTATTTTCCTTTTTTCATGATCTCTTCCAGCGAAGCAAAGACTTCTTCCGTAAAGTCGGGCAGCGCGCCCGCTCTCCCCGCGACGTAGCCGCCCAGATAGTTGCCGCAGCGCGCGGCGGTCACAACGTCTTTGCCGCTTAGATAGGCATAGAGGAAGGCGCCCGAAAAGGCGTCTCCCGCGCCGATCGTATCCACGCAGCGCACGGGCGCGGAGGGCACGATCGTCCCCTCTTTTCCGCCGTATACGAAGCACCCCTTATCCCCCAGCGTGACGAGGACGGCAGAGATCGCAAACTCTTCCGCCGCCCGCGGGCAAAATTTTTCGGGCGGGAGCTCTTCCCCGTAAAAGAGGCGGGAGATGCGGGCGCATTCGTCTTCATTGAGTTTTAAAACGTCCGTATGCGCGAACCCCGCGGCGAGCACCTCTTTTTCGCAAAAATCCATGCGGATATTGACGTCGAAAAAGACGCAGCCCGCGCGCACCTGCTGCGTCACGGCGGCGATCGCCGCGGCAGACTTCGCATAGCGCTGTTCAAAGGAGCCGAAACAGATAACGTCGGGCGCGTATGCGTTCAGTTTGGCGATGTCCTCCTCCGAAAGGGAGATCTCGTCGAAAGCGGCGCGGGGGATCTCATAGCTCGCGTTGCCCTCTTTGTCGAGGAGGGCGCGGGCGATCCCCGTCGCATACGCCCCGTCTCTTTGCACGAAGCGGGTGCCGACGCCGTATTCGCGCATCTTTTCCAGCGCGCGCTCTCCGCGCGCGTCGCTGCCGACGCGGGTGATAAACAGGCTTTCCGCCCCCAGCCTGGCGAGGTTGACCGCCACGTTGAAGGGCGCACCGCCGATGTATTCCCTGCCGCCGACGATGTCCCAAAGAACGGCGCCGACGGAGAGCGCCCTGATCTTCTTTGCCATTTTTCTCACCGCCGATAGTAATTTTCGCCCGTTTCCACGAGCGCGAGCACGTTTTCGACGGGGATGTCGGGCGTCACCGCGTGAGTGGGCGAGAGGATATAGCCGCCCCCTTCCGCCATGATGTCCAGCACTTCTTTCGTCTTTTTACGCACCTCCGCTTCGCTCGCAAAGGGCAAAAATTGCTGGGTGCTGATGCCGCCGTAGAAGGTGAGGTCCTTCCCGTATTCCTTTTTGAGCTTTTTGAGGTCGTAGATCTCGGGCTGCACGGTATTGTATACGTCCACCCCCATGTCGACGACTTCGCCCATGATGTCGCGCAGATCGCCGCACGAATGCAAAACGACCTGCTTGCCCGCGCGTTTGGCCCTGTCAAAGAGGACGCTCACTTTGGGCTTGATATACTTGCGCCACATATCCGGGCCCATGATGAGCCCCTGCTGCTGCCCCCAGTCGTCGCCGAAATAGACAGCGTCGAATTTCCTGTCTAAAATATAGTCCAAAAGTTTCATATGGTGCTCGAAGATGCCTTCAAAGAGGCGCTCCGTGTCCTTCGGTTCGAGCAGCATATCGACGAGGATGTTTTCCATCCCCCTCAGGCTCCACGCCCGCTCGAAAAAGCCCATCGTGATGGAGAACATGGTATAGCGGTCTTTTTCCGCTTCCAGCGCCTTCAGGCAGCTCTCGGCGAGGGCGGTATCGATCTCGGGGAAGCGGTAGTCGTCCAGATTCCCATCTTCGAGCGGATAGGTCTTGACGATGCCCACGTCGCCGCCGTCTTTGGAAGTCTGCCAGATGACGCCGAAAAGGTCGCGCTCGTCGCCGTTTTCCAGGCGCACGTTGTGCTTGTATTTTTTGCGCAGCATATGATTGCAGAGCGCCTCGTCCACCTTGTCCGCCCCCACTTTGCCCGCAAGGTTTTTCTCAAAACCCGAAGTCATTTCCACGTTGATAGGGACAAAACCGACATTTTTATGGGCGATCGCCGCCTTGATCCTTTCGCTTTTCGTCATGTGATACACCTCTTCAATGATAAAATTTGAGTGCGGAGACCTCCGCCTTCTGCCCCGCGGCATAAAAGCCGAAGCCGTAGCCCGTCAGATCGTAGATCCTCGTCGAAAGGGCGATCTCGTCGTTGACGTACAGCGTCAGGCATTCCCCCTGCGAGAGCATCGTGCACGCATACTTGCCGTCTTTAGCCGCAGGGAGCGCCACGACCGCCTGCGAGGCGACGTCGGAAAACAAGGGATCGGTCAGGGTCGGCTTGGTATTGAAAAAGGAGATGAGCCCCTCTTCAAAATCAAACTCTATGCACACCTCTCCGTAGCCCGTATCGCCGCGCGCGAACGTGAGCCCCGCCTTGCCTCCCTCGGAAGAGAGGGTGAACTGCGTTTTCAGCGCCTCGCCGCGCATCTCTTCAAAGAGAAGGTATTGGAACCTATCCGACTCTCCGAAGGAGATATTGCCGTCTTTGTACGTCACCGCGTCCCCCGTATAGGCGGGCGCATATCCCGTTTCGTGCGAGAGCGCGCCGAGAACGCCTTCGACGGGCACGACATACAGCGAGCCGTCGCTGCGCTGTCTGAGCTCGTGCACGGCGAGATTGCCCGCCCAGGTGAAGAGCCCTTCGTCCCAATCGGAGATCTTGGTGCCGATCCAACCGACGGTGACCAGCTTATCCCCGCAGGCGACCAGACGCGCCGCGGACAGCCCCGCCCCGTCGAAATAGTCCACTTCCGGCCGTATCCATTCGGGGTCGGAAAGATCTTTCTTGTACACATAGCGGGTGACGCGCGCGTTGGTGCCGTCCACCGCCTTCTGAAAATAAGACAAATACCAGTAGCCGTTGTACTGCATCAGGGTCGGGCATTCCATGAAATCGCCGTTCACGGCGTCGTCATAGAAGATGCCCGCATACTCCCAGTCGGAAAGGTCTTCCGACTTATACCATTTGAGCACCGCCGTATAATCACCGAAGCCGCGCCAGGTAGAGACGAGCATCCAATAGCAGTTGTCTTCGGGCACCCAGACGACGTGCGGGTCTCTGAAATCGTCCACGCCGCCGTAAAAACCGTCCTCGGGGATCTTCGTCCAGTGGATGAGATCGTCCGAAACGGCGTGCTGCACCTTTTCGGTAAACTCGACGTCCGCCTGCGGATAGCCGTTCCAGCCCGTATAGAAGGCGTGGTACTTTCCGTCATGCCCTTCGAGCACGGTGCCCGTGCCGATGCCGTAATCCTGGTTGGCTTTGTCGTTATAGTTCCCCGCGATCACACGGCCCATATCTTCCCATTCATAAAAATTATTTGTGCGGAAGAGGTTCCAGGGATGGAAATACCCGTCGTTCCAGCTGCGGGCGTCGTGGATATAATATACGTTGAGGTTTTCTCCGTCATAGAACGGGATGGGGTCGCCCGCATACCCCTCGTCGGGCTTGGGGAAAAGGTCGATGCTTTCGCTCTGCACATATCCGTCCCCGCCGCCCGTCTTCTTTTCGCCGCAGCCCGCCGCAAAGGCGCACGCCCCCGCGCAGACCGCCGCGCACAAAAACAAAGAGACTGCTCTTTTCATCATACATTTCTCCGCCGGCATAGCGGGGAGCCCGCCCGCGGGCTCCCCCTGCCGTCCTTATTTTTCCGCCCCGTCAGGCGATCTTGTAGACCTCGAAATCATAAAATTCGATCTCGATGTCCCCCGCGAACTGCCCGTCCTTGGGAACGACGTTCTGCACGGTGATCTCGTAGGAATTGTCGAGCATGACCATCTGCTCGGCGGTAAAGGTGAATTGCTGCTCCGCCGTCGTGATGTTCGCGTTGAAGGTGCCGATCGGATTATAGGACGCACCCGCCACGTTGACGAACATAAAGAAGCTGAGCTCCGTATTCGCCTTCGCCTTGAAGGAGAAGCGATAGTTGGCAAGCTCTTCAAGGTCGAGGTAGAACATCATCTTGTTGTAGTAATCGGCGCTCCCCTTGTTGCTGATGATAAAGTGCATCGCCTCGCCGTCCGTATAGATGCGGCCCGTGCCGTCCATCTTGTCCGAAGGGTCGTCGCTGCCGTTGAACACGTCATAGCCCGTATCCGAATTGTACGGCATGAAGCGCACCATCTCCTTTTCCATGTCGGGAACGGAAGTGATCTTCAAAATACGCACGTTATCGAAGGTGATGACGTTGGAATCGGCCGCGTCCGCAGGCGCATAGCCGAGCTGGAAGGCGAGGAAGGCGTCCTTCAGATCCGCATTCGACGTAAAATCGAAGGTCATCGTGGCGGTGCCCGCCTTGAAGGTGCCCTGGAATCTGCCCACTTCCGTCGTGTCCGCGCCCGTCGAATCGACGAACTTGCCGACAAACTGCTGTTCATGTTCCGCCGTCACGTCTGCGATAAAGCGGTACCCCGTCTCCGCCTCCAGGCCGAGCCCCGTCGAGAGCATCGCGCCGCGCTCCCAGATGTTGCCCACCGCTTCGGGATAGGAGAGGATGTCAAAGCGCATGGCGCCGTCTTTTATGGAAAGCTCCGTGCCCGCGTCGTAAGGATACTTGAAGAGGATGTCCTCCGCCTTCGCTTCGTCAAAATTCTGCGAATAGATCTCCGTCGTCGACTCTACGCCCTGCGAACGGAAGATCTCCACCTTCTCCATGTAGACGCTGTATTCGCCCGCGCCGCCGCCGCAATGCACGACGATCTTATAATCGGACGCGGTCTCGGCAGCTTTGAATTTAAGGGACACGATCTGAACGGAATCGGTCAGGTTCGCGCCCTGATAGATGATGTTTTCGCCCGCGGCGTTCTGCACCGCCGTATCGACGTACTTCGCCTCCGCAACCGTCGCGCCGATGTAGAGGCGCACTTCGTAATCCACGCCCGCTTGGACGGCGAAATCTGTCTTTTGCAGGATGACGCTTCCGTTGCTCTCGCCGCCGTTCGCGATGTCCGCCAGAAGCAGGCCGCGCTCCGTCTTCACCTCGGCGGCAGCCCCGCCCGAGAGAGCGACGTCCCAGCCGCCGCGGCCGACTTCGGCCGTGCTGACCGAAAAGTCGAAGGTATGATAGAGCGTTTCGACCGCGTCCGCCTTGGTGACGGTGAGGGTCGCAAACTCTTCGGTGAGCTGGTCGGCGCTGTCCGTGACGCTGTAAATGATGTCGTAAGTGCCCGTCTGGGTGAAGGTCGCCTTGCCGCCCGTGAAGGTGACTTCGGGCATGGAAGAGACGACGATCTCATCCGTCAGGTCTCCGTCCTCTTTGTCCGTCGCCGTCACGCCTTTGAGCGCGTCGAACTCCTCCCCCGCCTGCACGGTGTAGGCGTCCTGCAGCCCGCTGATGACGGGCTTTTCGTTGACGGGGTCCTCCCCGTCGCCGCACGCCGCGAATACGGTGCCGCAAAGCGCGAGCGCCAGTACGGCCGCTGTGATCTTTTTCATGAATTTCCCTCCTTGATATATCTGTTTATTCCGCCTGGTTGGCGAGATATCTGTCATATGCCGACTGATAGCATTGGAGCACCTGCTGCAGACCGATCTCGTTCAGTTTGGATTTGAAGGAATTGAACGCCGCGTCGCTGACGCCGCCGTTCAACAGCCACTGCATATAATTCTGCATGAGGTAGTTATCGACGTTGACCTCGTACTGTGCGAGGATGTTGATCTCCTCGAGGGTGAAGCTGAGCGTGGGGATCCTGTCGACGTTTTCGGGATTGTACGGATTGGCGTACTTTTCCAGCCTTTCGAGGCGCAGCTTGGCGCGCGGCTCCATGTTGACGTAGTTGTCCCATTCGTATTCGGTCAGGCACATGATGCCCATAGGCGCGAGCTGGAGGCGGAATTCGTCCGCCGTCATCCCTTCGGGCGGGTCCTTCTGCACGAGCTTGCCGTTTTCGTCCGGCTCCTCTTCATAGGCGACGCCGATGGGCCCGTAGTTGAGCTGCGCCGACCACAGCGGGTCGTAGTGGCGGTCGAACCAGGTGAGGAGCACTTCGGGATTTTCACAGGAAGACATGACGACCACGCCGCCCGTGGAAATTTCGGGATAGTTGGAGAGCCCGAGGACGGGTTCTTCGCCGTTCAGACCTTTGAGCGGGCGCAAGACGATGTAGTTATCGGGATTGGAGACGACCGTCGCGCTCTCCCACCAATAGAAGGCGCCCAGCTTTTCCTGCCCCTTGCCGCTCGCAAGGAAGGCGTCTTGGCTGTTTTCGAGGACACTGAGGGGCACGATGTCCTCCTTGATCCAATCGGCGAGGAAGTTGGTCGCCGTCTTGAAGCGCTCGTCCACGGCGGTGAGCACCACTTCGCCGTCGATGATGGTCATGTGGTCGGGGTTATCGGGCAGCCCGAACGCCCCGTAAAGGTCGGTCTGGTTCCCCTGCCAGTTGTTGAACACGAAGCTCATGGGGATCTCGTCGTCCTTGTTGTTTTTGTTCATGTCGCGGTCGCGGAAAAGTTCCAAAATCGCCGTCATCTGGGTAAGGTCGAGCTGCAGCCCGTCTACAACGTCCGACTCCTTGATAAAATCGATCGAACCGTCGCGGATGAGTTCCAAAAGCCAGTTCTTGTTCATAAACAAGAGGTTGGGGTTGCCGGTAAGCCCCATCTCGTCGATCCTGGGCAGGGAATAGATCTTGCCGTCATAGGAAGTGACCGCCGCGCGTATATCGGGACGGCGCTCGAGGATGGCGCTGAAATTGGGCATATATTCGAGATAATCGGAAATGGTGACGATGGTGTTCCTGCGCGAATAGCGCGAAATTTCCGCACTCGTGAAGCCCGCGTGATAGATGGCGTCCGGCCAGTTGTCTTTATCGCTCAAGATGAGCGCTTTCCGCTCCGCATAGGCGGATTCGGTGATGTTTTCCCAATCGATGTTGACGTGCGTCTCGTCGTACAGATCCCGAAAGACCTGCAAATCGCTGTAATTGGGAGTCATCGCGTTTTTCTGGGCGAGGACATGGAAAGAGATGGAATCCTTGTCCTTGACGATCGGGGCATCGGTATCCTCCCATTGATAGCCGAGCGCCTCTAAATCGGCGCCCCCGCCGCCCTTTTTGCCGCCGCAGCCCGCAAACAGGGCAAAGAGCATGACGGCAGCCAGAAGGCAAGCCAAAAGTTTGCCGAATGTCTTGTGTTTCACTTTGTTTCCTCCTTTGATCTTTATTTCAAAGCGCCGATCATGACGCCTTTTTCAAAGAATTTGCTGACGAAAGGATATAATACGAGGATGGGGAGCGTAGAGACGATGATGGACGAATATTTGATGGAATTGGCGAGCTTTGTCTGTTCGAGGATGGTCGTCGCGTCGCCGCCCATGCCCGAGCCCGCCTTTTCCGCCATGATGAGGATCTCGCGCAGGATCATCTGCAGCGGATAGAGATTTTCGTCCGACAAAAAGATGAGGGCGCTGAAATAGTTGTTCCAGTGCGCCACCGCGTAAAAGAGCACCATGACCGCGATGATGGGCTTGGAGAGCGGGATGACGATGTAGAAGAAGGTGCGGAAGCTCCCCGCCCCGTCCACTTCCGCCGCCTCGATGACCCCGTTCGGGATGCCGCCCGTGTAAAACGCCTTGACCATGAACATATTCCAGACGGAAACGGCATACGGCAGGATCATGGCGAAGGGGCTGTCCAGAAGGTGCAGATCGGAGATGAGAAGGTACAGCGGGATGAGCCCGCCGCCGAAAAACATGGTGATGATAAAGTAAGTGGCGATAAACCTATGCCAGGGAAGTTCTTTGCGCGAGAGCGCCCAGCCCGCGGGGATGGTGACGATCATGTTGAGGAGGGTGCCGCCCAGCGTGTATAAGATGGTGTTGCGGTATCCCGTCCAGATCATCTTGTTCTGCAAAAGCGCTTCATACCCCTTGAAGTTGATGCCCACGGGATAGAGAAAGACTTCTCCGTTGAAGATGGCGTCCGTATCCGATATGGAAGCGATGACGACGAAATAGAGCGGATACAGCACGATGAGAAGGAGGAGGACGAGGATGACGTCGATGACGATGTAATAGATCCTGTCCGCCTTGCCGACCGCTTTTTTATGCCGCCTGGGTTTTTGCAGCCCCTCGGGGGCGGCCTGTATGATTTCCTGTTCCATAACTTTCCTCCCGATCAGAAGAGCGTGTTCTTGGAGAACATTTTTGCCAGCGTGTTGGCGGAGATGAGCAGGATGACGTTGACGACGGAGTTGAACAGCCCCACCGCCGTGGAATAGCCCTGCATGACATAGCCCGTCAGACCCTTTTTGTACACATAGGTCATGATGACCTCAGACTTTCCGAGGTTGGCGTCCGTCTGCATGAGGAGCACCTTTTCATAGCCGACGGAGATCATGTTGCCGATGGAGAGGATGAGGAGGATGGAGACGGTGCCCGCGATGGCGGGAAGGTCGATGGCAAAGACGCGGCGAAGGCGGGTGGCGCCGTCGATGATGGCGGCCTCGTGCTGTTCCTGGTCCACCCCCGAAAGCGCCGCCAGATAGATGATCGCGTTCCAGCCGAAATCCTGCCACACCCCCGAAAGGATGTACATGGGACGGAACGCCTCTTCCCGCAAAAAGAAAGAGTAGCGGGAAAGGCCGAGCGCGTCGAGCATATTGTTGACCAGCCCGTACTGCCCGAAGAAGAGATACATCATGCCGACCATGACGACGAGCGAAATAAAGTGCGGGATATAATAGATGGTCTGGATCACCTTGGACGCGCGCTTTTGGCGCATGGAATTGAGCATGAGCGCCACGGCGATGGGCAGCGGAAAGCCGATGAGAAAGCCGAACAGGCACAAGAGGAAGGTGTTTTCGATCAATGTCCAAAACATATAGTCCTTGAAGAACATGACGAAGTTGTCCCACCCGACCCAGATGGTATATTCGGACAAAATTTCGTCGCCCGGCACGAAATCCTGAAAGGCGATGAGGATGCCGTACATCGGCACATAGCAAAAAACAAATACGAACGCAAACGCGGGCAGGATAAAGAGAAGCAGCCAATAGTTTTTCTTTTCGCGCTTCCTGATCTCCCGCAGCGACATTCCGGCGATCATCTGATCCATTCCCGATCCCTCCTTGTATTTTTATGGTATCATCATAAAAGTTACAAGTCAACAAAAACGCGCAAAAATAGTTTAAAAAGGTGCGTTTGCACCTTTTTTAGCGCATAAATGTTACATTTAACACCCCCCCCCCCGAATTTTTTATTGCATTTCGGTTGCAAATAACCATGATATGTGCTATACTGTAATCGGGTAATATAAATCGTATCGGGAGGGCTGTTTTTGCCCCTCGCTATGCGGCAACAAATGGAATCAAGGGGGAGTTATATGAAAAAATCGCCGACCATTGCGGACATTGCGGACGCATTGCACCTTTCGCGCAACACCGTATCCAAAGCGCTCAACGGCAAGCATATTTCGCCGAAGACAAAACAGCGCATCTTCGACACCGCCGTGCAGATGGGATACAAGAGTTTCGATCTGATCTCTTCGGGCAGCGAGACGGCAAAGACGGACAAAAAGATCCTCATCCTCTCCTCCGTGCCCCTGCTCACCGCCAACTATTACATATATCTCATCCGCGGCATCATGGCGCAAGCCGAGCACTGCCGCCTCGAGATCCTGCAATACGTCTTCCAGCCGGACACGGATTTTGAGACCATCAAGCGCTATATCTATCAGTTCGGCGTGGACGGCATCCTCTGCATCGAATTTTTCAAAAAGGAACTGATGGAGGACATCCTCTCTCTGGACATCCCCACGGTCTTTCTCGATTGCTGCTGCGACGAGAACATCGGCGGCGATTACGACGTGGTGCTCTCCGACAACGGCGAGACGGTGCGCGCCGTGGTCCGCGAACTTGCCGCCGCGGGCGCCAAGCGGTTCGCCTTCATCGGCAACCCCTTCAACTGCAAGGGATTTTTCGAGCGGTACATGGGGCTGCGCGCCGCGCTCATCGAGCTGGACCTCCCTTTCCGCGAAGATCTGTCCATTCTCAAGGGCAATGCCTTCCCCTACGGCAACGCCGCGGCGCTCGGAGAATTTTACCGCCCGATGCCCGTCCTGCCCGACTGCATCGTCTGCGCCAACGACTTTATCGCCCTCGCGCTCATCGACGCGCTCAAACAGCGCAAACACACCGACCTCGCCGAGATCAATATCATCGGCTTTGACAATATACCCGAAAGCAGGCTGAAAAGCCCCAAACTTTCCACCGTAAATATCGACAAGCAGGCGCTCGGCAGGCAGGCCGTCGACACCCTTTTGGAGCGCATCGCCTCCCCCCGCCGCCCGCACAGATATATCTATCTGAGAAACAACTTCGTAAAGAGAGAGACGACCCCCTTCTTGCACGGCGACGCCTAAACGTCCGCCCCGCCATAAAAAACGGCGGGGCGGATTTGTTTTGTTATTTGCGGCGGTGCTTTGCCGTCATCACGGGGGCGGTCTGTTTTGCCGCTTGCGGCTGGGCTTTGCCGTCATCACGGGGCGGTTTGTTTTGCCGCTTGCGGCGGCAAAATGCCCGCAAAAGACGGGAAGGTCTTGCCCGCGAAAGGGCGCTTTTGTTTTACGGATAAAAGAGCCGAAAACCATTCCGCCGCTTCCGTTTAAAATAAAAAAAAAGCGCCCTTTGCCGCGCGCGGCGAAAATGCGGACGCCGCGCCGTAAGAGGACGCTTTTCCATAAGGCGGCGCCCCGCAAACCGAACGGTTTGCGGGGCGCTTCCTATTCTATACAATTATTCTTTGACGCTGAACTGCTCCACGTGCGGGCAGCAGATCTCCCCTTTTATGGGCAGCGCGGGCGCGACATACGCGCACGCCTGCCGCAAAAGCTGCCTGACGGCGGGGAGCTTATAGGTCGGGTAGGTTTCGTGCCCGGGGTTGAAATAGAAGAGCTTGCCCGCGCCGCGCCTGAACACGCAGCCGCCGCGGAACACTTCTCCCCCGCGGAACCAGCCGATGTACACGAGCTCGTCGGGGGTGGGGATGTCGAAGGGTTCCCCGTACATTTCCTCTCGGGGAATATCGATATATTCCCCCAGCCCGCGCGCGATCGGATGGGTCATATCCGTGCACCAGAGCCGTTCGTGCTCGCCGTCTTCCCGCCATTTGAGGGAACAGGAAGAGCCGAGCAGCCGTTTGAAGATCTTGGAATCGTGTGCGGAATGGAGAAAGACCATGCCCATCCCTCGAAGCGCCCTGTCCGCGACTTTGGCGACGATCTCGTCGGAGACCTTGCCGTGGTACCAGTGCCCCCACCAGAACATGACGTCGGTGCCGCCGATGATCTCGTCGGTGAGCGCCGCCGCCCCCTCTTCGCCGATGGTGACGAGCGTGACATTATGCCCCGCCTCTTCGAGCATCCCTTTCAGGCAGCTTCCCAGCCCTTCGGGATACGCCTTTTTCCCTTCGGGAGAAAGCATGGCGCCGTTCTGTTCGCATACTACCGTGATCTGCATCTTTCCTCTCCTTAATCGAAAT